>CAXUIF010000001.1:0-6818 GCA_964250995.1 uncultured Acidobacteriaceae bacterium
GGTTGTTTCCAAACGGCGCTTGGGGGGGCGCGTCTAACTCGGCGGGGCCCCCAGCCCGCGGCCGCTCTACTGAACTCTCAGGCTCTTCTGCTGACCCGCGGCGTCGCACGGGTCATAGTCAAGGAAGACCTGGTTGGAGCCCCGGCCGATGTTTTCCCGCAGAAAGCCTTGCGGGAAGTAGGTGAGAATACCGTCACTGAAGCGCACCACAATGCCGTCGCTGACGATCTGAACTGACTCAATGGGCTTTTCCACGTACGATCTCCGAAAGCAGAGCGATCCAGTTTTGGCTGGCCATGTCTGAAAACTTGGTCAGGCTAAATCGTCCTCTGCGCTTGCGCCATACACCAAAGTTGTAAGGGGAGATTCCCTTGAGGTTTGAGGCGCAGCTGGGGAGCAGCCCGCAACCGGGCCGCTCCCAAAGACTGCAATTAGTTGGTAACGACAACGGAAACCGTGCCGGAACGGATGGTGTTGTTGCCGATATCGTGACCCCAAAGCTCAAGGACATGGGGGCCGTTCGACAACGTCGTTGTATCCAGCGGGTAGACGTAAGGACTGCCGGTAAGCCGTGTGTTGAACAGGTCGTAACCATCCACAATGAGGTGTGATCCCGCCGCGTCGAGCGCATCGTTAACGACCCCTTGTATCACAATCGACCCTGAGACAGTCTGCCCAGCGACGGGGGCGGCAATGGCAATCAGACTCGGAGTTGTGGGAATCGCGGGCGCAACCGGAGCCGGGGCGGGCGCGGGCGTTGGAGCTGGGGTTGGCACAGGGGCAGGTGTTGGAGCCGGGGTTGGCGGAGGAGCCGGCGCAGGCGTGGGAGCTGAAACCGGCGCAGGAGCTGGCGCAGGCGCGGGAGCAGGCGTAGGAGCTGGGGCAGGCGTAGGAGCTGGGGCAGCTACCGGCGCTGGCACGGGTGCTGGTGGCGCGACCGGATTGGTTGTGGGCGCTGTGACGCCTGCTGCCTGATAGATCGCCACGATGGTGGGGTCGTTAGCCTGCCAGTAGTCGACGTGTGCCATCAGGACGTCACCCTGGCGCACCTGCGCGACGAGCTGTGCCTGCGCGGCGGCGACCTTCCCTGCGTCGGCGTCATTGACCAGAATCGCGCTAAAAGCGTGCGGGTAGTAGAACAGCACGCTCGGGTCTGTGCCGACCGCGCCCAGGTCGATAAAGCTCTTAAACGGGGCGGCGTACGCGTAGTGCAGCGGGTTGGTCTCCTCCGGAATGAAGAGTGAGTCTGGAAGGGCGGCCTGGACCTGCTGGAACATGGCCGCGGGCAGGACACCGCCCGTGCTGTCGACGGTGGAATCGACATAGAACAGGGTCGCACCCCAGCGGTCGTGGGCGTACTTGGCTTTCCGCGTGAGTTCGGCGACGATGGCCTGCGGCGGGAGGTAGGCCTGATTCGCGCTGCCGTCCGCGTTCAAGTTGAAGTGTTGGGGACGCACGCAGACGCCAACGCGCAGGCCGGCACTTTTGAGGATGGAGAAGTACGCGTCGTCAAGCTTCTGGCCGTTGTAGGGTGAGCCCGGAATCGCGACAGGCTGCTCCATCTCGGGGGCGACCTGGGCGATCTCGTCCGGCTCGCAGACATAGCTGGTGGCCTGCGGGAACTGTTCCCCTTCAATGTCCCAGGTAATCACCCCTTGGGCGTTCATCTGCCGCGAGTTTGCCACGATCTCTGCCGCCTTACTCAGGATCTGCTGCTGAAAGGCGACCAGGCCGGCGCTTGTGGTGACGTCAACGGAGCTTGAATTGAAATACCGGCGCGGGTTCGTAGGAAAGCCGCCGGGTTGCGACGGGTCGCCACTCTGCGGCGAACTGGCAAGGTACACGGTGCCGATGGCGCGACGGTCGCTCCAGTTGAGCGTCGCGGGGTAGATGGAAGCCCAACTCGCGTACGCATCGGCTGCCAGGGCGTTGGTGGGGGTGCCGCTCGGCGCGAAGCGCAGCGACACCGTGTACTGGTCGGTCTGGCCCGGGTACACGGGCCGGTCGTTGTGCGGCTGAAAGGTGGCTGTGCCGTCTGGGGTGGTGCCGCTGATCTCCGGCGAATACGGCACGCCGCCGCCCTGGGCGGGCCAGAATCCGCTATAAAGCGGCTTGCTGGCGTCTGGCGCTACGGCCAGCACCTCGCCCGAGCCCCAGTCGGCCGTGGTGACGCTGGGCCCCGTGGTGTTGAAGGCCATTTGCGGATAGTTCGGCTGGCCAAAGCCGTTGGGCAGCTGCGGGAAGTGCAAGACCAGGGGAAACACGGCCGCGCCATCGAAGATAATGCCGGAGTTGCCGTTGTTGTTTACCGTCGTGACGATGTCGAGATTGGTCCCGTGCTGGACATACTGCACGCTAAGCGAGCCCCAATTGAAGCTGTAGGTCCAGGTTAGGGCGGCGGCGTTCCAGCTGCGTCCGCTGTTCGCCTCGCCCCAGCCGTACTGGCCCCCCGGAAGCACGTTGCCGGCCAGATCCGTGGCCTTCATGTGACCGATATAGAAGTTGTCGGCTGGATGCGCTCCGAGGTCGGCCAACGTTGTGCCGTTGTAGGAGAGGCTTTGCAGACCTTTGTCGCCGAAACTGATCTGCAACGGCGAGGAGGGGTTGGATTGGCAGGAACCCTGCACCGTGAAAAGAAAGGCGCTCGTAAGGAGCACACCCAAATACCGTCGACCAAATGCCTGCATGATCACTGCTTTCTATTGTGAAGATGTGCCCCGGTGAGCGGAACGGATGCGCTTCCCGCTGCCCTGGCCAGAGCTGCCTTGAAACTCCTGGTCCCTGATTGTTTCGTTACCTCCGTGTAGCCCGCCACCCACCGAAGTGGAGCGACCCTACAACTTCTGCGGAGGCCCGGCGGACAGCGTTGCGCCCAAGCACAAAATGGACTGCCCCTGGTACTGCCCTGAAAGCCCTGTCGAGTGGCCAAACGGAAGCAACTCGCAAGGCGGACGCCCCGCGAGCGACGGGAGCTCCGCAGGCGTTATCGAGCCGGGTACAAGAGATTGTGAGGCGAAAGCCGAGGACAGATGGGGCGGTCGGATGCCTCGGAGCTCGAACTTGGACGCGTGAAGGGGTCGAACTCGAGACGCACCCGTGATCAAAGGTAACGCAAAAGACTATTTCTAGTCATCTGAAAGAACACGGCTGGTGCAAAAAAGCGCAAAATCTCAGCGTTTCTCGAAGAAGGTGAGCTTGGCGCGGAAGTTGCTTTGACGGGTGTCGACCGAAGGCGACACACCCATCCCCGGTTTCTTGCGAAGATCAAAGTTGTCACATCGGAAAAAACATCATGAAGCGCTTGCTTGGCACTACGGTTGCTGTTCTTTTGACGGTTGCTGTTCTTTTGTATGCTCTTCCACTTTGCTCGCAGACTACCTTGCAAAGGCGGGTAGAGCCAACCCCGGAGTATGTTCTCGGTCCGGGAGACCAGATCGTGCTGCGTGTAGCGGACATGGACGATGTGCCGCAGGCTCCGATTCGCATCGATCCCAACGGTTTGATCGACCTTCCGCTGGTGGGCCGGGTGCAAGCCGGGGGCCTCACCGTCAACCAGTTGCACGACGAGTTGACGACGAAGCTTAGCAAATATGTGCATGCGCCGGATGTGACGATCAATCTTTCCGGCATGGAAAGCCGGCCCGTTTCGGTCGTCGGCGAGGTCGCGAATCCGGGCATTCACCAGCTGGCGGGACCTACACGGTTGCTGGACGTGGTCTCGCTGTCAGGAGGGCTCAAGCCCGATGCGGGACCCAGCATCCTGGTGACGCGGGACGCACGCTGGGGCAAGCTCGAAGGCTCGGACGTGAAGGTGGATCCGGGTACGGGAGCCACCACGGCCAAGTATCCCCTGGACTCGCTGATGGATCTGCGGCAGCCGGGCGAGAACATCGCGATGCGCCCCGGGGACGTGGTGTCGGTGCCGAAGGGCGAGCTGGTGTATGTGACCGGCGATGTGAAAAAGGCCGGCGGGTACATGCTGTCGACGCACCGGACGATGTCGGTGATGGAAGCGGTCACGATGGCTGAAGGTTTGGGGCCCGATTCAGCTGCCGGCAGCGCGCGCATTCTCCGGCCGAACCCGAACGGCGAAGGCGACCACACGCTCATTCCCGTGAACGTGAACAAGATCTTTGCAGGCAAGGCCCCGGACGTGCGGTTGTATGCCGACGACATCCTGTTTGTTCCGCACAGCGGATTCAAGGTGGGGTCGCGCCGGGCGATCGAGGCAGCCATTGGCGTCACCACCGGGATGCTGATCTACAAGTAGCGTCCACCGCCTTTTCCCCGGAATCACGATCGACTGCAGGCTGACACCGGCGTTGCACGCAAGAAGGAGACATGATGAGAGAGCGATTTCCCCGCCGTCTCGAGCTGGGGGGCGAACAAGTTGCAATGGCCCCACCGACGGTACATGGCACGGACTTTTCAATGGACTCCGAAGCGGAGTCGATGGGCCTGGTACAGGAGTATCTGCTGACCGTACGGCGCTACAAGTGGAGCCTGCTGGCGTTCGCGCTGCTGGGCCTGCTGGGCAGCCTGTTCTTCGGTCTGCGCACCCTGCCGGTCTACCGGACCCGGACCTCGCTGGACATCCGTCCGTTGAACGGCGATTTCATGAACTTTCATTCCGTGAACCCGACCAGCAGCGATGCGGGCCCGGAGGGCGACACCAATCTCCAAACGCAGATCAAGCTGCTGGAAAGCGACACAGCGACCGAAGCCACCGTCGCGCGCATCCGCGGGATGGAGCATCCGGCGTTTGTGGAGCGCAACGATCTGTTGTCGCAGCTGCAGCGCACCTTGCATCTGGGGCATCCCGAGCCGATTCCGTATGACGAAGCGGTGGCCGACGCGGCGCAGAACGTCCGGGTAAAACCGCTGGGCGTGACCCGGCTGGTGGAGATCACCTGCGATGCCTGGTCGCCGGAGCTGGCGGCGCGCTTTTGCAATCAGCTGGAAGCGACGTTTCAGGAAAACGATCTGCAAGCGCGCAGTGCCGAAGCGGCCAAGACAAGTGCGTGGTTGACCAAGCAGGTGGCCGATGTGCGGCAGCGGGCGCAGGACACCGAGGCCCGGCTGGACGCTTCCCTGGGCGGCAATGGCCTGATGTTGAATCCCAACAACGGGGTCGGCGAAGACCGCCTGCGCGCGTTGCAGGATGAACTTGTAAAGGCGCAGGCTGACCGAATTGCCAAAGAGGCTGAGTCCGGCATGGACCGGAGCGCGGCGCCGGGTACCGCGCCGGTGGTGCTCGACAGCCCGACACACCGTGCCTATGAGGGGCAGCTGGCCGATTTGCGTGCGCAAGTGGCCAAGCTTTCGCCCGCGCTTACGGAAGAGAACCCCAAGCTCAAGACGCTCCGCTCGCAGATTCGGGCCGCCGAAGACGGCATGCGCGAGGCCGACGCGACCAGCCTGACGCGCCAGAACAATGAGCTCTCTTCCGCGCGCCATCGGGAAGCGCTGTTAAGCGTCACCTACTCGGCAGAGTTGGCCAAGGTGTCCAGCGATCTGCAAAAGGCAGCGAAGGTGAGCCTGCTGCGTTCGGAGCTGGACAGCGAGCAGCAGCTCTACCAAACGTTGCTGCAGCGGGCCAAAGAGGCCGGCTTCGCGTCGGCCATGCAGGCGGCGACGATTCGCATCGTCGATCCGGCCAGGGTGCCGGACATGCCGTTCTCGCCGCAGCGCAGGGTCGCCGCTGGCGTGGGGCTGTTCCTCGGCGGTCTGCTGGGCACGGCGTTTGCGTTTTATCGCGAGCGCACCTTGAATGTGTTCCGCAAACCGGGCGATGTGCAACGTTTCCTCCATGTGCACGAGCTGGGAACGATCCCGGCGCTGCGCGAGTTTGCGGCCACGGCGGGCAAGCCGACGCCTATTACGCTCCTGGGAACTACCACCAAGGCGCGGGCGCTGTTGCCCGGTACGACCGAGACCACGCCCCTGGCGCACTGGAAAGACGAGTTCTCGCTGGCGGCCGAAGCGTACCGCAACGCCACCTTGTCCATCCTGATCTCCGAAGCGAAAAAGGGGTCGCGCACCTACGTGGTCGCGAGCCCGAGCGCGGGCGAAGGCAAGACGACCGTGACGTCGAACCTGGGTGTGGCCTTGAGCAAGTCCAAGATGCGCGTGGTGCTGCTGGATGGCGATCTGCGCAAGCCCAACCTGCATAACGCGTTTGCCATGGAGAACCGCATCGGCCTGCGCAACATCCTGCGCGGTGAGTTCGACCTGAAGACCGTGCCGCTGTCGGCCTTTACGCGCCCGACCGACCTGCCGAACGTCAGCGTGATCCCTGCAGGCGAGGGCACCGAAGAGCTGATGGAGCTGCTCCATTCGCCTGCCTTGCCCGCCCTGCTGGATCGTTTGGCGAAGAGCTTCGACATGGTGCTGATCGACACGCCGCCGACCCTCCATATGGCCGACACGCGCATCCTGGCCCGCGAAGCCGACGGCGTGATCCTGGTCTTCCGTGCTTCAACAACGACGCTGGACGCCGCGGCCATGGCGCGCGATCTGTTTGACCGTGATGGCATTCCGCTGGTCGGCACCATCCTCAATGACTTCAACCCACAACGCGAAGGCTGGACCAGCTACTACAAGGACTACTACCGGTACCACCGCAAGGGCGCCAACGGAAAGGCAGCGACTGCGGCATGAGCTCCGTCTTCGCAGATTCGCCGGAAGACCTTGCGCTGGAGGGGTCTCCCGAGGTCGCGCCGCTGGTGGATGGCGACAGCGCGACGTGGCCGCCCGTGGCCGCTCCTTTGCCGGAGCTGGAGCTCGCAGGGGTCGCGGGCCGATCGCCGGACCAAACC
>CAXUIF010000001.1:6918-16154 GCA_964250995.1 uncultured Acidobacteriaceae bacterium
GCCAAACCCCGAGCCAGCCCTTGAGCCAGGAGGTCACGCGGCATTTGGTGGGCGGCACCTCGGCCCTGGGCCTCAGCGTGGCCGTGGAACGCGGCGTGGGCCTGCTGGCCAACATCCTCGCAGCGCGTCTCGGCGGCAAGGGCGTCTTTGGGGCGTATTCGTTTGCGATCGGCACCGCTAACCAGATTTCGATGTATGCGGCCGGCGGGATTGGGGCGACGGCGACCCGCTTCTCGGGCAAGTACCCACGCGGTTCGGCGGGCTACCCCACGCTGCGGCGCGCCTTGATCGTCGTTTCGCTGGTGTCGGCAGCCTTGGCCGCCGTGGGCCTGTGGCTGGGCGCCGCGCCCATTGCGCATCTGGTGGGCAAAACCAGCATGACCGGGCTGCTGCGCTGGGCGGCGATCTCGTCGGTGGGCATCATTCTGCTGGAATGTGCGCGCGGCTTCTTTGTGGGGCAACGCCATCTGCTGGCGCTGTTGGTGCTTTCCTTGTTGGTGGGTCTGGGCATGGTGACGCTGCTGCCCACCATGGCGCACCGGCACGACCCGCGCGCCATGCTGGTGGCGCAAGGGGCCGTGGCGACCGGCGCGGTGCTGGTCTGCGTTCTTTTCGGCCGGAAGCTCGGGCTGGGGCTGCCGCCGGGCGGGGTCCGTGCCCTGCCGCTCGGCACGATGCTGCGGGAGGTATGGACCTTTGGCGGCATTCAGCTGGGCAGCCTCATCGGCAGCAATATCTCGGGTTGGTGGCTGACGGCGGTGGTGGCGCGCAACGACGCGACCCTGGTGCAGATCAGCTTTTTGACGATCGCCAACCAGCTCCGCAACCTGGTGGCGCTGGCGCCGTCCTTGCTCACCGAGGGCAGCTATGCGGTGATGGCCGACCCCCGGCACGAAGAGACCCAAACACCGCAGCGCGTCATGGCGCTGTGCACCTATGCCTCCACTGCAGTCTCGCTTGTGCTGGCGCTGGCCGGGATGACGGTTGTGCCGTGGCTGCTGGGGTTGTTGTATGGGCACGCTTACGCGGGCGCGGCAACCACCATCGCGCTGGCCCTGGCTACAGCCGTGGCCCACATGGGCACCGCCCCCGCCGCGGCACGGCTGACGATTGTTTCCCTGCGGGCGACCGCGGTCATCAACACCATCTGGGCCGTGTTTGTGGCGGCCGCCGCGACCGTGCTGTTCCTCCAGGGCGGCAGTGCCTGGGAAGCCATGGGCGTGTACTTCCTGGCACACGTCGTCTCCGCGCTGCTGGTCTTGCTGACGCTGCAGCGCAAAGATACGCTGCCGGCCGGGATGTTGCCGCTGTTCGGGTTGGCGGTGGTCGCGGTCGCGCTCGGCTCGGGGCTGGCCGTGCTGCGGAGCTCGCTCGTCACGGCGACCCTCCCGGCCACAGCGGCGATGGTGCTTCTATGCGTGGGGAGCTGTGGCGGCCTGTGGTGGCTGGGCAAGCGGCACGACTGGCTGCCGGAACGCGCCGTCCTCGAGAGCCTGCTGGCCAAGGCCAAAGGCCTCGCCGGAAGGGGGCTGCGCCGTGTTTGAGCTGATGCTGGTCGCTGCGGCGCTTATCGCCTTGGGCGCTGCGGTTGTGGCGTTCGATGGCAGTCGCGACGTGTTTCACCCGCTGGTGTTTATGGGGCCGATGTTGGCGTTCCTGTATGCCTGGATGCCGTTTCAGTTGGTGGAGCACGACGCCCTGGCGCGCTTTTTTGACGAGAACCAGTTGCAGCATGTGCAGCTGCTGAACGTGCTGGGCGTGCTCGCGTTTGCCCTGGGCTGCCTGGGCGCGGGCGTACGCATCCGCAAAACGCGCTTTGCGCAGCGCAAGATCAGCGCGCTCGGGGCCAAGCGCTTATTGATGGCCTCGGCGGTGGCGGGCAGCCTGGGCCTGCTGTGCTGGCTGATCACGATCCACAACGTCGGCGGCTTCCGGCAGGCCTTTGGCACCTCCTACGCCGGCGGCTGGGACGATAACGGCTACGTCCGCGACGGCAGCCTGTTGCTGCTGGTAGGCGTCATGTTCGCCGTCACCTCGCTGTCGTCGGGCGGATCGCGCGAGGTCGGGGTTGGTCTTACGCTGCTGTTCGGCTTGCCCTGGAGCGCGAGTGCTCTGCTGATGGGACGGCGTGGTCCCACCTTCGCGCTGATCGTGGTGCTGATGATGAGCTGGTACTTCAATCGCGGCAAGCGGCCACCGCTGGTGACGTTCGGCCTGGGTGGCCTGTGCCTGGGCTGGCTGGTGCTGTTTCTGGTCACCAACCGCCAGAACATCTATCTCGGCTCGGACTTCCACATGAAGACCGACGTGACCAACGTCGTGGACAAGGCCGATACCGGCAACGAGTTCATCTATGGGTCTGGCACGGTGCTGAGCACGGAGCGCCGGGATCACTACTTCTGGATGCGGCGGTATCTCGCACAGATTATGGTGCGGCCGATCCCCAGCGCGATCTGGCCAACAAAGTATGAGGACTTCGGCGTGCCCGAGCTGCTGCACAACGCCGGCACCGGTGAGGGCTTCGCCGAGGCGTTGGGATGGCGCGGCGCCCCGGGCTCGGCACCCGGCATTGTGGCGGATTTGTGGGTGGAGGTCTGGTGGCTGGCCGTGCCGTTCATGGCGATGCTGGGCTGGATCTATGGCGTTGTCTGGCGCAAGGCGGTGACGCGCGGCGGCGTGTGGACGTGCCAGTACATCGTGATCGCCGCGCTTTCGATTTACCTCGTGATGCAAACCATGGAAGCGGTGATCTTCCGCACCGTGCTGCTCTCGGTGCCGTGCTGGATTGCGTACCGCGCCGTCGAGAAGCGCGTCCGCAGCCGCTCGCGGCGGCGACTCTTTTTGCCGCGTTCCGCGGTATACGCGCAACGTGTCCATGCACGCCGTCCGCAAGGGCTCGTGCTGCCGGAGGTGCCGCATGCTTGAGCGCGCCAAGACGCCACGCTGCCGCGTGGCCGTGATCTGGATCGACTGGTACCCGTACCATGTGGCGCGCTTCCGCGGTATGGAGGCAGCGCGCACGCTGGCCGGCGAGGTCGTCGGCATTGAGCTGGTCGGCGGGATTGGTGTGCACAAGGGCCTGAAGTTCCGTGAAGCGCTCCCGGGGGATGTGCACGTGGAAACCCTGATGCCCGCAGCGAGTTGGCGCGAGGCCAACAAGCTTGCCCTGGCGCGCAAGCTCTGGCAACGGCTCGATCAGCTGCAACCGGAGGTAGTGCTGGTTCCGGGGTATTACACGCTGCCGGCGCTCGCCGCGGCGTTCTGGGCGCGGGTGCACGGCCGCACCAGTGTGCTGATGACTGAAAGCACGGCCGGCGACCACCGGCGGACCTGGTGGAAGGAGTGGCCCAAGCAGATCGCGCTGCGCACCCTGTTTGACTGGGCTGTGACAGGCGGCCAGGCGCACGTCAGCTACCTGCGCCAGCTGCGCTTCCCGGCCGAGCGCATTGCCGGCTGCTACGACGTGGTCGACAACGCGATGTTCCGCACCGGCGCGCTGGCGCTGCGGGAAGAGACATCCGGCGCACCGGCGGCACCGTACTTCCTGTACGTGGGTCGGCTGGCGCAGGAGAAAAACGTGAACGGCCTACTCGCGAGCTGGACGGCGTAACGCCACAACGGCGGTAAGTGGCCGCGGGTGGGGTGCGGCGCCGGCCCCGCACCGGGGTGGCGGGGAGCGGGGGGAGCCAGCACCCCGTTTGCCCACGATGTGCGCTTCACCGGCCTGAAGACCTCGCACGAACTGTTGCCGCTGTACGCGCAGGCGGGCTGCTTTGTGCTGCCCAGCACGCGCGAGCCCTGGGGGCTGGTGGTGAACGAGGCCATGGCCGCGGATCTGCCCGTGTTGGTATCCAGCCGCTGCGGCTGCTGCGCGGACCTGGTGCAGGAAGGCGTGAACGGTTTCTCCTTCGACCCGAGCGCGCCTGAGGAGATCGAGCATTGGCTGCACACCATGGAGCGGATGCCGGCCGAGCAACGGGCGGCGATGGGCCGGTGCTCCGGCGAGATCGTCAGCCGCTTTTCGCCGGAGGGCTTTGGGGACGCCATTGCCACGATCGCCGCCGCCCGTGGCAGCGCTGCAAAACCTGAGCTGTTGCCGGAGGTGAGCTCATGATCACGGCCATGCATACGACCGCGATGGGTCCCATGATGGTTCCGCCGTATACCTTGCCGTCCAGGCGCAAGTGGCTGCATGTGGTCTCGCACACCGATCCCCGGTATGGGGGTCTGAGCGCCGCTGTGCCGGCCCTGGCCGCGTCGTTGTCGCTGCAGGCCCCGCTGGACGTTTCGCTCGCCGCCTTTTGCCATGCAGGGGAAACGTATCAGCCGCGTGAGATGGAGGGCGAAGAGATCTCGTTCTGGCCCACTTCGCGCGCCTCTTGGGCCTTTGACCGCGAGTTGAAGGCCAGCTTCGCGGAAGCGGTGCGCCAGGCCGATGGTCTCCACATTCACGGCATCTGGGAGGAAAGCACGGCTGTCGCCTGCCGGCTGGCGCGCAAGCTGGGCAAACCCTATGTGCTTTCGGCGCACGGCATGCTGGAGCCCTGGGCACTGGCGGCCAAGCGCCTGAAAAAACGCATCTACGCGGCGCTCATCGAGCGGGAGAATGTAGCCGGCGCCGCTTGCCTGCACGCCCTGACGACGGCCGAAGCGGAGCAGTATCGGCAGTTCGGGGCCACTTGCCCGATCGCTGTGATTCCCAACGCCGTCGACCTGCCCGAAGACGCCCATGCGGATCTGTTTCTTCATCGCTTCCCGGAGCTGCGCGGCAAGCGGCTGGTTCTGTTTCTTTCGCGGCTGCACCCCAAAAAGGGCCTGGACCTGCTGATCGAAGCCTGGGCGCGCGTGGCCGGGCAGCACCCTGGCGCCAGCCTCGTCATCGCCGGGCCGGATGCCGAGGGCATGCAGGCCAAGCTCGTGAGCCTCGCCATGGCGCGCGGCGTCGATGCCCAGGTGTGCTTTACGGGCATGCTGGCCGGCGCCATGAAGTGGAGCGCGCTGGACGCTGCAGAGTGCTACGTTTTGCCCTCGTACTCCGAGGGGCTGAGCATGGCGCTGCTGGAAGCCATGGGCGTCGGCGTGCCTGTGATTGCGACGCATGCCTGCAATATGCCCGAGATCACGGCGGCCCATGTGGGCTGGGAGATCGACGCCAACGCCGACGCACTCACGGCTGCGCTGCAGACACTGCTGGACCGCCCCGCAGACGAGAACTGGGCCATGGGCCGGAATGGAGCGCAGCTGATCGCGTCACGCTACACGCCGGAGCAGGTCACGCGGCAGATGGCCGAACTGTACGACTTTCTTCTGGGTGGCCCGCCCCCGGCGACCACCCGGCTGCTGAGGGGAGGTGCGTAATGAGCCTCGTGCAGCTTGAGACCTATGACAACTCGTGGTATCAACCGGGCGGCTCCTTCGCCAAGCGCGCCCTTTGGATGCTCGTGGCACAGCCACTCTTTGCCTCGGCCTGGCTGTCCTCCTCGCTGCGCGTGCGGCTCCTGCGTGCGTTCGGCGGCCGGGTGGGAAAGGGCGTCGTCATCAAGCCCGACGTGCAGGTGAAGTATCCCTGGCATCTGGAGTTGGGCGACCACTGCTGGATTGGCGAGCGCGTGTGGATCGACAACCTGACTACCGTGCGCATCGGGGCCAACTGCTGTGTGTCGCAGGGCGCGTATTTTTGCACGGGCAATCATGACTGGAGCGAGCCGGGGTTTGGCCTGATGATCGCGCCGATCCAGCTGTGTGAGGGCTCCTGGGCCGGCGCCAAAAGCGTGCTCACCCCGGGCAGTGTGCTGGGTTGTTACGCCGTGGCAGCGGCAGGCGCCGTGATCACGGGCAACGTGCCGGACTTTCAGATTCATGCGGGCAATCCTGCTCGCTTTGTGAAGACGCGCAAGATCCGGTCTGCCAAGCCGGCGGCGCATGCGGAGGTGCGTTGATGCGCATGCTGTTCATCAACCAGTTTTTCTGGCCGGATTCGTCCGCAACCAGCCAGCAGCTGACCGATCTGGTCATTGGTCTAGCGGCGCGCGGGGAAGACATTGAGGTGCTGTGCGGCGACAGCGGCGGCTATGCCGCAGCGGCGGGCGCCGAAGCGCCCCGGGCTACGGTGCATCGCGTCAAGGCCATGCCCTTCACGCGCGGCAAGCTCGGCCGCGTGGTGTCGTACCTGTCGTTTTATGTGTCGGCCTTCGCGCGCGGGCTCACGCTGCGCCGCCCGGATGTTGTCGTCTCGATGACCACGCCGCCCCTGATCGCGTTGCTCGGGACCTGCATTCAGAAGTTGCGGGGCGCGCGGCACTTCATCTGGGAGCAGGACGTCTACCCGGACATCGCGATCGATCTCGCGCACATCCGCAAGGGCAGCCTGCTGCACCGCATCACCGGCGCGCTGGCGGACTGGTCGCGACGGCACGCGGACGGCATCGTTGTGTTGGGCGAGTGCATGCGCGACCGGCTGGTGAGCCGCGGCGTTCCTGCCGACAAGATCTTCATCGCCGAGCACTGGGCCAACAGCCGGAGCATCACGCCGATGCCGCGCCCCGGCAATCCCAACGAGCTCGTCTTGTTATATTCCGGCAACCTCGGCCTCGCGCATGATCTCGACACTCTGCTCGGGACAATGCGTGCGTTGCGGGACGATGCACGTTTCCGGTTCCTCTTTGTCGGCACAGGCGGCCGCCGGGAGGCGCTGACTGAGTTCTGCGAAGCGAATGCCATCCGCTCCGTCGAGATGCGGCCCTTTGTGGCGCGCGACAAGCTGAGCGAGGGGCTCGCCGCAGGCGACATCGGTTTGGTCACGCAACAGGAAAGTGCATGCGGTTCGGTGGTGCCCAGCAAGGTCTACGGCATTCTCGCAGCCGAACGTCCGCTCCTGTTTATTGGGCCTGCTTCCGCGACGCCGGCGCGCATCATTCGCCGCCACGGCTGCGGTTGGGCCTTCGCGCCCGGCGATGTTCACGGCGTTACGGAGTTGCTGAAGCATCTCGCGGCGCACCGTTCGCTGATCACCGACGCCGGCGCGCGCGCCCGTCAGGCCCTCCTGGATTGCTACGATCTGCCGCAAAGTGTCGACCGCATTGGAGACATTCTTGGCGCCGCACCCCGCACCGGGCACCAGACCCGGGCTGGGGCGGAGCTGCCCCCACTGAAGCAAGTACGCCCGCTTCCGAACTGATTTCGCGAAAGCCAAAGAGAGGTCGTCATGTACGTTCTTCTAGCTTTGGGTACTATCTCGTTTTTGCTGTGCTTTGCGTTGACTCCTGTGTGCCGTGACCTTTTCCTTCATTGGAAGCTGGTAGACGTACCGGACGGTGGACGCAAGTCGCATAAACGTGCCGTACCACGCATCGGCGGCTTACCGATCATTCTGTCGTGCGCCGTCGCCCTGGCATTTCTCTACTTCTTCCATGATCGCCGCGTGTACGTACAACACGACGAGGTGCTCAAGGGCGTGCTGCCCGCGGCCGGCGTGATGTTTCTTGTCGGCTTTCTGGACGACATTCTGGAGCTGCGCCCGCTGTACAAGCTGCTCGGACAGGTGGTTGCGGCGTCGCTTGCCGTCGGCATGGGCGTGCGTCTGAACCTGCACCATCTTTCGCCCACCCTGGGCCTGATCCTCAGCGTGGCCTGGCTGATCTGCTGCACCAATGCCGTCAACCTGATCGACGGCATGGATGGGCTCGCCACCGGCGTCAGCCTCCTGGCAACCCTAACGGTGCTGGGTGTTGCGTTGATCTATGGGCACTTTGGGTTGGCGCTGATCACGGCTCCGCTGGCCGGCGCGCTGCTGGCCTTTCTTCGGTACAACTTCAGCCCTGCCTCTGTCTTTCTGGGCGATTGTGGCAGCTTGACCATCGGCTTTCTGCTCGGCTGCTTTGGCCTTGTATGGTCGGAGCACGCCCATAGCGTGGTGGGCCTCGCGGCGCCGTTGATGGCGCTCGCGCTTCCCCTCACAGATGTCGGCCTGGCCGTCGGCCGGCGCTTTTTGCGCAGGGTGCCGATTTTCCAGGGGGACCGCGGGCACATCCATCACCGCGTGCTGGCCCTGGGCTTTTCTACCCGGCACACAGCGCTGATCCTGTACGGTGTCTGCTGCGCGTTCGCTTCGCTCGCGGTGCTGGCGACCGTGAGCAACAAGGCACTTCCCTTTTTGGTGCTGCTTCTGATCCTGATTGTGCTCGGCATTAGCCGGCTCGGGTACACCGAGTTCATCGCCGTCGCGCGAGAGGCGCTCACCATACGCACCATCCGCAGCGCGATCCGGGGCACGATTTGTGTGGAGGATTTCTACCTGGCGCTGCGCTCGGCGCATTCGATTGAGGAGTGCTGGGAGGTGTTGCGCACCGCTTGCCGCGATCTGAACTTCGCCTCCGCGGAGTTGGAGATCCAGGGCGTACGCTTCCGCGAAACCTACTTCGAATGCGATCCGGACACGCCCTCCTTCGGCATCGAGCTGCGCCTGGGCGAGGGAAGTACCCTCTTCTTGACCCGGGTGTCGGAGGAGAACGCTCCGCGGATCACCATGAATGTGCTCCACCGTTTGCAGTCCGCGATGCGGGTTCGGATTGAAGAGCTGGCCAGCGTTTCGCCCAGCGTGACCTCGGCGGCGTAGCCTAGGCCAAGACTAACGTACCCCAGGGGGTGCTCTCATCTGGCACGCTCGCGCTTTGGGGGTTACTGCGCCTCCCCGGCCACCGATATCAGGTGGCCGCGCACGATGAAGCGCTTGGGCGCAGGGCCGATGTAATCGAACGGGTAACAGGTAATCAGCGTCATCTCGGGCCGGTCCCCGATGTCAAGTACGTCGACAGCCTCCGGCACCACGATCGCTGTGGAGTCCACCTGGTACTGGAAGGTCCCTTCGCGCGTTGTGACGCGCATGATCATGCCTGACGCGACGCGGCGTAGTGGCCGGAAGTAAGTATCGCGGTGGCCGGCTACGACGAAGTTGCCGAGCCCGCCCGGGACGGCTGTTCCCCTGATCCACCCCACGCCCTGACGCAGCGAGGCTGGGTCGTAATCGCCGAGCACAGGCACGCGCAACTGAAGGGCAGGGATGGCCAGCTGACCGATCACGCCGTTGGAGCTGGCAAGATCCTGATCGCTGCTATTTGCGTATCCGGAAGTCGGGACGGCGGCGTCCTTCTCCGCGAACGACCTCGCCCCCACATGCGCGCCGGCCAGGAATGCGCGGCCCCCGTCCCCACGAACCACCAGCAGAGCCCCCACGCCGC
>CAXUIF010000001.1:16164-46727 GCA_964250995.1 uncultured Acidobacteriaceae bacterium
GGGCGCGCCCCGCCCCCCTCCCCCCCCCCCCACACCCCCCCCCGCCAGGCAGAGCAGGCCGGCAAACCAGGCGCAGAGTTCCACCCACTTGAACGATCTGCGCATGCGAGCAGCTAGCGTTGCAGGGCCAGCCGTCGCCCCGTCAGCAAGCCGCCCGACAGGAGGGAGAGGCCAGTCGCCAGCCAGAGCAGAGGAAGGCTGCTGCCGGTGTGTGGCAAGGCCTTCACATTCGCCGGGCGAACATGCGTGCGTACCGGCGCGGGGGGCGCGGCAACGTCATTTTGCGCCATCTGTACGGGAGGCGCCTTCCGCATCACGGGGCGCGGTGCAGGGCTGGGAGTGCTGCTCGTTGCAATGGTGTTCTCGCTAGAAACGGGCGCTGGAACGGCGACCGGTGCCGCCGGAGGAACCGGAGCGGGCTGAGCCTGGGCGGTCTCTACAGAAGCGGAGGTGCTTGGCTGCGGGGCCTTGTAGCGGGTGGCGGCGATGGCAGGCGCCTTGGCGTCTCCCGGACCCACGCGCGAGGGCTCCAGCATCCACAGGGTGATCATCTCCATATCGTCCTGTTTGAGCTTTTGGGCCGGTACGCGGCCTTCCGACGCCGGATCAATGGCCATCACGCGCGTGTCGTTCGCTTTGGCGATAGACACCGCGTCGTTTTTTGGATAGACGAACTCAACAGCGACGCCGCCCGGAAAGGAAAAGCCCTTCAGAGCCGCTTTGCCTTTGGGGCCGCTGCCATACGAAATGGGGCCCGCAGGGGCGTTGGCCATGGTGGAAGCGGGTACCGCTAAGAAGGTGGAAGCCACGTGATTGCTCTTATCGGAGACCTGGAGGATAACGCGGTCGCGCAAGTGATCCAGGATGCGAATGGAGTAGCTGCCCGGTTGCAGCGTCGTGTTCGGGACCTCGGTCTTCTCCTTGACCTGAAACTGTTCAGGCCCGGAAGGAACGGACGGATCGCCGGCCAGAGGTGCCGCGACAACGACGGGTGCAACCAGAAACGTGCATAAGAACGCTAGAACCCGAGACTTCATTGATCCTCCAACCGCGCCGGAGCGCCGTACGAGCTGACTTGTAACACCGTACGATGTCACCCGGGAAGCGGGAGCTCGCGTGATGTAGCCGATAGCCGACACGAAACGCGCTGTTGCGGCCTTCGCTGCCGAATGGAGTTTTGAACCAGGAGAAGGGCGAGCGACTAAATATCTCGCAGCAGCTCAGACAGGCTCAGGTTGAAGCCGAGCGCGAGCACTTCGAGCATGGGCAGGGAAATGGACTTACGCCCGCGTTCCACATCCGAGATAAAGGTGCGATCGATGCCGAACTCGACAGCCATGCGCAACTGGGTCAGGTTGCGATCGCGGCGCAACTCCCGTAGCCGCACGCCAAAACGGCTGCTGACATCCCGGGGTAGATAGAAGTTTTCCGGCCGGCGCGTCGCTGCACTGTTCAAAGGCCGTTGCACTACGAACGGTGAAGCGGTGGAATGAAGGTGGCCTTGCATCGTCTGCTCCTAGAACGCGGGATCACCCTACCTGGGTTGGTCGTTCTGTTGAACACGAACGGGCCCGGAAGAGTGTCTTACAGGACGCGCAGTAGAGAAACGTCCTGAAGCGATCTTCAGATTGGATTCAACAAGCAAAGATCGCACTTGAAGCATCCCACTCCGGTTGTGATTCGGCGAGAAAGGGACAGAACTTGTCGTCTGTCGCCGTCTCTTGCCGTCCCAGGGTGTAGCGTGAGCATACGTCAACGTAGCGCAAAGATAGCTAGGTGGACCCAAAGTTTTATGCTCTTGTTACGAAAGACGTGGGTCTTAGTCTAGCTCTTCCGAACCGTATTTCGATTTTGATGCGATCGTGCTGAACAGGCTCTTCTCTTTTTTTCTGCAACTTGGTTGCAGCTAGGCCATACCCCGTGGGTGTTTCGAGGCGCACACAAGAACCCCGGATCCGTTGCGGCAGAACCCGGGGTCCTTGCTACGGCAGCAGCTAGCGCTGGAGGGGAGCACCGGCAGCGGCGTGGGCCCGCGCTGCCGTGATGTCGACCGTACCGGTCAGCGGCAGCGACGCCACAGTATCGCCTACGGAGACGGTGAAGCTGCCCGGATCCACGGCCCAGCGATGTGCGTGTGCGTCGTACCAGGCAAACGCGCGAGGGTCCAGCGGCACGGTGATGTGCTTTGTTTGACCAGCGGCCAACTCGGCTCGTTCAAACCCTTTCAGCTCGTGAACCGGGCGAGGCTCGCGCGCCTTTGGCTCGGAAACATAGACCTGAGCCACGGCTACCCCGGGAGCGCTGCCGTTGTTGGTCACATCGAACTCGGCAGTGGCAAAAGGGGCAAGGTCGCTGCCTGAGCCGGGAGTCACCTTTAGGTTGGCAAAGCTGAAGGTGGTGTACGAGAGCCCAAAACCAAACGGAAAGAGTGGCTTGGTGTTGTTCTTTTCGTACCCACGGTAGCCGACAAAGATGCCTTCCTTATAGGTGACCTGAATGCCGCCGTCCTGGGGGTAGTAGTTGCTGTAGGTGGGGTTGTCCTCGGCGCGGCGCTCCCAGGTGATGGGCAGATGGCCGGACGGGTTAAGGTCGCCGAAGAGCGCTTCCGCGAGAGCCTGACCCCCCGCCTGGCCGCCGTACCAGGCCTCGATGAGGGCGGGCGTCCCGTCGATCCAACGGGAGGCGTCCACGGCACCGCCCGAGGTGACGGCGACCACGGTGTGGGGGTTTGCGGCTTCCATGGCGTCGATCAAAGCGTCTTGCCCGAACGGAAGGTCGAATGTGCGGTCCCCCCCTTCGCTTTCTGTGTTCACGTCGCGATTGTTGTAGAAGCCGGCAGCGACCACGACCGCATCGGCATGGACGGCAAGGTCCTTGGCGCGCTGGCTCACGACCTCGGCTTCCGGGGCGATGGCGAAGCGAAGCCGGCCGCCGATGATGCCTTTTTGCCAGGCCTCCACGACAATCTTGTGCGGGCCCGCGGTAAGCGGCATCGTGAGGTGCGGCTCGAAGGCGCGAACGTACTTCCAATTATCGATCACCACCTGGCCGTCGATCAGCACGCGCGCGCCATTGCCCTCGCCGCCGCCGGCGAGCGCCACTAGGTAGTTGCCGGCGGTCTTTGCAGTGAAGTAGCCGGTGTAGCGGTCCGAGGTCGCCGCGGGTGGCTTGGCGAACAGGGCCATCAAATCCTCCATGCTGCCCGAGATGGAGTCCCAGCCCACGCCTGTCTTGTTGATGTGTTTGGGCTCCATCTGCTTAACGGGCGCGCCGCTCAGGTCCTGGTTGCCGAACAGCTCCTGCGTAAGACCTGGCTGGCCGCCTGTCTCCGCTGTTGTGAAATCGGTGTGTGTCGCCAGGTCGCCCAAAGTGGGAAGGCCGGGGTCGTACAGCACCTTCACGCCGGGCGCGACGGCAGACATGCCTTCCAGCAAACTGACGAGATGGAACGGGACCACACCGGCGCTGCCTCCGCCCACGGGCGTGCCCGGGTAGGCGTTGGGACCGACCACCAACACCGTGTGGATCTGCTGCTTGTGGAGCGGCAGCAGATTCCCGGTGTTCTTGAGCAGCGTCACAGACTCGCGCGCGGACTTCAGGGCGACGCGATCATTTTCAGTGTCGAGGAGGGAGATGTTAGGGTCGCGCTGAGGCCGATCGAGCCATCCGAAGATCTCGGCGGTCGTCAGAATGTGGCGAATCTTCTCGTCAATGGTCGCTTCCGTGACTTTACCGGACTGAATGGCCGGTGTCAGATTCGCGCGGTTCATGAACTTGCCGGTGGGCATCTCGATATCGAGCCCCCCGTTCGCCGCCCCAACCGCGTCGTAGGTGGCGTCCCAATCCGACATCAACGTGCCCGGAAAGTGCCAGTCATGGCGCAAAATGTCGATGTTGATGACGGGATTCTGCGTGGCATGGAGGCCATTGAACAGGTTGTAGCTGTCCATCACGGCCCCGACCTTGCCTTTCTTCACGGCGGCTTCAAAGGGCACAAGGTAGATCTCGTGCAGGGTGCGCTCGTCCATGACGGTGTCGGAGTCATGGCGCAGATACTCGGAGTTGTTCCCGATGTAGTGCTTCACGGTCGCGCTGACGCCCTGCTGTTGCATGCCGGTGACGTAGCCCGCGTCCATCTCGCCGGACAGGTACGGATCTTCGCCAAAGTACTCGAAGTTGCGGCCGTTGCGCGGCGAACGGTAGATGTTGGTGCCGGGCCCGAGCATGTAGTGGACGCCGCGGGCGCGAGCGTCACGGCCAATGCCGGCGCCAATCTCCGCAGCCATCGTGCGGTCCCAGGTCGCGGCCAGGCCGATGCCTTCGGCGTAGGTGGTGGACGGCAGGCCGGCGTTGGAGCGCACACCATAGGGGCCGTCGGACATCTCCAGCGCGGGCAGCTGGACGCTCGGCATGGCACGCACCGCAAAGCCGGTACCGCCGATGTAGTCGATCTTTTCGTCCAGGGTCATCCGGTGGATGATGTCGTTGATGTGCTGCTGCTGCGCCGGCGTAAGCGGTTGCGGAGCCTGCGCGTGCAGCGCCGCGGACAGGGCAAGAGCGGGCAGCAGATGCGCCGTCTTTCTCCGTGCTAGCGCGCGCCCTGCTGAAATTTCTCTATCTTGGCTCCGACCCATGTCTCGTCAATCCCCTTTGCGCCTGAAAACTCGTTCGGCAAGTATCCTCACACGATGCATGGGCAAAAGGCGAGGAGACGCAGGAAACCGAGCAAAAAGGGAACGCGGAGCGCAGCGGCTGCAAGGGCTTAGACCAGCAGCTGCTGTCCGGCAGCCAGGGTCTTACGCGCACGGCCATTTTTCGCGGGCCTTGCTTGATCGTGGACCCCGGTGGCCAGCGTATGGGTGGGAGAGTAGGCCGTGGACTCGCGCACAATCAGCTCCGGTTCGATCTTGACCAGACCTTCGGTTTGCTCGCCGCGAATCTTTTTCAGCAGCAGCGTAGCCGCAGTGGATCCCATCTGCGCTAACGGTTGGCGGATCGTAGTCAGGCTCGGCACACAGTAGGCGGCGACGGTGAGGTCGTCGAAGCCGATTACCGAGACGTCTCGGGGCACCGTGAGGCCGCCGTCGTGCAGCGCACGAATCGCGCCAATGGCTGAGATGTCGTTGAAACAGACCACGGCGGAAAAGTCGCGATGCCGCATAAGGAGCTGTTGCACCCCGGGATAGCCGAGCTGTGGTGTGTTGGTCATTTCCTCCAGACGAATGATGTGGCTTTCCGGCATGGGGATCTTGAGCAGCCGGGCCATGCGCACCAGCGAGCGCCAACGGCTGGCCGTATCCGAGCTGATGCTCGGCCCGCACATAAAGGCGATCTTACGATGGCCTTCGCGGACCAGGTGCCCGAGCGCGAGCTCCGCGGCGCGGTCGTGGTCGAGCACGATGTTGGTCACGCCTGGGAACGATCTGTGCCCGGCCACCGTGACGGTAGGGCCCGCACCGGCGCTTTGAAGATGGGAGTCGATGGCCAGAATGCCTTCCACGCCGCGCTGCTGCAAAAGGCGCGGATACTCATCCACCAGGTCCTTGCGATGACGATGGTGCGCGGTGAAGAAGAAGTAGCCTTCCCGCATGAACACATCGGCGGCGCCGGCAAGCACCTGGGCGTGGTAGCCCTCGCCGAGTTGCGGCAGCAGGATCCCGATGGTCTGGGAGCGCTTGCCCTGCAGCAGGCGGGCCACCATGGAGGGCTGGTAGTTGAACGCGAGCGCGGCGGCGCGCACACGTTCGCGCGTCGTCTCCGGAATGGAGCGATTGGGCGCGTTGTTGAGGACAAAGGAGACCGTGGCAGGGCTCAAGTCCAGGTGCTCGGCAAGCATCTTCAAGCTGACAGGCCGGCCCTGCTTGGGGGCAGATCGGGGCATGGGAGTTGCGGAAAGTATAGAGCAGGAACGCGGCGCAAGCAGCTTGATCTTCGAGCGAAGGCTTGTGCTCGTGCTTTCCGGTGTCCATGTCTTCGATTCAGTTTCCCGCGCCATGGCAAAGCCGAGCCAACGCGGATCCGTGCAGGAGTGGCCAGCAAAGAGCCGCAAAAGTCGCAAGACGCCGCTTGCCATGACCGGTGCCTATCCTTTCTTATAGGGCAGCTAAACCCTCTGGAGTTGCCGCCCTTGAACTCGCCTCTTCTTGCCTCGTGCTTTGCCCTTTCTTTGATCGCAGCGGCGCAGGACCCCGCGACCGAGCGCCCGGCTTACCTGGATCCAGGTCTGCCTGCGGCGGTGCGCACGCACGACCTGGTGGGCCGGATGACGCTGGAGGAGAAGGCCTCGCAGATGGAGGATTGGGCGGTCGCCATTCCGCGGCTGGGTGTGCCGAGCTATCAGACATGGAGCGAGGCACTGCATGGCGTGGCTCGCGCGGGCTACGCGACGGTGTTTCCGCAGGCGATCGGCATGGCCGCGACGTGGGATCCGCAGATCGTGCACACGATGGGCGATGTGGTGTCCACTGAGGGCCGGGCGAAGTTCGAAGAGGCACAGCGCGAGAACAACCACCGCATCTTCTATGGGCTCACCTACTGGTCGCCCAACATCAACATCTTTCGCGACCCGCGCTGGGGCCGGGGCCAGGAAACCTACGGCGAGGACCCGTTCCTGACCGGCACAATGGGCACGGCATTCATCCAGGGGGTGCAAGGCCCGGACCCCGACCACCCCAAGGCCGTGGCCACCAGCAAGCACTTCGCGGTGCACTCCGGGCCGGAGTCGCAGCGGCATACGTTCGACGCGGTGGTGAGTCCACGCGACCTCGAAGAGACCTATCTGCCGGCCTTTCGCAAGACGGTGGTTGACGGGGGGGTGAAGTCGGTGATGTGCGCCTATAACGCCATCGACGATCACGCGGCGTGCGCGAACACGATGCTGCTGAAGGATCACCTGCGCGATGCGTGGGGCTTCAAGGGCTTTGTGGTGTCCGATTGCGCGGCCATCATGGATGTGACCAAAGGCCATCATGACGCGCCGGACATCGTGCACGCGGCGGCGATTTCAGTAAAGGCGGGGACGGACCTGTCGTGCAGCATCTGGGCGCCGGGCTTCAATACCCTGGGCAAAGCCGTCCAGCAAGGGCTGATGACGGAGGACATCGTCACCCGCGCGGCGGAGCGGTTGTTTACGGCACGCATGCAGCTCGGGCTGTTCGACCCCGCGGGTACGGCGCCGTTGCGAGAGGAGCCGGCGAGTGAGATCGCCTCGGAGACCCACCGCGCGGCGGCCCTGCGTGCGGCCGAACGGTCGATGGTGCTGCTGAAGAACAACGGCGCGCTGCCGCTCAAGCCGGGCCTGGGGACCATCGCCGTGGTAGGCCCAACGGCGGACCTGCTGGTGTCGCTGGAAGGCAACTACAACGGCGCGCCGCTGCGCCCGGTCACGCCGCTCGACGGCATCAAGGACGCGTTTGCGGGCGCCACGGTGCGCTATGCGCAGGGCGCCAGCCTGGCCGAAGGCTTCAGCGTGCCCGTGCCGCGCACGGTCTTCGGCAATGGTCTTAGGACGGAGTTTTTCGCCACGCCCGACTGGACGGGGATACCGGTTGCCGTGCGCACCGAGCCCGGCATTCAGTTTGACTGGAAGGACGTGATGCCCGTCCCGGAGCTGAAGACGCACGACTATTCGGTGCGGTTTACCGGGACCTTTCGCGCGCCGGCTGCGGGCACCTATGCCCTGACCGTGACACCGGGCGACGCCTTTCCGTATTCGCCCAGGGAGAGCTACCGGGTGCTGCTGGACGGCAAGGTGGTGGGCGAGGGCAGCCTGAATGGCGAGGGCAAGCCGGATATGGGGAACTTCAGTCTGGGCAGCGGGGCAAACGCCACGGCGCCCCCGGTCATGAAGGGCGAAGTATCCGCGCAGCTCCACGTGACGCTGAACGACACAGAGCCGCACCGCTTTGTGCTGGACTACAGCCACGCCGGCGACATGGCCGGCGGTGGCGTGACGCTGAGCTGGCAGGCACCGGCCGATGCGCAGCTGGCTGAGGCCGTAGCCGCGGCCAAAGATGCCGATGTGGTCCTTGCCTTCACGGGGCTGTCGCCTCAACTGGAGGGCGAAGAGATGCCGGTGAAGATCGAGGGCTTTGCCGGTGGGGATCGTACGAGCGTCGATCTGCCTGCCGCCCAGCAGCATCTGCTGGAGGCACTCACGGCAGTCGGCAAACCGGTAATCGTGGTGAACCTGAGCGGCAGCGCGGTGGCGCTGCGCTGGGCCAACGAGCACGCCGGGGCAGTGTTGCAAGCGTGGTACCCGGGCGTGGCAGGCGGCACGGCGATCGCGAGAACCCTGACGGGGGAAAACAATCCAGGCGGCCGCTTACCGGTGACCTTTTACGCAAGTACGCAGGATCTGCCCGCCTTCACCAACTACGCCATGAAGAACCGCACCTACCGCTACTACACCGGCAAGCCACTCTGGGGCTTCGGGTATGGGCTCAGCTACACCAGCTTCGCCTACGGACCGGTGAAGGTGGAACGGGAACTCAAGGCCGGCGACCCACTGTCTGCGGCCGTGAACGTGCGCAATACGGGCATGATCGCGGGGGACGAGGTGGTGGAGGCCTACGTGAAAACGCCACAGAAAGAGGGGCCGATCCACGCTTTGGCTGGCTTTGAGCGCGTGCGTCTGGAACCGGGCGAGAGCCGCGACGTCACCCTGACGCTGGACCCGCGCGCCCTTTCCAGCGTCGACGAAAGGGGCGATCGGGCGGTGCTGGCAGGGCACTACCACCTGAGCATCGGATCGGCCCAGCCAGGGGAGACTGCGCAAAAGAGCGAGGCGGAGTTCACGGTTCGCGGAACGGCGCCCTTGCCCCGTTAGCGCCTGCATGACCTTGCTTCCAAGGTGCAACGCACATTTCTGCAGGCAGGATCACCATTCACTGATAAGCTTTCGCTCTTCTGGAGTTGTTGGGTCTTTTTGGGGTCTTCGGGTCTTGAGGGGTCTTGCGATGACAGCTGAACGATGGGCGCAGGTGCGTTCTGTTGTGGAAGCCGCCGTGGCGCTTCCGGAGAGCGACCGGGCGGCGTTTCTGGCCCGTGTGCGCGCCGAGGACGCGTCGCTGGGGGACGAGGTGGAGCCGCTGATGGCGGCGGCGCCGGACGCGGAAGCGCTCCTGCGGATCGAGCAATGGCAGACGAGGGCGAGCGGTCAGCCCCTGGACGAGCCTGCAACGGAGATGGTGGGCATGCGGGTCGGTAGATACCGGCTGCTGCGGGAACTGGGTCGCGGGGGCATGGGCGCGGTCTTCCTCGCCGAACGGGCCGACGGCGAGTTTCAGCAACTGGTCGCGTTGAAGACTTTGCAAGACAGCTTCCAGGGCGCCGGCCTGGCCGAGCGGTTCCGGCAAGAGCGGCAGATTCTCGCCAGTCTGTCGCACCCGGGCATCGCGCGCCTGCTGGATGGCGGCGTGACCGCCGCAGGCACGCCCTACACGGTAATGGAGTACGTGGACGGCCTGCCGATCGATGCCTTTTGTGAGGCAGAACGGCTGGACCTTCATGGCAAACTGCGGCTCTTCCTGGAGGTCGCGCGCGCGGTGCAATATGCACACCAGCAGCTGGTGCTGCATCTGGATCTCAAGCCGGCCAACATTCTCGTGACGAAGGCGGGCGAGCCGCGCTTGCTCGACTTCGGTATCGCGCGGCTGGTGGCGGGGTTGGAGTCGGGCAAGAACACCGCCGATGCGACGCTGCGGCTGCTCACCCCCAAGTACGCCAGTCCGGAGCAGATAGCAGGCGAGCCGCTCGGGGTGGCCAGCGACGTGTTTTCCCTCGGAACGCTGTTGTACCGCCTACTCACGGGACGGCTGCCGTATCCACTCGATGACGCTTCACCGCTTGAGGCGGCACGCGTGGTCCGGGAGGTCGCGCCCACGCTGCCCAGCCAGGCGGCCCCCAGGGGCGTGAGGGAAGCGCTGCGAGGCGATCTGGACCTGATCCTGTTGCGGGCCCTGCGCAAGGAACCCGGCCGGCGCTACCCCACGGTCGCGGACTTTGCGCAGGACGTGGAACGCTATCTGGAGTTGAAGCCGGTCCGGGCGCACAGGGACAGCGTTCGCTACCGGGCGCGCAAGTTCGCGCGGCGCAACGGAGCCATGCTGCTCACATCCGCGGGCGTTCTGCTGTTGCTCGGGGCAAGCCTGGCGGCCGTGGTGCACTCAGCGCTCCGCGCGCGGCAGCAGGAGCGTGTGGCGGAGGCGCGGCTGCAGGATGTGCGGGCCCTGGCGCACAGCTATGTCTTCGACCTGGAGCCGCAGCTACAGGGCATTCCGGGCACGGTGGCGGTGCGTGGGTTCATCCTGAAGAACGCGCTGAAGTACCTGGACGCAATGTCGAAGCAGACAGGCCGCGATCTCGATCTCGACTACGAGATTGCCCGTGGCTACACCAAGATGAGCATTCTGCAGAACAGTTCGATTTGGCAGAGCCTGGGCCGCAAGCACGATGCACAAGCGTCCATGGACAAAGCGGTAGCAATCGTCACAGCGGATTACACCGCACATCCGCAAGATCTCGACGTACTGGAGCACTTCCTGTACGTGAAGGCCAACGCGGTTCGGGCGTACGAAGAGACAGGAGACATTGCCGCCTACGACCGCGAGCTGCTGCGTTTGTGGGATCTGGGTCAGCCGCTGCTCGCGACGGTCGGCGGGCATGCGCAGGGAGTCTTCGAGCTGGGCGCTATCGCCGGAGAGCTGGCCACCAACCGCATCGGCAACGGCGCGCTGTGGAATCTGGCCGACCCCGTGGCCGGGCTGCGCTGGGATGATCGCGCCGACCGTCTGCTGGAACGGCTGAAGCGTGAGTATCCTCACGATCGCCTCGTCACCAATGCGGAAGCCGATCTGATCTACGGCGAGGCCACGCGCTCCGATGGCTACTGGCAGTTAGGCAAGGAGCCGCAGGCCGCCGCAGCCTTGCGCCACATGGCCGCCATGTTGGACAGCCCCGAAGTGAAGGCGAACGCAACCCTGGCCCCCGCGCAGCGGCTGGGGCACGACTATGTTCTGGCTGGGTTGATCCTGCAGCATCGCCTGCCGGAGGCCGCACGGCTGGCCGCTGCCAGCGACGTCACAGAGATGCGCGAAGCCGGCAACAACTCCCGGCTGGACCTTGTCGGCAGCACCATGCTGTGTACCAAAGGGCAGCTGGCGCTGGAGCTGGGCCGCGCCGCGGAGGGGACGGCGGCCATGCAGCGGGGTCTGGCCGGCTTGCAGGCTTTGCTGGTGCAGGATCCCGAGGACATCAACGCGGCCGTGCAGCGGGTGCACTGGGGGCTGCGGTTGGGCTTCGAACCGCTGGCCCCCGCGGCCGTGCGCAAAGCGGCGCTGCAAAGCGTAAGCGCGTCGGCGCAGGCCTACGCCCGCCAACATCCTGAGGTGCCGAGTGCGCAGGTCGTGCTGGCCCGCGCTCATGGCACCTTGGCCCTTCTGGCGCGGGAGGCGCACGACGATGCCTCCGCAACGGCTGAGATCGGCGCCGCCCGTCAAGCTATCGCCACGTTACGCTTCCGCGTTCGGCAAACCGAACAGGCGAACCTGCTTGCGTCGCAGGTGGACGCCGTGGCCTCCGGTGCTTTGGACGGCACGGCGGCGTGCCGTCAGCGGCTCGGGGCGTTTCACTTTGCGATGGTGCTGACCGGGCCACAGCAGGTAGCAGCCTGCCAGGCCGGCGCGGGAGCTCCGGTCAGTGAAGGCCGCTCGGCTTGAGCTCGTGCGTTAGCCAAAGACGGCCGGAGGCCCAGTCGCGATTCACTGTTGCAGGTGACACACGCAGAAACTCGGCGGTTTCTTCTACGGTCATGCCGCCGAAGAGGCGCAATTCCACAACCTTGGCCTGACGAGGATCCAACAGCGCCAGGCGGTTCAGGGCTTCATCCACCGCGGTGAACGCAAGTCCCGGAGCTGCGGCCGGCTCGGGCACGTCCTCCAGGCAAACGCAGGCGAGCGCGCCGCCTCGCTTGCCGGCGCTGTGCCGTTCGGCGTAGTTGGCCAGAATGCGCCGCATCATCTGCGCGGCCACGCCGAGCAGCTGCGCCCGGTTGGAAAAATCTACACTGTGCTGCCCGAGCAGCCGCATATAGGTTTCATTCACCAGAGCCGTCGGCTGCAGCGTGTGGCCATTGCGCTCACGGCGCATATAGGCCGCTGCGAGCCGGTGCAGTTCGTCGTACACCAGCGGCATCACCGCGTCCAGAGAGACCGCTGGCGAGGGTGCCGCAGAGGTGTGCAAGGCTTCGTACAGCGTGCTTCTCATAGCTAACCTCCCCAGGCGCGCCATTTTGTACGAGCAGCGTAGCAGAAGGGCGCCTGGGGGAGTGAACCGAGTTTCGGGTCCGTGCTGACCCTTAGGCGGCTTTGGAGAGCTCGGCGACCTCGGCCGTGTGTGCGGGAGGAGCGATCTCCCCAAAGCGGCGCATGCGCGCCACAAGCACCTCTTCGAAGATCAGGGCACTGCAGCAAACGATCAGCGGAATCAGCTCGCCAAAGACCCGGGTTTCAATCAGAATGCCGTAGCTGAACATGAACACGAGCCAAATCGGGAACAACCAAAGCCAGGCACGGAGGCGCACATCGGGAATGCGCCGGTGCATCAACAGGACGACGGGCAGCAGATAACCGCAGGCACTCAGCATCTGCGGCCAGGCATGGGGCAGCAGGATTGACTTCACATTCCAGTTCAGGCGCTGGTAGAACTCGGAGCGATTGCCGGCAAAGAGGTGCCGCACCAACACCTCCCAACCCACCCAGTACAGCGCCAGTGGCAGCACCACGGCGAGCGCACCGGGCTGAAGCGCTCGCCGGAAACTGAACCGGCCATATCGCAGTCCCTGATCGATCAAGTAGAGCGGCAGCAGCAGCAGCGTGGTTTCACGATTGATTGTGGCTACGGCGAACAGCCCCGCAAACAGGCTCCAGTGGCGACGAAAGTAAAGCAGATACAACGCTGTTGTGAAAAAGGCAAGGCTGGGCAGGTCGTAGGTGAAGCGGAAGTTCTGCACCGTATGCAGGATGTACGTTGCGGCGAACACTGCCAGCACCAGCGGGTAGATCAAGGGCGTAAGCAGCCGCCGGCGCGAGCTGCCTTCGTAGAGGCGTGTGGTGAGCACACCGGTGACGGCGAGGCAGACGACGTTCACAATCGCCTGGATCAGGACCTCCGGTTGCACAGGACGAGGGAACCAGAAGTGAGACACGGCAAAGAACCCACCCACAAGACGAAGCAACGCGCTGGAGTGGGCCAGACGCAGCGGCAGCATCATCAGGCAGCGCCCCTGAAACGGCATGCGCTCCTGCCCGCGCTCGTACAGGAACGTGTTGACGTAGGGGCGGGTCAGCCAGAAGTAGCACCAGGCGATCTGCACTGTCGCCAGGAGATAGAACGCCAGGAGCGGCCAACGCCGTCTGCCGAGGGTCATCCGCGAACTCCCTGAAGCCGGTCAGGCGGCGGTGAACTGCCTCCACGCCAGCGCGATATGCTCCCAACGGCGGACGTGCTGGAAGGCGTCTCCGGTTGGATGCACGCAGCTTCAGCCGGGTGGGCGGTGCAGACCGTTTTCGCCTGCAAGGCCATCGCTATCCCGGATCCAGGGTTCCTGCAGCGATCGATCAGAACTCGTAATCCAGCGAGAACTGCACGCGCCGCGCGGTGGACACCTCTATGGGCCGGCCAAAGCCTGAAGTGGCTTGCGCTGCCGAGCCGAAGGCTGTGTTCAGCAGAGAGATATTCTGGTGATTCAGCAAATTGAACGATTCGGCCACCACGTCCAGGTGACCTTTGGCAATGGGGATCATGCGCAGAATGCGAAAGTCCAGATTGACGTTCGGCGCGGTGTGCAACGCGTTCCTGCCGTACCCTTCCGGACGCGCTGCAAAGGGATAAACATGCTCCCGAGTGCTATCCACACCGACCAGGGGGTTGGCGCGGAACCCGCTGGTAACGCTCAAAATCGGTACGAATTCGAACCCTGTCAAAGCCCGCATCCAGGGACCGGGATTTGCATTCGCGGCCGCATCCTGCGGATCACCCAGGTCCGGGCCAATCAGCCACAGACCGCTCAGGGTGAACCGGTGGCGCTGGTCCTCCAGCGAGAGTGCGCGCTCCCGAGGCAAATCAAACGGATTCTGAGGCTGCTCGCTATCGAAGGACGCATCGTCGATCGTCTTCGAATAGGTGTAGCCGGCGAGAAGCTGGAATTCATCCGTGAACTGGCGATTCAACGTGAACGTTGCGCCGTTGTAGGAAGAGTTGGCCGAGGTCTCAAACTGGTTGATCGCGTCGAAGGCAGGGTTGCGCCGCAGGGGCGCAAAGACAGGCCGCCCAAGTTGCTGCGCGGTCGGAGCGCTGACCCCCAGCACGGCTGCGTTCTGCGCGGAAAGCAGCACGGGCGACAGGAGATTGGCGTTGCGGGTGCGACCCAGAGCCACTCCATGCACGAACTGGAACTCCGCTTTGAAGGTGGTTTGGAGCGGCAGCGCCTGCTCCGCGCTCAGCGACGCAACCTCGCTGTAGGGGTTTGCAAGGTTGGGGGCAGCTCGCCAGATGCTGGGTGCCACACCGGACAGGGGTTGCATCCCGCCCGCTATGCCGCGGTAGGCTGCGGCGGCTGCCTGGTCCTCCACGATCTGCGAGAAACCATGCGTGCCGTCCTGTTGCAACAGCCGGTTGATCGTCGAAAGCAGATAACGGTCGTAGAAGATGCCGAAACCTCCGCGCAGGACCAGCGATCTGCGCGGCGACCATGCCAGCCCGAAGCGCGGACTGAACAGGAACGGGTTCTGCGGGAGGCCGGATGGCAGGTGGTTCTGCTCGTAGCGTAAACCGAAATCAAGAGTGAGGGTCCGTGCAACCGTCCAGTGATCCTCCGCATACGCCGCCGCGCGCACAGCGGCGAAGTTCGTGTCGAAGTTGCCGAACGATTGCGTAAAGAAATCCGCATTGCCTCCCTGCAACGCCGCCAGGGTTGGAAACACAAACAGCCCCTGTGCGCCCTCGGGAACGTGCGCGCGCAGCGCGACATGATCCACGATCGCGCCCGCTTGCAGAAGGTGATGGCCGCGTTGCCAGGAAACGTCGTTGCCCAGTTCGGCATGGGTCTCGTAGCGCCGGTCGTTGCCGAAGTACGGTGTCCCAAACAGCGCGATACCGGGAATCAGCACGCCCGGGCCGGTCTGGCTGCCTGTTCGATCCACAAAGCGACGTTGCGACAGTTCAAAGCTCAAGGCATTGAAAAGATGCGCGCCGAAGGCGGAACTCAGCGTCCCGTTCAGGCTGTTGTCGGCGAGAAACGACGAGCCTCGCGCCGAGCGATCGGACAGGTCGTCGGTGTTGAAGGCCTCGTTTACGTCGCGCGTGTTGGTGAACGCATAGCGGACCATCAGCTTCTGCTGCGGACTCAGCACCCGATCGACACGCCCCGAGAGCTCGGTTTCCTGCTCGATGGTGGGGAAAAAGCCTGTCTGTAGCTGCAGTCCGTGCAGCGGTCCCGTCGCGTTCACGGCCTGGTCGATTTGCACAGCCGTTACGGGGTCAAGGTCGTTGGCGTCTTCGCCGCGCGCGTACTCCTGCTCCGCTGCGAGATAGTAGAACGTCTTGTCCGGCTGAAAGGCGCCACCCACCGAGGCGCCGGCCCGCACCCGGCTTTCGTCCGGTCTGCGAGGCGGAAGTTCCAACGGGGGTGTGCCGTTCAAAGCGCCATTTTGGACGAACACAAAAGCGTCGCCATGCCGCTGATTCGTGCCGATGCGCGTTTGCACGTCGATAGCACCGCCGGCGCCCCCGCCCGACTCTGCTGCAAAACCATGGTTCACAATCTGGAAGTCGCTGATGGCTTCCGGCGAAAGCTCCGTGCGGCTGCTGCCGCTGTATTCATCGTCATCGTCGACGCCGTCGATCCTGACGGCATTGCTTCCCGGCCGAAGGCCGCCGAAGCTGAAGCTCCCCGGTGCAGGCAGACCTGTCTGCTGCGCGAGGGCCGGATTGGCCGGCGCCACCTGCGGCGCCAGCAGGACGAACGTCAGGTAGTTGCGGCTGGGGATCGGCGACTCTTCCACGCGGTCACGGTCGATATTGACGACTGAGGACGTTTGCGTCGTGTCGAAGGCAGGTTCCGCTCCGTTCACGTTCACGGTGGCCTGCGCGCCAGCTAATGCCAGTCGGAGCGAAAGATGCGTCGTGCGGCCAACGGCGACCGAAACCGAAGCGTCGGTGTAGGTCGCGAATCCTGCCGCGCTCGCACGAACGGTGTAGCCGCCGCTAACGAGGTCGTTTAGCGCGAAGCTGCCGTCCGGGCCGACGGGCAGACGATGGATCTCTCCGTCGGTGCCGGTCAGCGTGACCGTCGCGTTGGAAAGGGCCTTGCCGTCCAGGCTGCTTACAAAGCCTGCAACGCCCCCGTTACGGCTGATCTGCGCAGAAACGCAAGCTGAAAGGGCAAGGCACACGCCCACGGCTGCGCGCGGGCGAGACGTCCTAAAAAAAACCATTCTTGGGAAAACTCCGCGTTGAAAACAGGTCATGTTTACGCCCGCGAAACGGGCGTAACAACGCTCTCCGACTTGGCAGGAGCTTCAGGCAATGCCAGGCGGAGTGCTTTCGACGCGGATCAGATGCGTAACGGCGGCGAACTGTGGGGAACGACCACGAAGATGCGAAGAACGGGCCGCAAGGGAGCCATGAAGGGGTCCGGTTGCGGACGGAAGACCGATCTCCTTGCGCCCAGTCGGTCCAGCGTGGCGACGACCTTGCAGATCAGGAGGACGAGACCGAGAAGCAGAACCACGCCGAAGGTAGCCAGTTCGGTGTCGTTCATCAGCGATCCGGCGGGATCCCATCGATCGAAGAACTCGAGCAAGGGCGCGAACACGACGGTGAGGCTGAGAAGTACCAATCCGATCTGCAGCAGGCGCTTCACTTACACCAGTATAGGCGAGGGCTGGATGTCGGCACGCGCCTGTAAGCCACGTCTCTAGCCCCCATGCCTTTCTGAGCGTCGTGTACCCGGCGTCCGCCAGGGGACTTCGCGTACGCGGTACCTCAAAGGACCGCCTCTCTCCTTGACATTCTACCTATCGTGGCACATGCTGTAGACGTTCTACAGGAGAAACGCATGGCTGCGGGCAAGACGGATCTACTGCAGGGCACGCTGGACATGTTGATTCTGAAGACCGTGGCGCTGGGGCCGGTCCACGGCTACGGCATCTCGGTGCGCCTTCGTGCGATGTCGCAAGAAGTGCTCAACGTGCAGCAGGGCTCGTTGTACCCTGCGCTGCACCGGATGGAAAAACGTGGTTGGCTGCTTGCCGAGTGGGGTGCGTCGGAGAACGCGCGGCAGGCCAAGTTCTACCGGCTTTCGGCGAAGGGACGCCGCCAACTGGTGGAAGAGGAGGCGAGCTGGCGCCGCCTCGCCGAAGCCATCGGCCTCATTCTGCGCGCGGTCCCGGAGGGTGCATGAGGCCGATCTGGAGGAGGGCGGGGAAGGCGTCGCTCGAGGCAGAGATGGACCGTGAGATCGGCTTCCACGTGGAGGAGCTCACGCAGGCCTATGTGGCGGAGGGCCTCTCACCGGAGGCGGCACGGCGTAGGGCAAGGATCGAGTTTGGGGGGCGCGAGCAGGCCAAGCAGAGCTTGCGCGAGGTGCACGTGTCGTGGTTGGCCGAAGCTGTTGCGTTCCACCTGCAGGCCGCGCTTCGCTTTCTGCGTCAGGCCCCGGGCTTTGCCGTGGCCGCCATTGCGACGTTGGCGCTCGGTATTGGCGCCAACAGTGCCGTCTTTTCTGCCGTGGACGCGGTGATGTTGCGGCCATTGCCATTTCCTGAAGGGAATCGGCTGATGGCCTTGGGCCAACGGAATGACCGCACGCACGACGACAGCGGCTTCGTGGCTCCCGCGCGCCTGGAAGATTGGAACCGGCTGGCTTCAGCCACCTTTCAGGGTGTGACCGGCTACTACAAGGATGACTTCACCGAGACCTCCGGGGCCTTGCCGGAACGCTTGATGGGCGAATTTGTGGCGCCGCGCTTTCTGCAGGTCATGGGTGTGTCGCCGCGGCTCGGGCGCGATTTCCTGCCGAGCGAAGAGCACTTCGGCGGCCCCGCCGCGGTGTTGATCAGCTTTGGACTGTGGCAACGACGGTTCAGCGGGGACCCGGCGGTGTTGGGCAAGAGCCTGCATGTGGGCCGGGCTTCCCTGCCCATCGTGGGCGTGATGCCGGCAACGTTCACCTTTCCGGGCCCTGAGGTGGACCTCTGGACGCCGAGCCCGCCGGATGCACCCTACGCCCGCGATCGAAATTCCACGTGGTACACCGTGATCGGGCGGCTTCGGCCGGGCGTTCCTCTGGCGCAGGCCCGGGCCAATCTGGCCACGGTGCAGCGGCAGCTCGGAGTGCAGTTCCCGAAGCCGGATGCTGACCTGACCGCGGAGATCACACCGCTGAAAGAGACCGTGGTCGGTCGGGTGCGCGGTTCGCTGTGGCTGCTGTATGGCTCGGTGTCATTGCTGCTGCTGATCGCCTGCTCGAATCTGGCGGCGCTGCTGCTGGCGCGCACGGCGGATCGTGAACAGGAGATTGCGGTCCGGTTCGCGCTGGGGGCTTCGCGGCAAGCCATCGTGATGCAGCTGCTGGCGGAGGTGTTTGGGTTGGCGCTTCTGGGCTCCGGGTTGGGGCTCGTGGTGGCGGCGGTGGCGCTCCATGGCGTGCATTTGTTCGCATCGTTGCTGCCGCGCGCGGCAGAGATCACGCTGAACGGGCGTGTGCTCGTCTACTCGATGGGATGCGCGGGAATCACTACGATCCTGTGCGGCGTGTACCCGGCCCTGCGCGGTACCCGGCGGGAGCTGGCCGGCTCGCTAGCGGGCGCGGGACGCACACAGACAGGGGCCCGCGGCTCCATGCAGTGGGTGCTGGTGGGCGTGCAGGTGACGCTCGCGGTGGTGCTGCTGACCGGGGCGGGCCTGCTGCTGCGCAGCTTGCGGGAGCTGGGGCGCGTGTCGCCGGGCTTCGACCCGAGCCATGTGTTGACGTTTCATATCAGCGGCTCGTGGGGAGAGACCGCCGACATGGGACGACTAGTGCAGCGGGTAGACCGCACGCTGGAAGGCCTGCGCGCGTTGCCGGGCGTGGAAGCGGCAGCGACAGCGGGCGCGTTGCCCGGTGTGCCGAATCACTTCCCTGGTTCGTTCACAATCGACGGCCACGATGACAGCGGACAGCCGATCCTGGCGGAAAGCCGAACGGTTTCGTCGGGCTACTTCGATGCGGTACGTATCGCGTTGCTGCAGGGGCAGGCATGCCGGACAGGGTTGTTGTCGACGACCGACTTCCTCGTGAATCGCAGCTTCGCGGAGCGCTTCTTCCACGGGCAACCTGCGCTTGGTCACGGTCTGGCCTTTGCTGGGACCGGCTACACGCCGCCCGGCATGATTCGGGGCATCGTGGGCGACGCACGGGAGAACGGGCTGAACATCGAACCCGGGCCCACCGTGTATGCGTGCTTCAATTCGCCGACCGCCGCGCCGTGGTACCTGGTGCGCACGCGCGGGGACGCCATGGCGATGGCTGGCGCCGTGCGGCAGCGGGTTCATGCCCTGGAGCCGGCGCGCTCGGTGTACGGCTTAATGCCGTTGGACGCTCACCTGGACACGGCCTTTGCCGAAGGGCGGCTGCGTACCCTTCTGCTGGCCGGCTTTGCCGCAACCGCGATGGCGCTGGCGTGCGTGGGGCTGTACGGCACGCTGAACTACCTTGGCCGCGTGCGGGAGCGGGAGACGGGTCTGCGGTTGACGCTGGGGGCCTCGCGCCTGCAGGTCGGGATGCGCTTTCTTTTGCAAGGACTGCGCGTGACGGTGCTGGGGTGCGTGGTGGGCGCGTTGCTCAGCGTCCTGGGCAGCCGCGCGCTCGCCACCATGCTGTATGGCGTCTCGGCGGTGGATGCGGGGACGTATTCCGCGGTGTTGCTGTTTGTCCTCGCGGTGGCGACCATCGCCTGTGCGCTGCCCGCCCGGCGCGCGGCGCAGGTGGAACCAGTGAAGGCACTGCGCGGCAGCTGAGGTGCGTTGCCACGGAAGGCCTTGGTTGAGAACGGACGTTGAGAACGGACATGGTGTCCGCTTCCGAACAGGGAAGCCGATCCTTTTGCGAAGCGATGCCCGGTGTTTCATGCGATTGCGAGTGGCTCTCGACGTGCTCCAGCAACGCTGGAGGGCTTCTATAGATGGCCGCGTCGTTCTCGTCGCTTTCGGAGTTGGGGCTTGTGTGGCGGCAGCTGCGGCGGTCGCGTGGCTTCGCGCTTACGTCCGTGTTGACCCTGGCGCTGGGGGTGGGCGCCAATGTGATCGTGTTCGGCGTGCTGGATGCGCTGCTGCTGCGCAAGCTGCCTGTGCCTGCGCCGGAGCAGCTGTCGTTTGTGCAACGGCCGGCGAACGAAGATATGAATGTCGCCTTTCCGCAGTATCGCGACCTGCGCGAACGCAACCGAACCTTCTCGGAGATGGGCGCCTACGACCTGACGCCTGTGGGCGTAGCGCTGCATGGGGGCACCGAGCAGCGATGGGCGACCATGGCCACCGGCAGCTATTTTGACCTGCTAGGCGTCAAGCCCTATTTGGGCAGGTTCCCGACAGCGGCGGACGATGCGCGAGGGTTGAATGCGAGCCCCTTCGTCGTGTTGACCTATGACACGTGGCAACACGAGTTCGGCGGTGATCCGGCGGTCATTGGGCGCAAGATCTCGGTATCGAAAAACCCGTTTACGGTGATCGGTGTGGCCCCGCCGGGCTTTTATGGGACGGAACGTTTCATTCACCCCACCTTGTGGGCCGATCTGTGGAATGCTTCGGCGCTGGTGGGCGGGGACCCCATGAAAAGCCGAAACCAACGCTCTTTCTGGATCATCGGGCGGCGGAAGCCGGGCGTAACAGTGGGGCAGGCCACGGCGGACCTGCATCGCATTGCGCAGGAACTGGCTCGCGAATATCCGCAGACCGATGACAAGGCGGGCTACGCTCTGGCGGAACCGGGCTATGTGGGGAACTTCTTTGGGCCGGCGCTGCACGCGTTTCTTGGGGGCGTCATGCTGCTGGCAGGGTTGGTGCTGTTGGCTGCGTGTGTCAACCTGAGCGGTTTGTATGCGGCGCGCGCGGCGGACCGCCGTCGCGCGATCGCGATTCGCATGGCGCTGGGATCGACGCGCGCACGCGTCTCTGTGCAGCTGCTACTGGAATCGACGCTTCTGGGGCTGGCGGGTGGACTTCTAGGGTGTGCGCTGGCGCACGTGGTGCTGCATGCGCTGACGAACTACCGCGGGCCCACTGACTTCCCGATTGCGATCGTGGTGGACCCGACGCCGCGCGTATACGGCTTTGCGTTGTTTTTGTCGCTGGCAGCCGGCCTGCTGTGTGGTTTGCTGCCCGCCCGCGAGGCGCGCCGGACGGAGCTGTCCGAGGTGATCAAGAGCGGCTCACTCGACGCGCGGGAGCGGGGCCGGCGATGGACGGCGCGGGACGCGCTCTTGCTGCTGGAGGTAACGCTCTGCTGTGTGCTGGTGACTGCGTCGGTGGTGTCCTTGCGGGGACTGCTGCAGGCACGGCGCATCGCGCTGGGCTTCCATCCGGACGGCGTGACAGTGGTGTCCTACAACGTGGCCGTGGCAGGGTATAAGGGCGACGCGACCTTGCGCTTCAACCGTCGAGTCGCAGAGCAGGCCGCGCGCATCCCGGGTGTGGAAAGCGTAGGGTTCAGCAGCAACCTGCCTCTGAATCTGGGTGGCAACAGCGACGATGTGTACCGCGTCGGAACCACGGATTTTCGGCCGGCAAACCGGGTGTTTACCGCGGAGAGCTTTTCCGTGTCGCCGGGATACTTTCAGACTGCGGGTACGACCCTCTTGCAAGGGCGCGATTTCACTTGGGCGGATGATACCAAGGCGCCGCCTGTCGCCGTGGTGAATGAGCGCTTTGCGCAAAGGCTGTTCGGCAAGCGATCCGCCGTTGGTGAAATGTATCTGGATGGCAAGACGCCGACACGCATTGTCGGCGTGGTGGAGCAGGGCAAATACGGCACGCTCAACGAAGCGCCCGCGCCGGCCATCTTCTTTCCGATCGCGCAAGGGGCGGACATGTTTACGAAGCTGCTGCTGCGGGTAAAGCCGGAGGCGCTCGCCGATCAGCCGCGCATTGCGAGTGCGGCGGTTGCGTTGGTGCATGCGTCCGATCCTTCAGTGCCGGTGAGCACGGCGGAGACGTGGCAGCAGGGACTGGCGCTGATCCTCTTCCCTGCACGCGCCGCCACGCTGGCGCTGAGCGTGCTCGGAGGCTTGGCGCTTACCCTGGCGATCACGGGAATCTTTGGATTGGCCTCGTATACTGTGGCGCGGCGGATGCGGGAGTTCGGCATTCGCGTGGCGCTCGGGGCGGCGCGCGGAGCCGTGTTGCGGGCGGCCCTGGGCCGGGTTGGCCGCGTGGTCGTTGTCGGCTCGGTGACGGGGCTGGCAGCCGGCCTGGCGAGCACGCGGTTGCTGGCGGCGATCGTGTACGGCGCGCGGGCGAATGATCCGTGGGTGTTGCTCTGCGTTGCGGTGACCATGGCGTGTGTGGGGCTTGCCGCAACTGCGGTTCCGGCACGGCGGGCGCTCGGCGTGGAGCCTGCCATGTTGCTGCGGGAGGAGTAAGGGCCTGTAGGTTCTTTGCTGAGAAACCCCAGCGAGGCCAGCCACATCTCGCGGATGTGTTCGTTCCTGAACAGCATCGTCCGGAAATGGTCAGCCCGTGTGAGGAATGCGGCGGCTTCGCTGGCGTTCGATGGGTTCAGCAAGTTTGGTTTTGGCAGCGAACGTGCAAGAAGGAACGGCGATGGATATTTCACGGCCCGATCTGAAACGAAAGCGCACCCGTCGCACCGCGCTGCTTGCGGTGTTGACCCTGTGCGTAGTGGCGGGCGCTGGTGCGTTTGTGTTGCGGCTGAAGCCGGCACTGCCCACGGTGGACGCGGCCGTGTGGACCGATACGGTGAAGCGCGGACCTCTGGTGCGGCAGGTGCGCGGGCCGGGCACGCTGGTGCCGCGCGAGGATCGCGTGCGGTTGATTCCAGCCGAGACGGAGGCCACGGTCCTGCGCATCCGCGTGCTGCCCGGCGCGCAGGTGCAGCCGAACACGGTGCTGATGGATCTGGCCGATCCGTCGCTGGAACAGCAGGTGCTGGATGCGAAGCTGCAACTGCAGTCGGCGGAGGCGGACTACGCAAACACACGCGCGCGCCTGGAAAGCGAGTTGCTGTCGCAGCGCGCAGGGGCCGCGACGGTGAGCGACGACCAGAAGCAGGCGCAGGTGCAAGCGCAGACCGATGGTGAGTTGTACAAGCTGGGCGTGATCAGCGGCCTGAGCTACAGCGCAAGCAGGGGCAAGGCCGATGAGCTTAAGCAGCGCGACGAGTTGGAGCAACAGCGGCTTACTGTGAACGGGAAGACCGTCGGGACGCAGATGGCGGTGCAAACGGCCAAGGTGCAGCAAGCCGAAGCCATGCTGGGGCTGAAGCAGAAGCAACAGTCTGCGTTGAGCGTGCGCGCGGGAATTGCGGGCGTGCTGGTCGATGTGCCGCATCAGGTAGGCGAACATGTGGCCATGGGCACGACGCTGGCGAAGGTCGTCCAGCCGGATCAGCTGAAGGCTTCACTGAAGATTGCAGAAACCCAGGCACGCGACATCCAGATCGGCCAGCCGGCAGAGATCGACACGCACAACGGCGTCATCCCCGGCCACGTAACTCGTATCGATCCGGCCGTGCAAAATGGCACGGTGACGGTGGACGTCTCGCTGGATGGGGCTCTGCCGCAGGGCGCGCGGCCGGATTTGTCAGTGGACGGCACGGTGGATCTGGACCGCATGGGTGACGTGGTCAATGTGGGCCGGCCGGCTTTCGGAAACGAGAACTCGACCATCAGCTTGTTTCGCGTGGCGCCGGACGGAAAGACGGCGACGCGGGTGCCGGTGAAGGTAGGACGTGCCTCCGTGAACAGTATTCAGGTGCTGAATGGCCTCCATCCGGGAGATGTGGTTGTGCTCTCGGATATGTCGCGATGGGACGCGGTGGACCGGGTGCGGCTGCAGTGAAAGAGTCTGTACGCGGGAGTTAGCGCGCAGAAAAAGAGCAGGGAAGAAAGGAAATTACACCGATGTCGACGCTGCCAGAGACGCGCCCGGACCTCATCACCATTGAGGGGCTGACCAAGATCTTCTTCACCGACGAGATTGAAACGCATGCGCTTTCGGGCGTGCATCTGCGCATCGCGCGTGGCGAGTACGTGGCGATGTCGGGGCCTTCCGGCTGCGGCAAATCGACGTTGCTGTCCATTCTCGGCCTGTTGGATACGCCCACCGACGGACGGTACACGCTAAACGGCCGCGAGGTGGCCAACCTGAACTTCGGAGACCGCTCGCGCATTCGGAATCAGGAGATTGGCTTCATCTTCCAGAGCTTCAATCTGATCGGCGACCTCACGGTTTTCGAGAACGTCGAACTGCCGCTGACGTATCGCGCGGGCATGCCCTCGGCAGAGCGCAAGCAGCGCGTGGAGCAGGCGCTGGAGCGCGTGCACATGGCGCACCGGCTGCGGCACTATCCGGCGCAGCTGTCGGGCGGTCAACAGCAGCGAGTCGCCGTGGCTCGTGCGCTCGCGGGGGCGCCGTCGATCCTGCTGGCCGACGAGCCCACGGGCAATCTCGATTCGCGCAACGGCGAAGCCGTCATGCGCCTCTTGGCCGATCTGCACAGCGAGGGCGCCACGATCTGCATGGTGACCCACGACCCGCGCTTCGCCGCGCACGCCGAACGCCAGGTGCATCTGTTCGACGGCAAGGTGGTCGCCGAAGGCGAGCTCAACACGCTGCTGGCCCAGGCCGAAGCGGCGTATCGCAGCGGCGGAGAGGTGGCGCTGTGAGCGCGCTAGCGCAGGACCTGCGCTATGCGCTGCGCGGGATGCGGCGGGCCCCAGGCTTTGCCTTCATGACCGTGCTGACGCTGGCGCTCGGCGTCGGTTGCGCGACGGCGGTCTTCAGCGTGATCGACGCCGTGCTGCTGCGTCCGTTGCCGTTCGCGCACCAGGACCGGCTCGTCTTTCCCGACACCCACGCGCGCTCCGGCTACACGCAGCCCTGGTCGTGGCTCAGCTACGTTGACGCACGCGCCCAAGTGAAGACGTTTGAGGCTCTCGCGGGCTACACCGACTACCTCAAGATCAATCTGGAGTCTTCCTCCGGCCCGGTTTCGCTCACCTCTGTAAGGGGAACTGATAACTTCTTCGGCGTCAAGCCTCTCCTGGGTCGCACCTTCGTGTCCGGCGAAGACCAGCCCGGCCGCGATTCCGTTGTTGTGCTGAGTTACGAGGTTTGGCAGACCAACTTCGGTGGGCGCGCCGACGTAGTGGGCAGGCCTGTGCGGCTCGACGGCGTCCCGTGCACCGTCATCGGTGTTATGCCTGCGGGCTTTCGCTTCCCACTCTCTGCGCGCAATGCCATCTACAAGCCGCTCAACCCTGATCCGAAGTTGAAGGCAAGCCGTGGGAGCCACTGGATGCGCACCGTCGGCCTGCTCAAGCCGGGTGTCAGTCGTCAGCAGGCGCAAGCCGACCTCACCCGCGTTCTGACCGATCTCGGCCGCGCCTACCCCGACACCGACAACGGCCGCACTGTCCATATCCTCCCGTTGCAGGAGAGCGTTACCGGTCAGTCGGCCGGCCCGCTCCGCACGTTGCTGCTCGCCGTCTTCGCCCTGCTCGCCATCGCCTGCGTCAATGTAGCCGGCCTGCTGCTCGCGCGAGGCATTCGCCGCGAGCGCGAGATGGCTTTGCGTGCCGCCGTCGGCGCCGGACGCGCTCGCATCATCCGGCAGGTCGTCACGGAGGGCCTTGTGCTCTCAACGGCCGGGCTCGCTATCGGTGTCGCATTCAGTTGGGCGCTTTTCGCCGCCATGCGCGCCTTTCTCATCCATGCCATGGCCCGGGGCGCGGATGTTCACCTGAACGGCGCCGTTCTGCTCTTCGCGGTCGTTCTGGCCGCCGTGACCAGCATTGCTGCCTCGCTCGCTCCCGCGCTGCGTCTTGCGGGCACAGACCCTAACCGCGCCCTGCGTGCCGGTGGTTCCGCTGGCGTCTCCCGCGGGCAGCACCGCCTCCGCTCCGGCTTCGTCGTCACTCAGGTCGCCCTTTCGCTTGTCCTGCTGGTCGTCTCCGGCCTTCTGCTTCGCAATCTGCGCGCGCTGCTCAACACGCCGCTTGGGTTTGACCCAAGCCGCATTCTCAGCATCGCCATTCAGCTCTCACCCGGCGAGTACGCAAACCGTGATCCATTGATCACCTTTTACAGGCCGCTGCTCGATCGCGTGGCGCACCTGCCGGGTGTCCAGGCTGCCGGCATCGTCAACATTTTGCCCATCCAGAACTGGGGCAGCAACTCGGATGTGCACATCGCCGGGCAGCCCGCTACGCCGCCGAACCGGGAGGTGCTGGCCGAAGTTCGCTTCGCCACCGGCGGCTACTTCGACGCCATGGGCATCAAGCTCCTGCGCGGTCGAATGCTCTCGCCCGCGGAGGACACCCCCGACCTCAAGGTGCCCAATGTCGTCGTCAATCAGGCGTTTGCGAAGAAGTTCTTCGCGGGCGGTGGCGATCCCGTCGGCGCTCGGACCGATGAGGGCGACAAGAACAACATCGTCGGCCTCGTTACGAACGTCCGCCAGAACCTTTCCGCTCCGCCGCTCGCCGAGATGGATTGGCTCATCGACGAGATGGACCTCAAGGACCACCTCGGCTATCTGGTCAACACGAGCCTCGTCCTGCGTTCAACAGGAGACCCCAAAGTCCTCATCCCGGCGCTCCGCGAAGCCATGCATCAGGTCGATCCCACCGTCCCCTTCCTCGCCCCTGAGACCATGACCGAAGTCGTGAGTGAAAGCCTTGTCTTTGAGCGTATGCAGAACTGGCTGTTCGGCATCTTTGCAGGGTTTGCTCTTTTGCTCGCTGTGGTCGGAGTGTATGGCTTGATAAGCCATGACGTGGAACTGCGGACACGGGACATTGGCTTGCGGATGGCACTGGGATCTACGCGCGGGCGCGTGGTGGGGCAGATCGTCGGGCAGGTTGGGGTGTTGATGTCCGGCGGGCTCGCGGTGGGCTGGCTCCTCACGTTGGCTACCCGCAAGGTGCTTGCGGCCGTGGTGGAGTTGCGCGGGGCGCAGGACGCCGGTCTGCTCTTGGGCATCACGGCTTTGCTGGGAATGTGCGGTGTGGCGGCGAGCTTGTGGCCGGCACGGCGCGCCTCGTCCATCAACCCGACTGAGGCGTTGCGCGCGGACTAGAACTTCGTGCGATCAGCGCCGCTGATCCGCATGCCACAGTCTTCGGCTTGCGAACCGAGTACGAACCAAAGGACCAGCCTATGCCCTCCCTGAGCTCCATGTTCCAAGACCTCCGCTTCGCCCTACGCGGCATCTGCCGTGCGCCGGGATTTGCCTTTGTGATCCTAACGACCCTGGCGCTTGGCATCGGCCTGAACACGGCGATCTTTACGGTGGTCGACAACGTGCTGCTGCGACCACTTGGCTACAGGGATGCCGATCGCATTGTCGCGATTCAGACGCACTTCGACAATGAAGGTCGATCCATTCCGCGTCTGGGCGGCGATGACTACAACGATCTTGCGCGAGACGTGCACGGCCTGGAGGCGACCGCGCACTATGCAAGCTACCCTGCGGGCATCCGTGTGCATGGCGCGTCCTCCTATGTGCCTATCGCCAGTGTCAGCCCGCAATTTACGCAAGTTCTAGGCGTTGCCCCTGTTGCCGGTCGGCTCTTTCGCCCCATGGACCGTAGCGGAACGGATGTCTTGCTCAGTGCTGCTTTTGCTCGCGATCAGTTCGGCTCCGCCGGTGCCGCTCTGGGGCAGCCCCTTACCTTTGGAGGCGCACTGTATACCGTCGTCGGCGTGCTTCCCGCTGGTTTTTCCTTTCCTGACAAAACAGCAGTCTGGATCGAGGCGCCTGCCGAGCCCACCATCAGCAATCGTACGGCGTATAACGAACGCGTCATCGCCCGTCGGCGCGCCGATGTCTCCCTTGCGCAACTGTCAGCTGAACTCACGGTCTTTTCGACCCGGCTGCAGCACAGCTTTGCGGAGGACCGCCATAAGAGCCTCGAAGCCGTTCCTCTTCAGGACCAAATCGTCGGCGGCATACGCCCCACGCTGCGTCTGCTGATGGCCTCGGTGCTGGTGTTGCTGTTGATCGTTTCGGCGAATCTCATGCACCTGCAATTGGTCCGCTCCACACGCCAGCAGCGGGCACTCAGCATCCGCACGGCGCTGGGGGCCTCGCGCGGCGCACTCACAACTCGTGCCCTGACCGAAGTCTTCTTGCTTGGCCTCGCCGGTTCCGTGCTGGCACTGGCCGTCGCCCTGCCGGCGTTGCACCTACTCACGCGCCTCGCGCCGGCGGACATCCCACGGCTGAATGAGGTGCACCTGAACGTCCATGTGCTGCTGTTTTCCGCGTTGGTGAGCTTCGCCGTGATGCTGATGGCGACGCTGTTGCCGCTTTGGCGATCCTGGCATGTTGATCCTGCCGTGGCGCTTCGTGAGGACAGCGCGCGGGGTACCGAGTCGCGCGGATCGCTGCGCCTGCGCCATGCCTTGATTGTGGGGGAGATCGCCTTGACGCTCACGCTTTCCGTGGCCGCCATCCTCCTGACGCGGCAGCTCCTCGCGCAATCGCGGCAGGACCTCGGCTTCAAGACCGACCACCTGCTGATCCTGGACACCCACGCCATTCTCGCCAGCCCGGAAGCAATACCCCCACCCGATCCGCCCCATGCCTCGCCCGCCGTGGTCGCCGCGCACACGGCCAGGCGGCAAGCGCTGCTTGAGGGCCGCCTTGCACGGCTGGATGCCACGCTGGCCGCTGTGGCTTCCATTCCCGGCGTTAGCTCCGCTGCCGCGGTGTATGGTGCGCCCATGGTGGATGCCGGCAGCGACGTCGATTACGCGATTAAAGGCCGCCAAATCCTGGCTCCTGGAGTCACGAACCTGCCCCACGCTGACCTTCGCGAAGTCACCCCTACCTTCTTTTCCACCCTGGGTGTTCCTCTGCTGCGCGGCCGCGGCCTGCAGGCGAGCGACCGCCTGGGCAGCCCCAAGGTGATGCTCATCAACGATGTGCTCGCAAGGACGATGTTTCCCCATCAGGACCCGTTAGGCCAACAGATCGTTTGCGGCTTCGATGACAGCCCCAGCGACTTTGAGACCGTGGTCGGCGTAGTCGGCGACATCCGCAGTGACGCGCCCGGCTCCCCGGCCCAGCCCACGTTGTATCTCCCGACCGCACAGCATGCAGATTCGGCCGATGACATGCAAGTCCTGGTTCGGACGCCCTTAAGTCCGGCGGTGATGACCGAAACGCTTCGTGAATCACTCCATCGCTCGCATCCGGAGCTTGCCTTGAAGATCACCACCATGCGTGAGGAGGTCGCGGCGGTGCAGCGACCTGAGGACTTTCGCACCACGCTCTTCGGCTTATTCGCCGCGGTGAGTCTGCTGCTTGCGGCTCTGGGTGTGTACGGCGTGACGGCGTATACCGTGGCGCAGCGGCGCTTCGAGTTCGGCTTGCGGGTGGCGCTTGGGGCAACGCGCGAGCAGGTGTTGACGCTGGTGCTCGGCAACGCTCTGGCCGTGGCCGGGGTGGGGGTCGTCCTTGGCGTCATCCTATCGCTCAGTCTCGTTCGCCTGGTTGCCGGCGTTGTGGGGCCTCTGCCCGCCTTCGACGCTGTTGCATACGCGATGGCGGCAGGCGTCGTCCTGGGCCTGACGCTCGTTGCGGCCTGGATGCCCGCCCGGCTTGCCGCCGGTGCCGAACCGATGCAGATTCTCCGGTACGACTAACAGGTGCCGCGTGGGGCACGGGAAGGAACTTCAATGAACGCGATGCTGGGAGAGATGCGCTATGCGGTCCGCGCGCTGCGGCGGGCGCCGGGTTTTGCGCTGGGCGTCATGGCGGTGCTGGCGCTGGGTCTCGGCGCGAACACGGCCATGTTCACGGTGTTGCGGGCCACGCTGCTGCGTCCGCTGGCCTTTGAGCAACCCGGGCAGGTCGTCAGCCTGCAAACGGTGTTGGCCGATGGAGAGGCCGGTGGCTCGCGTATCGAGGATGTGCTGGGTTGGCGTGCCCGGGCGCACACGTTGCGCGCTTTGGCGTACTACAACCTCGATGTGCTGACCTTGAACGCAGGCCGAACGCAGCAGGAAGTGGGTGGGGTGAGTGCGAGCGCCGAGCTCTTTCCGCTGTTGGGCGTCGCGCCGGCGCTTGGCCGTACCTTCACGGCCGCGGAACAACAGCCCGGGCGCGAACATGTCGTGGTGCTCAGCGACGCGGTGTGGCGATCGCAGTTCGGGGCGGACAAGGCCGTGCTGGGGCGCACGGTGCGTCTGAACGACGAGCTATACAGCGTGATTGGTGTTATGCCGCGTGGCTTTGAATTTCCAGCAATCGACGGTCTCCATGCGCAGGTGTGGGAACC
>CAXUIF010000001.1:46827-71080 GCA_964250995.1 uncultured Acidobacteriaceae bacterium
GCCTGCGCGGATGTGGCGAGCCTCTTCCTGGCACGCGTCGCGGCTCGCCGTCGTGAACTCGCGGTGCGGTCGTCGCTGGGCGCCACGCGCTGGCACCTCGCACGCGGGTTGCTGACCGAAGCGCTGCTGCTGAGCCTGTCCGGCGCTGCTTTGGGGCTGCTGCTGGCCAGGACGACGCTGGCCCTCTTTCACCATCGCTTGACGCAGACGTTCGGCTTGGGCCTGACCCTGCATGTAGATTTTGCGGTGCTGGCCCTGTTAGCGCTGTCGACCCTGGTAAGCACGGCGGTCGTGGCGGCCATCCCGGCGCTCGTTTCGGTGCGCGGATCGTTGGAGGAGGCCCTGCGTTCCGAAGGCGCACAGGCCGGAACGGGGCGTCGTCAGCAGCGGCTCCAGCACGTGCTGGTGGTCGGGGAGCTTGCCCTGACACTGTCGCTTCTGGTCGGCTGTGGGTTGCTGTTGCGTACGGTGCTTGCACTGCGCGCGGTGCCGCTCGGCTTCCGCACAGACCATGTGTTTTCCATCACGCCGCAGCTGCCGTACTACAAATACAGCAAGCTTGATCCGAACCTGCTGGTGTACCAGCCTTTGGCAGCAAGGCTGCGCACGCTGCCCGGTGTGGAAAGCCTTGCGGTGACCAGTGTCGCGCCCCTTGCCGGGCGTTTCGATGTGAACTTCCTGCTGACCGCGGACCCCAAGCAGAGCGGAGGCGCGCAGGGCCACAGCCTGCATGCCAAGCTGCGCGCGGCCGGACCGGAGCTACAGCAGGTGCTTGGCTTCCGCATGCTGCAGGGCCGTTTCTTCGACGCGCAGGACACGCCCGCTTCGCAGCCGGTGGCGGTCGTGAACCGCGCGTTTGCGAAGGAGTTTGCCGCGACGGGCGGCGATCTTTCGCACTTCACGCTGGGCCAGGGCGATCGTAAGGTTCATATGATCGGGATCATCGACGACTTTCATCAACAGGGCATCGCCGAGGCAGCCGCCCCCGAAATCGACTTGAATGCGGCGCAGATGCGACCTACGGACGGCTTCTATCAGCCAACGCTGAAGGCCCATGCCGAGATTCTGCTGCGTGCCACACGCGAACCAAAGAGCCTGTTGCCGGAGTTGCGGCGCGCCTTGAACGACACCAACCCCGACCTGGCTGGGGCGCAGATCCAGACGATGGACCAGATTGTGGACGACGCCATGGGAAGCCAGTTGCTGGCCGCCCATCTGCTCGAGGTGCTGGGCGGCCTGGCGCTCCTGGTGGCGCTCACCGGGCTCTACAGCCTGCTCACGTACCTGGTCACGTTGCGCACGCGCGAGATGGGCGTGCGCCTGGCACTGGGTGCGCAACGGGGCGACATTCTCACGCTGGTGCTGCGTGGGGCGGGGAAGCTTTTGCTGCTCGGTACGGCCCTTGGCCTGGCCCTGAGCCTGGCCGCAGGGCGGCTACTCAGCCGTTTTATTTACGGGGTGAAGGCGGATGATCTTCGCACCCTCGCGGTCGCTGCCGGGGCGTTGCTGGCCGTCGGGTTTGGCGCTGCCTGGCTGCCCGCGCGGCACGCCTCAACGATTGAACCTACCGAGGCTCTCCGAGCCGAGTAACAGGAACCGAAAGAAGGGCTTGCCATGCCGCAACTCGCTTCCATGCTTTCCGACCTGCGCTTCGCGCTGCGTCAACTACGGCGCTCGCCGGGATTCGCGTTCACGGGCGTGCTGACGCTGGCGCTGGGCATCGCTGCGGCCTGCCTTATGTTTTCGTTGGTGCGCAGCGTGTTGCTGGAGTCGCTGCCGTACCCACAGCCGGATCGGCTGGTAGGCATCAACCTGGATCAGCCGGGCGGTCCCGCGGGCGCGGCACAAACGGGTGAAACGGCGCAGTTTGTAATGGATCACGCCGGCAGCTTCAGCAGCTTCGGTCTTGCGGACCGTGGTGCTGCCACTGATGCGAACTTCTCCGTCGGCAACGGCCATCCGTTGTCCCTGCCGGCGATGCATGTGAATGCTGGCTATTTCCCAACGCTGGGTGTGGCGCCGCTGCTAGGACGTGACTTCACCACCACCGAGGCCGCTCCGGGTGGCGGCCGGACGGTCCTGCTGAGCGATCGCCTTTGGCACAGCGCTCTGGGCGGCGATCCGGGTGTGATTGGACGTGTGGTCCGCATCGATGGGGATCCGGCGACCGTGATTGGCGTTATGCCCGCGAGCGCTGCGACCACAGACGCGCCGGACCTGTGGCAGCCGCTTCAGATGTCGCCAAAGGACCCTGGCTATCAGGGTACGAACTACGAGTTCATCGCGCGGCTTCGCCCGGGCGTCAGTCTCGCACAGGCTGAAGCAGAGATGAAGACACTGAGCCTGGCGCTCCTGCGTGCCATCCCGCAACTTCGCTCCTGGGACCAGGCAGGGCCGCCAGTTGGTGAATCGCTGTGGCCGCTGCAGGCCGTATTCGCGGCCGAAGCGCGGCCCGGGATCCTGGGGCTTTCGGTAGCCGTTCTCGCGGTCCTGCTGGTCGCCTGCCTGAACCTCGCCGCGTTGATGACGGCTCGTGCGGCGGCGCGACAAAACGAGCTTGCGTTGCGTTCGGCCCTGGGTGCGGATCGCCGGTCGTTGTTGCGGCTCATCCTTGGCGAAAGCCTCTTGCTGGCCGTGGCTGGCGGGCTGCTGGGACTGCTGGTCGCGTACGCTGCCTTGCCCTTGCTGCTCCACTACGCGCCGCTGCAACTCCCGAAGCTGCATACGCCGGCCATCGAGGGGCGTACGGCCCTGTTTGCGCTCGGCGCAGGTGCAGGCGCTGTGGTCCTCTTCGGCCTGCTGCCCGCATTGGGTTCTCTGCGCGGGCTGCCCAGTGTGGGCTTGGGCAGTGCCCGCACGGCGAGCGGATCCGCGCCCCGGCAACGTCTGGGCAAAGCCCTGCTGGTCGCGCAGGTGGCGCTGGCGACGCTGTTGCTTGCGGTTGGGTCTGCCCTGCTGGGCACCTGTACGCGCTTGCGGGCGGCAACCCCCGGCCTGCGTCCGCAGCATCTGGAGGTGGTGCAGGTGCAGCTTAAAGGGCAGCGCTACCTCTCCGCCGCGCACACCCGGCAGTTCCTGCAACTGGCGCTGGAGCGGCTGGCGGCTATCCCGGGTGTGGGCTCGGCGTCGGCGGTGTATGGCGTGCCGTTGGATCGCGGGCTCAATAACTCGGCAGGCCCTGCGGATCGTCCTGACCTGATCCAATACGCAGAAACACGCTTTGTCACCCCGGGGTACTTCGCGACCGTTGGCACGCCTTTGCTGCGGGGTGCGGACTTCCCGGCGACCACAAGGGCGGAAGCCCAACCTGTAGCGCTGATCAACGAGTTCGCCGCGAAACGCTGGTTCCAAGACCCCGCGGACGCACTCGATCGCACGGTCATCGATGGGGGAGACGCACGCCGGCGTGTTCTTGGCGTCGTGGCGCCCGTACACCTGGGCTCACTGGCCGATGCGCAGGCCCCGACGGTCTACTTGCCCATCGCCCAGATGGACGACAAGACCGCGGCCATGGTGAACGGCTGGTTTCCGGTCAGCTTTGTGCTGCGCCTTCGGCCCCTGGGCCAAGGAGACCCTGACATCACCCATGCAGCCGCTGCTGCCATCAGTGTGACCGATGCAGATTTAGCCATCAGCAAAGCTGTGGAGATGCAGAGTTTCGTTGACCAGAGCTACGCGGCCCCACGTTTCTTCTCGTGGCTGGCCGGCGGTTTTGCCGGCTTCGGTTTGCTGCTGACCGTAATCGGCCTGTTCGGTTTGCTGAGCTACCAGGTGGCCTCGCGTACGCGGGAGATTGGCGTGCGCATGGCAGTGGGCGCCAACCGGGCTCAAGTAGCGCTGCTGATCGTGCGGAGGGGGATGTTTTTGACGGCGCTGGGCCTCGTCGCCGGGCTCGGGGTAAGTCTGCTGCTGCAGGGAGCCTTGTTGCGCTTTGTTGCAGGCGCGCTCGCCGTCACGCCCGTCGAAGCCGGAACGGTCTTCGCCAATCCCACCAGAGTGTTGATCCTCACCGCGTTCACGATGCTGTTGACCGCCGTGCTCGCTTCCTTGCTGCCTGCAAGCCGGGCCGCGCGGATCGAACCCACAGAGGCGCTGCGCGCGGAGTAGACGAAATGCGGCCCATCCAGGATCAGAGGAGCTCAGTATGAACAGTCTCGCGGCGGACCTTCGCTTCGCCCTTCGCCAACTACGCCGCTCCCCCGGCTTCGCCGCCACGGCGATCCTGACGCTGGCGTTGGGCATCGGGGCAAACACAGCGATGTTCTCGTTGCTCGACCAGGCGCTGCTGCGGTCCTTGCCCGTGCGCAACCCAGGCGAGCTCGTCATTTTGGAAGGCACAGGAACCATGTGGGAGGGTCACTTCAGCAGCACCGGCGGCGACAAGGAGGCGTACTTCTCTTACCCGATGTACCGCGATCTGCGTGAGGGCAACCACGTCTTCGCCGGGCTGCTCGCTACAGCGCCAGCCAACATCGAACTGACTCGTAACGGGGCCGCCGAGGCAGGGCGGGCGGAGCTGGTTAGTGGCAATTACTTCACGGTACTTGGCGTGCGGCCCGCGTTGGGGCGACTGCTCACACCGGCCGACGATCGGCAAGATGGCGCGAATCCGGTTGCGGTGCTTAGCTTCGAACAGTGGCAGAACCGTTTCGGCGCCGAGCCAACAGTTGTGGGCAGCACGGTAGGCATCAACGGCCACCCGTTTCAGGTCGTGGGTGTGGCTCCTCCCGGCTTTCGCAGCGCGGTCTGGGGAGAAAACCCTGAGGTGTTCGTTCCAATGGCGATGCTGGGGGAGGTTCTTCCCGGCAAGGACAAGCGTCTTCGCGATCACAAGGACAAGTGGCTGAATATTCTCGGACGCCTTGCGCCAGGCACGTCAATCGGCGCTGCCGAAGCGGCGATGAACCCGCTTTGGCATGGGCTGCGTTCCGAAGAGTTGAAAGCTCTTGGCACGCGCTCGCCCCGCTTCGTCGACGACTTCCTCACAACCAGCCGCATGCGTCTGAAGCCGGGCGCGAACGGCTTTTCCTATCAGCGCGACACCTTGCGCAAGCCGCTGCTGGCCGTGATGGGCATGGCGCTGCTGGTGCTGCTGATCGCGTCGGTGAACGTGGCCAGTCTGCTGCTGGTGCGCTCCGCGGGTCGTGTGCGCGAGTTCACACTACGCTATGCCGTCGGTGCGGCTGCCTCTCGCATCGCGCGCCAGCTGCTGCTAGAGAGCCTGTTGTTGGGGCTGGCCGGCGGGTTGGCAGGCATGCTCCTCGCGCCCCTGGCCACGCGAGCATTGCTGCACCAGCTCGCAGGCGATCAGAACGACCTGGCGTTCAGCCCCAGCTTCGATCCGCGGCTCCTTTTGTTCAATTTTGCGGTGGCGCTTGCGGTCAGTGTGGTGTTCGGGCTCTCGCCGTTGTTACAACTGCGCCGTGCCGACCTCACACTGGCGTTGCGTCAGGTCAGCGCCACAGGCAGTGGAGCGTTGTTCAGCTTTCGCCGCGTGGTGGTCTGCCTGCAGATCGCGCTTAGCGTGCTGCTGCTGGTCGCGGCGGGTCTGTTTGTTCGAACCATGCAGCAACTGCGCGCAGTAGATGTGGGGTTTCGCACGACGCACCTTGTCACCTTTGGTATCAGTCCGAAGCTGGCGGGCTACGCTCCCACGACTATCCCGGCGCTGCAGCAGCGTGTACTCGACAGGCTCGCCGCGCTTCCGGGGGTTCAGGCGGTGGGCGCGACCGATAGCCCTGAACTTGCCGGCAGCGGCCAGGGTGGCAACGTCACCGTGGCGGGCTACAACCCGCCCCCGGATGACGACTTCGACGTGCAAATGGCCCGTGTGACTCCCGGCTACCTTCCGACGCTGCAGGTCCCTCTGCTGGCAGGACGGCTCCTCACCGAAGACGATGATGCCAAGCATCCGAGGGTAGCGATCGTGAATGAGGCGTTTGCCCAGCACTTCTGTGGCACGGTTGCCGCTTGCGTCGGACGGCAGTTTGCAAGCGGTGCGGGCAGCCACCTTAAACTGGATAGCGAGATCGTTGGCGTCGTGCGCGGCGTTCGCCATGTCGGCGTTCGTGAGCCAATCAAACCCGCCCTGTACCAGCCGCTGAAGCAAGCTGCCGACGTAGACCGGGAGTTCGTGTATCTCCGAATGGCGACGGATCCGGAACAGGCGCTTGTACTGATCCGTCGCACCATGCAGCAGCTCGACCCTTCTCTGGCCCTCACCGATCTGCGCACAATGAAGACGCAGATCGATGACAGCCTGTCGCAGGAACGCATGGTCACACTGTTGGCGATTGCCTTCGGCGTGCTGGCGACCTTGCTGGCCGGCGTGGGGATCTATGGCGTGCTGGCCTACTCCACCGCGCAGCGAACACGCGAGATCGGGATTCGCATGGCCTTAGGTGCCTCGCGCGCAGGTGTGTCGCGCCTGGTGCTCTCGGACGTGCTGCGGCTGGTGCTGATCGGGGTCGCCCTGGGCTTGCCGGTCTCGATCGGGCTGGCCCGTGTGGTAAGCAGCCAGCTCTTCAATGTCTCCCCGGCGGACCCGGCTGCCCTGAGTGCGGCCGTGACTCTTATTGCACTTGTGGCGACCGCCGCGGCGGCTCTGCCCGCGCGTCGCGCCGCTTCCGTGGAACCGACAGAAGCCCTCAGAACGGAGTAATGCCGCATGCCTGAACCTTTGATTCAGCTGAACAACCTGGAACGCAGCTATAAGACCGGACACACGGAGACGTTTGTGCTGCGGCGCGTCGCACTCGGTATCGCTCCTGGTGAGTTTGTCACCATTATGGGGCCGTCCGGTGCGGGCAAGAGCTCGCTGCTGAACGTGCTGGCGATGTTGGACGATGCGTGGCGTGGTGAGTTCGTCTTCGACGGCACCCCCGTGCACACGCTGAGCCGCAAGCAACGCGCCGATCTCGCGCGCAAGCGCATCGGCATGGTGTTCCAGAGCTACCACCTGCTGGATGACCTGACGGTGGCAGAAAACATCGAGTTGCCCTTGACCTATAAGGACGTGAGCCGCGCCGAACGGCAGGCGTTGGTGGCCGACACGTTGGACCGCTTCGCTATCGTCGGGAAGAAAGACCTGTACCCGTCGCAGCTTTCCGGTGGGCAGCAGCAGCTGGTTGGCGTCGCGCGCGCTGTGATTCACAAGCCGGCACTGCTGCTGGCCGACGAGCCTACGGGCAACCTCCATTCCGCGCAGGCCGCCGAAGTCATGGAGCTGTTTCGCCGCCTTAACACCGAGGGCACGACGGTGGTGCAGGTAACGCACTCGGAGGCAAACGCCGCGTATGGAACGCGCATTCTTGAACTGCGCGACGGCTGGCTGACACGCGATACCGGGCAGGACGACGTGCCGATGGCCGGTGCCGGTGGCGGTGTGTCGCGATGAAGAGGATCCGGCCCTTTCTGCTCCCCATGACGCTGCTCCCTGGCGCGTTGCTCTGCCCCCGGCGCGTGCACGCGCAGGTGGAAATGTCGGGGAGCGCGGCGGCCCAAACGTTCTCACGCCCGGCGCCCCCGCTGCGTCTGGAGCTGCCGCACTCATATAACCCGATCAATGCCTATCGCGGCGATCATGTGCCGGAGCCGAACCTGGCGAACTCTCCGGATGTCGAGGGACTGATCCGCGACGGTGTGTTGAAACTCTCCCTGAACGATGCGATCGAGCTGGCGCTGGAGAACAATCTTGACCTTGCCATTGCACGTTACAACCTGCCCATTGCGCAGGCCGATGTGTTGCGCACCAAAGCGGGCGGGGTCTTCCGCGGGGTGAACATCGGCGTTGTGCAAAACACACCTGGGGGCGGCGTCGGCGGCTTCGGTACCGGGCCTTCGGGCGCCGGCGCAGGGGGCACCACGGGCGGTGCAGGCGGTGCCGGTACCGGGGCCTCCGGACTGGTGCAATCGACGCTGGGCACGGGAACCGTGGTGGCCTCCTACGATCCCCTCATCACCGCGAATACGAGTTTGGAGCACTACACGGAGCCGTTGGCGAACCTCGTCAACTTCGGCATTCCCGTGCTTCGCGTAAACACAATCCTGGGCAACTTCAGCTTCACGCAGGCGTTCCCAACAGGCACGGCGCTCTCGTTCAATCTGGACAATGCACGGCAAACCCAAAACAGCCCGTACACCTATCTGAACCCACAGCTTTCGACCACCTACCATGCGGGTCTGCAGCAGCAGCTCCTGGCTGGATTCGGCGCGGGACCCAACCTCCGTTACCTTCGCATCGCGCGCAACAACCGCCGCACTTCCGACGTCGCGTTTGCCTTGCAGGTAAGCCTTACCGTGACGCAGATCGCGAACCTATACTGGGACCTCGTAAGCGCGTTTGAGGATGAGCAGGTGAAGAGCAGCTCGCTGGAGTTCGCACAAAGCACGCTCGCCATGGCCCGCAAGCAGCTGGCCCTGGAAGCGATCCCTGCCATCGACGTCATGCGCGATGAGGTGGAAGTTGCGAATCGTGAGCAGGACGTTTCGATCGCGCGATCGCAGCTCCGCTTTCAGCAGCTGCTGATGAAGAACGCCCTGACCAAGAACCTCGATGATCCGCAACTTGAGGCCATACCTGTGCAGCCAACCGATGTAAGCACCGTGTCCTCCGGGGTGGAGGCCGGCTTGCCGGGTGCGCCGGCGGACGATGTTGTCAATGAGGCTCTGCAGCGCCGGCTGGAGTTGCAGGAGTCCGTGATCGATCTGGAAAGCCGCCGTTTGAGCAACAAAGCGGCCGAGAATGCGTTGTTGCCGACGCTGGCCCTGAACGCCTTCTACGGAGGCAGTGGGTTGGCCGGCCCCGTGAATCCGGCGGCGGCGAACGCACCGGTTTCTACGGCTCCCGTGGGCTTCGGTGGGGCGCTCAATAACGCGTTTGGCAATGCGGCGCCGGACTACTACGTGGGCCTGGCGCTGAACGTGCCCTTGCGGAATCGCGTGGCCAAGAGTGACCAATACCGTGCCGAGTTGGAGTCACGGCAGGGGGAGCTGCGCCTGGCCCAGCTGCGCAAGCAGATTCGGATCGAGGTACGCAACGCACAGTATGCGCTTGAAGAAAGCGGAGCGCGTGTCCGTGCGGCGCTGCAAGCCCGCGATCTCGCGGCCAGAACGTTCGACATCACGCAAAAGGAGCAGTCGCTGGGGGCAGGGTCGGCCGTGCAGACGCTCGGGTCGCGGCATGATCTTGCGACAGCGGAGTCGGCGCTGGTCGGTGCCCGTACCGCGTTCCAGAAGGCTCGGATCGAGCTGGACCGTGCGGTCGGGCGCACGCTGGACGAGTACCACATCTCGCTCGATGCGGCCCGCGCGGGGGCGAACGCTGCGGTGGCGCAGAGCGGCCCAACGAGGCCCTGACCCGCCTATGCCTGCCACTCCCTCGCTGCAGCAGCACGGACCGGGCGCCAGCCGCGACGCACAAATACCGGCGTGCCGATTGCTGATCGGCGATGATCAACCACAGATCCTTGAGACGCTCGAGTTCCTGTTGCAGCCAGAGGGCTACCAGCTGGAGAAGGCAGGTACGCCGGCCGAGATCCTCCAGCGGCTGCAACACGGAAGCGTCGACGGGCTGCTGATCGACATGAACTACACGCGCGACACGACGTCCGGCCGGGAAGGGCTGGACCTCCTGGCAGCGGTGCGGGAGCGCGACGCGCAGGTGCCCGTGATTGTCATGACCGCGTGGGCCAATGTGGACCTCGCGGTGGAAGCGATGCGACGCGGCGCCAACGACTTTATCCAGAAGCCGTGGGACAACCTGCGGCTTCTCACCGTGTTGCGTACGCAGATCAACCTACACCAGGCCCAGCGGCGCGCGCAGTGGCTGGAAGCGGAGAACCGAATTTTGCGCGCGGAAGGTGCACCTGAGTTCATTGCAAGCGCCCCGGCTATGCGCCCAGTGATCGAGTTGGTGCAACGGATCGGACCCTCTGACGCGAATGTGCTCATCACGGGAGAGCATGGAACGGGCAAGGAGGTCATCGCGCAAACCCTGCATCGACTGTCGCATCGCGCGCAGCAGGCGCTGGTGGCGGTGAATACCGGGGCTCTTTCGGAGACGCTGTTTGAAAGCGAAATCTTTGGCCATGTGAAGGGCGCTTTCACGGACGCCCGCGCGGACCGGATCGGGCGCTTCGAGCTCGCGTCCCGCGGAACGCTGTTTCTGGACGAAGTGGCCAACGTGCCCCTGCGTCAACAAGCCAAGCTGCTGCGCGTGCTCGAGTCCGGCGAGCTGGAGCGCGTGGGGTCGTCCACAACGCGGAAGGTCGATGTCCGCATGCTTTCAGCCACCAATGCCGATCTGCACCTCGAGGCGGCCGAAGGACGGTTTCGTCCTGACCTGTTGTTCCGGCTGAACACCGTGGAGATTCATTTGCCGCCCTTGCGCGAGCGCCGCGAGGATATTCCCGCCCTGGCCGGGCACTTCGTCGGTCGCTACGCCCAGCGTTACCGCCGAGCCGTACAGGGCTTTGAAGCGCCAGCAATGCAGCAGTTGCTCAGCTACGCCTGGCCCGGCAACGTGCGGGAACTGGATCATGTCATGGAACGAGCGGTGCTGATGGCCCATGGAGGGAAGCTTACGGGCGCGGATCTGGGACTTGCTTCGAAGCTCAGCGCGGCCACGCATGTGGAACAAGCCATGGAGGCGCTAAGCCTGGAGCAGGTTGAAGCCATGCTGGTGCGCAAAGCGCTGGCGCGTTCGGGCGGGAACGTCAGCCAGGCAGCGGAGGCCCTGGGTCTCAGCCGCGGAGCACTCTACCGTCGCATGGAGAAGCATGGGGTTTGAGCGTCGCAGCACGGGCAACGCCCTTGAGCCCAGCTTCGTGCTCAAGAGCTCCCCAAGCGCGCCCGCACAAGGTCCGCGCGCGAGCCGAAAGCGGCTCCCCTTAGGATCGAGCCGGCGCCGGCTGAGCTACGATCTGCGCCTTCGTCTGTGGCTCTGGCTGCTTGCTTCGCTCTTGATCGCTGCGGCCACCCTGCTTGCGTGGCAAAGCAGTGGCTCCACGCTGGCGACCGTCAGTGTGGCGGCTGGAACGGCTCTGGTGTCTGCGCTGGCGGGCAGTGCCTTGTTTGAGCAGCTTACCCGGCCTCTGCAAACGCTCGCCAACGTGGTCGCCGCTCTGCGCGACGACGATTTCTCGTTTCGCGCGCGAGGCGCACGCCGCGGCGATTCGCTCGGCGATCTGGCACTGGAGGTCAACGCGCTGGCGGGCACGCTGCAGGCGCAGCGCACCTCAGCACGCGATGCGCTTTCGCTCGCCGAACGCGTGATGGGCGCGATGCGCACCCCGGTGCTCGCGTTCACAGCCGAGGGCAGGCTGCGTCTGCTCAATCCTGCGGCCGAAAGCGCCTTTCTGCTGACGTCTCGGTCTGCCCTGGGGCAAACCGCACGGGCCCTCGATCTTGAGTCGCTCTGGAATGTGAAAGACGAGTCGGTTCATGCGCATCCAGCAGTGTCCGGCGTGTCGGGGGAAACGCGTTGGTCCGTACGCCGCTCGAACTTCCGGTTGGGGGGCGTTCCGCATGTGTTGTTTGTGCTGTCCGACGTGCACGCGGCGTTGCGCGAAGAGGAGCGTGTCGCCTGGCAGCGGCTCGTGCGGGTGCTCAGCCATGAAATCAACAATTCACTCACCCCCATCACATCTCTCGCGGGCAGCCTTCGTGCAAGGCTCAATGACGAAAGCGAAGCGGAGCAAGCGGGACATGTGCGCCGGCATGCAAACGACTTGCGTCGCGGGCTGCACCTGATCGAAGACCGGGCCCTGGCGCTCCATCGATTCCTGCAAGCGTATCAGCAGCTGTCGCGCCTGCCTGCCCCGACCGTGCAGCAGGTGTCCTGGGTGGACCTGGTAGAGCGGGTCCTTGGGCTGGAACGACGGGTGCCCATCCGGATGATCGGTGGCCCTGAAGTGTGCCTCGCGGTGGACCCGGCGCAGGTAGAACAGCTACTGATCAATCTGCTGCGCAACGCGGCGGAGGCGGCTTTCAGCATCGCAGCCGCCGACCATGCACCCGAAGTCACGGTGGCTTGGTCTGTCAACGCAGCGGAACTGATTCTACAGATCGACGACAACGGGCCAGGGCTGACAGACACGGCAAACCTGTTCGTCCCGTTCTATACAACCAAGCCGGAAGGCAGCGGCATCGGCCTCGCGCTCGCAAAACAGATTGCAACCGGCCATGGGGGCACGCTTGCCCTGCTGAATAAACCCGGGAAGACGGGCTGTGTGGCCCAATTGCATCTACCGACGCAACGGCCGGCTCGTTAAAGAGCAGCCTGAGCTGCCGCGGCGAAGCAACCGGCACGGTGTACGAGCGGCAGTAACGCTGCGCTGGTCCCATGCATCCGAACGTTTCGGCTCAGCGCGTGACCGCTGTCACTGGTTCGCCGTAGCGAGGGTTGCGCCGGAGCCTGCAGAGCTTTTTGCAGAAGACAAGCAGGGGCGCGGTACGGGAGAGACACAACATGAGCGACAGCTCCAATCTGCGATCCTTTCGGCCCAACCCGCCCGATGCGGCCGGTGTGCTCTCGTGGGTGCACATCGGCGACCTGCATATGCGTGCGGCCGGGGCGAAGAACGACCTGGATCTGCAGGCGATTGTGGAGGAAATCAACGCGGCTTTCCAGCATTCGATCAGCTTCGTCTTCCTTCCCGGGGACAACGCGGACCACGGTGATCCGGAGGCTTACGCCGTTGTCCGGCGCTCACTGGACCACTTGCACGTTCCATGGTGCGCGATCCCTGGAGATCACGACGTTGCGCAGCACAGCCTGGCTCCCTTTTGCGCGTCTCTGGCGGCGCAAGCGCACTACGCCTTCACCGTGGGTGACGTTCGCTTCCTGGCGATGAATGCGTTCGACGTGCCGGAGCCGACATCGTTCGCGATACAGCCTGCGCAGCTGGCCTGGGCCGAGGGGCAGTTGCAGGCAGGGAGCGCCGCAGGGCAGCGCAAGGTCATCTTTTTGCACTGTTATCCCAGTGACCTGAAGCAGGGAGCAGACGCATTGGCGCAGCTCATTGCCGAATACGGTGTCGTGCTGGTGGACATGGGACATACCCACTACAACGAGATCTCGCACGACGGCAGGACGCTGTACACAGCCACGCGCTCGACGGGCCAGATTGAGGAAGGGCCAGTGGGCTTTTCGGTCACTAACTTGGACGGCGGGGTTATAAGCTGGCGCTTCCTTGAACTGGCTCGCTTGCCGGCTGTGATCATCACCTCACCTTCGGACGAACGCCTTCTGGTCGACGACGCTGAAGGGGAAGATCCCAGGGAGAAGGGGCTTCGCATTCGGGCCAAGGTGTGGGCCCTGGAAGAAATGGTGCAGGTGGAAGGCACTTTCGGCGGTGCCGGCATCTCTCTTCAACGGGTGGACGCAAGCCAGGTGTGGGAGGGTACGTTACATCACGCTCTTGGGCCCGGCCTGCATGGGCTTCGTGTTACAGCGACAGACCTGCGTGGCAAGGCAGCTACAGACGAGATACGTGTGCTGGTCGGGTCGCATCGTCCCCCACGGCACAGGGTCTTGCGCGACCAAGACAACGCCCTGGAGGCGTGGCCCGAACACGGTTTGCTGGGTACACAGCTCGGCCCAAACAAGAACGGAAAAAAGTGGTAATGATTCCTGTTTCGCTCGCGCACCTTCTGCTTCCGACGATCGTTGGCCTCAGTATTTTTCTGATGTTGATTCGCCCGCGCGGTATCGCCGAGGTCTACTGGATTGGCGGCGGAGCGCTGCTGCTTGTGCTGCTTCGGTTGGTGTCTCTTCCGCTCGCCGGCAAAGCCATCCTCGAAGGTACGGATGTTTATCTTTTTCTGATCGGCATGATGCTGCTTTCGGAACTGGCACGGGAGCATGGCGTGTTCGACTGGCTGTCCTCGGTCGCGATTCGCAGTGCACATGGGTCCCGCGCCCGGCTGTTCACGCTCGTTTACGGCATCGGCACGGTGGTCACGATCTTTATGTCCAACGACGCTACCGCTGTCGTGCTCACACCCGCCATCCTCGCCGCAGTGCGCAAGGCCAAGGTAGAGCCGCTGCCGTATCTTTTTGCCTGCGCTCTGATTGCGAACGCGGCCTCGTTTGTTCTGCCCATCTCCAACCCCGCCAACCTCGTTGTGTTTCATGGAGGCGGTCTGCCACCGTTGGGCCGTTGGCTGCTCTTCTTCGGGGTGCCGTCCCTGCTGTCGATCGCCGCCACCTATGCGGTGCTGCGGTTGTTGTTTCGCCATGACCTCCAGTCGAATCTGGACGGCGAGGCGGAAGAGAAGCCACTGCAGCTGGGAGGGAAGCTCGTGTTGGGAGGCCTTGGGGCGATGATCGTGGTGCTACTGGTGGCCTCTTCCCTCAAGAAGGATCTAGGCCTGCCCACGTGCCTGGCGGCCCTTGCCATCACGGCTGCTGTGTCGCTTGTGTCAAGGTCCAATCCGCTCAAGCTGGCTCGCCAGATCAGTTGGGGAACGCTGGCGCTGGTGGCCGGTTTGTTCATTATGGTCGATGCTGTAGAAAGTGTCGGTGCCTTGCAGCTTACGAGCCGCTGGCTTGCCGCCGTGCAGCACCTGCCTTCTGCGGTCAGCACTCTCGTTGCCGGGTTTGCCGTTGCCGTCGGCAACAATCTGGTGAACAACCTCCCGCTCGGGTTGATCGCGGGGGGAACGCTGCAGGCCGCGCATGCCAAGGGACTCGTCGCCCATGCCGTCTTGATTGGGGTAGACCTTGGCCCCAACCTATCCATCACCGGTTCCTTGGCGACGATCCTTTGGTTACTGGCGCTGCGAAAGGAGAAGCTGCAGGTGAGCTTCTGGGACTTTCTCAAAGTCGGCGCGGTGGCGATGCCGGTGGCCCTCGTCCTTTCGCTTGGAGGCGCGATTCTGATGCATCTCCTTCTGCCCACTTCCTAAACGCAAGAGACCTGCCTGGAGGACGTACATGAACACTGGTTGGATTATCCCTTTCATTCTTGTCGGCGGTGCCCTGCAGGCGTGCGGCGCCGCTATGAACGGCCAGCTCGGCAAGTCTCTGTTGAATCCCTGGCTGGCCTCGGCCGTTTCGTTCGCCCTGATCACCTTCTTCTTTGTCGCGGCGTTTTTGATCATGCCGCATCCACTGCCAACCGCCCGGGACCTCGCCGCGCTGCCGTGGTGGGCTGTGATCGGCGGCTTGGTCGGAGCCGTCCAGGTCTATGCCGGCCTCAACTACGTGCAACGGATCGGGGCCGGGCCCTTCATGGGTCTCACGGTCACGGCGGCCTTGATTGCGTCCCTGGCCATCGACCATTTTGCCTGGTTCCGCATGCAACACCATCCGCTCAATCCATGGAGGGCATTGGGAGGCCTCTTGCTCATCGGTGGTGTCACGCTCATCGCGAAGTTCTGAGGGAGACGGGCTCGCGCAAACATAAAGATCCGCGGGTATCGCTGTGAGAGAAGGACGAGGTCGGCATGCCCGAGCACAACTCACGGCAGGAGCGTTTGCGTGATCTTACGAAAGAGGAGGTCATGACCGGCATTGTTTTCATGCACCTGATCGGGTCCGAAATATTGCGGCAGGTAGCTGGTGCCGTATGCAGCGCGCATGTCGACCAACGTCGCGGAGAAGGACGCAGCGACGCCGGGAAGCGCGGCATAGTAGGGGGCCTGACCGCCCAGGCTGTCCTGGAGCGGTGCGGTCAGGAGCACGGAAGGTGCAACTGGCAGCGATTGCTCGTGGCGAAGGATGTTGCTTAGCGAGGTAGCGAAGCTGTCTGTCGAGTACCCCACCCCCGGCTCGTTGGTGATTAGGTCCACAATGACGAGGTGATGCCCCACGATCAGATCGCTGAAACCGAGTTGCACGGCAGGGTTGAGGCCGAAGCACTCGGCGGTACAGGAGGCTATGGACAGATTGTGCAGGCTCACCCCCGTGGTGCCCACGGTGGTCTCCATGCCATACGCCACGCAGGGCGCCTGTGTGCAGCGAAGCGCGGCGCTGTGCGGCGTGGCCGCGAGCGGGGATGACGACGCGAGCACCGGCACCAGCGTTCCGGCCGGACCACCGCACGCCCCCACGGGGCTGCCGTCCACCAGGAGGGTCCATGGATTGAGCCCGGGGCCCGCAGCACAGTAGCCATTCAGGTGGTCAAAGGGCGCGGCGACGTGAAAGTCGATGGTCAACGCAGAGGTCGCGATGAGCGCGGTTCCGGCAGGAACTCCGCCCGTTTGGAAAGGACCGATGGCCGACGTCTTCACCCAACTGCCGTCGATGCTGAAGAAGTCCTGGTTCAGCATCTGGTTCTGAGCCAGGGCAAGGAACGGAACCAGGCCGCTGCCGTGGGAGCCGCAAGTGGCCGCAAGGCTGGAAGCTAAACGATCGGGCCACTTTTGCCCAAAAGTCGCCCCGATGACGGACGAAACCCCGGGGACGATCGTGTTGTCGACAATGGAACGGGAGTCTCCCAAAACGAGGACGTTGAGTACGCCCGAGCGGCATTGGGCATAGGCGCGGTCCCAGGTAGACAGTGGCGTGTCCGCGAGACTGACGCCACTCAGGTTCACGTTCTGGGGCGTGCTGGTGTCGTTGTCTTCCAAGCCCAACGCTGCGACGTAGTTCCCGGCGAAGGGTGGTGTGAATACCACGGTAAACGTGCACTGCCCGTTCGCCGGCAGCATGGATCCACAGTCATTGCTTTGCTGGAAGCCGCTGGCGCCGGTGCCGGAGAGGCTTACGGTCGTAAGGTCCAGCGTTGCCGTCCCTGTGTTGCTCAGCTGCACCGTGGCGGCCGTCGAGCGTGCGCCCGCAACGGTATTGCTGAAGGCGAGCTTTGTAACGGAAAGTCGTACCGCAGGCGCCGGGGGTGGTCCTGTAGGCTGGGTGGGCACAGGAGCGGGGGCCACCGCCGGCGAGCCACCACAGCTCGTTAGAAGAAGGCCGCTCAGGAGAAGAAGCGGCGCTAGAAGGCGGACTGTCTTGCGGCGAAGCTCTGGCGTGTACCGCACGTATCGGATTCCTTCCCCTGGCCGCACCGTGGAGCCACCCTGGAACAGAGGGGAAGCGCAAGGTCAAAGTCGGGAGAGAGAGATTTCCCGCCCGGCAGTGAGGACGTTGTGTGAGGAATTATAGGGCAGCGACTGCAAAGGAATATGCTGACCAGGAGGCACCCCATGTACCACGCTATTGTGAAGCGAATTGCCAAGAAGAACTTCGAGCGCGTAAACCAGCGAGACTTCAACTCGCTGCTCAAGGATTGTGTGCCCGGTGTCCACCATCGTTTCGGCGGCACGCACGCGCTTGGGGGTGAGCGCCATGATCGCGAAGCGCTGGGACGCTGGTTGGATCGTCTAGGCCGGCTGGGCACGGAGCTTCACCTTACCGTGCACGATATTTGGGTGAAGGGACTGCCCCACAACACAGTGATCGTCGTGCGTTGGTCGGCGACGGACCGTCTTCCGGATGGGTCCGCGTACAAGAACCATGGCGTGCATATCATCAAAATGCGTTGGGGCAAGATCGTGGAGATCGACGCGAACGAGGATTCGCAAGCCGTGGCAGAGTCGCTGCAAATGCGGGCCGCCTACGGCATCGAGGAGGCCGCGGCGCCACCGATTGTGAGCTGAATCTTGTGGCGACTCCCCAAGGCACACGGATGGACACCGCCGTTGCTGTAAGGTGATCCTTCTATGGAGAGCGTTTCGCATTCAAAGCAAGAGCACCAAGCGGTGGGAAAGAGCCGGCGAAAGCAGGTGAAGCGGTCAGGCCACGCAAAGTGGAAGCCGGCGAAACGCAGCAGAGATGCGCTCGCGATCCTGAGGGAAGCGGAGCAGGATCGCATGCCGCACCTGTTGAGCTTGAAGTATGAGCGAATGGCCGCCTCGCCGTTTGGGTACTTCCGGGGTGCTGTGCCCGTGATGGCCTTTGACCTCGGGCGCGAGCCGCATACGGGCGTCCTGACGCAGCTCTGCGGGGATGCGCACGTTCGCAACCTGGGGGCCTTCGCCGGCCCGGACGGCCGGCTCGTTTTCGACCTCAATGACTTCGACGAAACCCTTCGCGGTCCTTTTGAGTGGGACGTAAAGCGCATGGCGGCGAGCATCCATGTGGCCGCCCGCGAAACGGGTGAGAGCGAAGCAGACTGCCGTGAGGCGGTGCGAGTCTTCCTTCACCGGTACAGCAAGGCCATGGCACTCTTTGTGGCGATGCCCGTTGTGGAGATCGCGCGCTACCAGGTGCATCGCGGGCTGGAGATGAAGGCTTTGGGAGACGTGTTCCAGAGAGCCGAACGCGAGACACCGTTGCGGTTGCGCGACGCACTCACCGAGGCCGCGCAGCCCCGCAAGAAGGCCAGGCGCGCTGCTGACGATGCCGCGCAACACGCCAAACCACCGCGGCACGGCCAAGGGAAACATGGCGGCGGCGAACCGGATGCCGCACCGCGCGTGTTTCGGTCGGATCCGCCGCTGTTAGTGCGCTTGGCCAAAGCGGACGCGGCGCCAGTCCTCGACGCACTCGAACCGTACCTGAAGACGATTCAGCCGGAGCGGCGGCATCTGCTCTCGCGGTACCGGTCCATCGATGTGGCCTTCAAGGTGGTCGGGACTGGGTCTGTCGGTTTGCGCAACTACGTGATCTACATGGAGGGCAATGGGCCGAACGATCCGCTCTTCCTCCAAATGAAGCAGGAGGTTGCCTCTGCATGGAAACCGTATGACGGAAACGAGCACGGGACGGCGCAGGCCGCGACTTCGCACGGTCAGCGCGTGGTACATGGCCAGCGCGCGATGCAGGTGCAATCGGATCCGTTCCTCGGGTGGACGCACCTGCAGGGCCGGGACTTCCTGGTGCGGCAGCTTAACGACCACAAAGGATCGGTGAATCTGGGCACGCTCGATGCGGCGTCGCTGGCCCACTACGCGGACCTCTGCGGCGAGCTACTGGCGCGCGGCCACGCGAGAGCCGGCAATCCGGATGAGCTGGGCGGGTACCTCGGGCGCGGTGGCTACTTCCGGAAAGCGATCGCCGACTTCGCACGGCGCTATGCGGATCAAACCGAGCGAGATTGGAAGGCGTTGCAGCAACATCGCAAGGGATGAGCGCCGGAGCTGCCGCCAAGCGTATAGGGCGTACAGGAAGGATCGGCGCGACTCTGGTCTCGGAAGGCTGCTCTTTAGTCGTCGTCGTCCCTTGGCTGCTTGCGCTTTTCCCGGAGTTGCGCGGGCATCCGCTGCCGGCCCATGGCGTCCTCCCAAAGGATCCGGTTGAGCTTGGCAGCAGGCGCACGGTCGGCGTGACGGAAGTCCATTTTGCTGGAGGCACGCGCCCCTGGGTTGCGCGCGGCGTTCGCGGTATAGATCAGCCGGTTGTCCCGGTTGGAGGTGTCGGCCGTGTAGGCCGGCTGGTCACCGGGACCGCTGAACTCGGTCGCCATCAATGAGCTGAAGCCGTCGTTACTGTTCATGGGCGGCAGCCCGAGCAGCGTCTCCATCGTGCGGACGGTGCTCACCGTAGAGTAAAAGGCGCTATCGACAAAGGGGGCATTGCCCGCGCCGTGCGGAGCGTACTTGCTGATGGCCAGCGCGATCGACCGATGCGCATCCACGTGATCGGCGCCGTTCTGGGCATCGTCCTCGAGCACAAAAATGGCGGTGTCGTCCCAGTACGCGCTACCCGAGATCGCTTCCACGACGCGGCCCACGGCGAGGTCATTGTCGGCGACCGAGCTTTTCGGTGTAGGACCGCCCGGCGTGGTGCCGGCGGTGTGGTCGTTGGGCAGACGGAGCTGCGTGAAGTTGGGCATGGTGTCATGGCCGGCCGCGCGGTCGCGCTTCCAGTCTTCGAGATGGCGCAAGAAGATCTCTGCACGGATCTGATCGGGGATGCGCAGGTTAAAGTCGGGGGCCTCCGGGGCGAAGTGTCCGACGAGTTCAGGCTTGGTCGGCACGTTGCCGGCAATGAGCGGGATGGCCCAGGGCCACAGATTGGAGCCGCCGCCCCAGATGTCCGGAAGAGCCTCGCCGGGAGCGATCTCGCTGCGGGTGCAGGGCGAGGCTGCATTGACCATGGGGCCCTCCTGGGAAGGGACGGCGGCCCGATGGCGCTTGCCTTCGTTGCAAAACGTGGTCGAGATGTACTCGCCGAAGTGGTACAGCGTGCGTTGGTGAGCGGCGAGGTTTGTCCAGAGATAGCCGCTCGCGGGCTCGTTCACGTCCGGGATGTGCTGCAGGAGCGGATAGCCTTCGGCTACCAGGCCCTCGAAGTCGTAAGGACGCTGCCCGTTGCGATAGTTCTGCTGCCAGCCCTTCTCCAGGAAGTCGGTGCCAATCGCGGCATTGGACCAGACATGGCCGTCACCCGAGACCTCGCCGGAGTCGAAGAAGTTGTCAAGCACGCCAAATTGCAAGGCGAGCTTATGCTCGTTGGGCGTGGTGGCGCTGCCGTACATGGCCAGGGAAGGATCGCCGTTGCCAACAGGTTGGTCCTTCCAGCGAAGGTCCCCCAGGATCTGGTCGTAGGTGCGGTTTTCCTTAATGATGTAGACGATGTGCTTGATACGCGCCATGCCGCCGTTTGGGTGGGCGGGGTCATACCCCGCCTCGGAGCCATCGGCGAAGCGGATGGTCGCGCGACCGGCACGGATGCGGTTGTCGACGATCACGGTCTGGGTCCATGCAGGCAGCTGGGATCCGATCGTCGCTGTGTCCAGAGTGGCAAGCGAACCATGGAGCAAAGTCGCGATGTAGGTGAAATCGCGCGGGGGCCGGTGGGAGTTCGCGGGCTTCGGCTCCGGTTGGTTGTTCGGCCCGGTACCCCGTCCCTTCGCTGTCGCGAGGAAGAGCTTGCCGGCGGACGCTCCGCTGCCGATGGCCATAGCCATGGGCATCCACTCCGTAGGAACGAAGCCGCTTGGCTCGACGAAGCCTTTGCTGGCGGCTGCGGGTGTGAGCTTGCGGGTATCAAACACGGCGATGGCATCGGTGATCGCTTCTCCCGCATACAAGCGGTTGCCATCGGGACTGAGGGCGAGCGTGGCGGGTTCGGCACCGAAGTAGGTCTGCCCGGGAAGACGAGCGTCGAAGAAGCCTTTGGTGGCCAGACGATTGTGGCTGATGTCCACTGCGGCAACTGCGTCGCGGTTGGAGAGCGCGACATACAAGGTGCGGTCGTCGGGCGAAAGCGCAAAGGCACAGGGATGCGTTCCGGGCTTGATGGGCGACTCCGGCTTCAGGAGGGCGAGCTTGCGCACGACACTGCCCGTGCTGAGATCGAGTTCAGCGATTTCGCTCGCATTCCACAGCGCGACGAACGCGCGGAGGCCGTCATGGGTGACGGCGAGCGCGATGGGGTAGGTGGAGGGGACTACGTTGTTTTCAGAAAGGTCGAAGCGGTGCAGGATCGTGCCTTTCGCGATGTCCATCAGCAACACATCATCGGAAAGATTGTCGGCGACGAGCAGCCGTTCGGGACCAGGGCCGGGAACAATCGCCAGGTCCGCCGGGTAAGGAACACCGCTGCTGCTCAGATCCCCTTGCGGAAGGTGCGTTTGGCGTCCCGCTTCCAAGGGTTGCAGCGGGATAGGGACGATGCGCTCCCGGGTGAGCTTGCCCCCATCGAACGCATACACGAGAACACCGCTGCCCGTGTTGCCTCTGCTTTCGTCAGCCACAGGGTTGGTCAGGGAGGCAAGGCTCGCGTACACATGACGGCTGTCATGGCTGAACTGCAGACCGCTATAGAGCGTCTGCTTGCTGTCGCGGCCCGTGCCGGTCTTCGCTTCGGGAAAGTCGGTCAGGGTGCCGGTCGCGGTGTCCATCACGGCGAGCGACTGCATGTAGCCCGATGCCGAAGTGCCATAGCCGGCGTTCACGGTGACGACATAGCGGCCGTCGGGGCTCACAGCCATGGACATGGGCAGGCTGTTGAGACGCTGCGGCGCACCGGGCGCCGGGGAAAGCCGCTTGCTGGTCGGCAAGTCGAGCGTGGTGAGGCTACCGGGAAGCTGTTGCGCGATGACGGTTCCCGCCATGGCAGACGCGAGCACTCCAGCGAGGCACTGGGGCATCTTCATGGCACGACGGTAGCAGATAGCGACGAAAGCGCGATAAACCCGGATGCGCCAGAAGACAGGACCAACGTGATCATCGACCGCGCACGGACGCGCCCTCTGGAGAGTGCTTCATCCCTTGCCAAACCAGGCGATGAAAGAAAACGTCCATCTCCGCTGGCGACGCGCTTGCCTGATGGAAGATCCACCACTCCAGCTGGGCGAAGAGAGCGCCCGCGAAGGCATGCGAACTGGCGCGAAGTTCCGTTCCTTCCAGGGCGACACCGGCTCTCGCCAATCGTTGCTCGATCGATCGGGCAAAGTACTCGATGCCGAGTTCGCGCACTTCGCTCGCCTTGCCTGACGTGGAAAGGGCCTCGTGAAAGGCCCGGACATCCGCAAGATGGGCGAACAGCTCTTCTACGGGCGCGATCCTCCGGGCAGGGGCGCCTCGGCGGGTGAGAAGGGTCGACATTCCCTCGAGAAACTCTTCTACATCGCTAAGAAAGAGGTCCTGCTTGTCGCGGTAATGCGTGTAGAACGTGGTTCGTCCTACACCCGCGCGATCCAGCAACTCCTGTACGGTGATGGCGTCGAAGGGCTTTTCCTGCATGAGCCGAACGAGCGCGTCACCCAGGAGGTCGCGCGTGCGGCGAATGCGCGGGTCCGACTCAACCTCGCCGACAGTCCGAGTTTGGAGATCAGTTGACTCTGTGCCCTGAGGCTTTCCGGACATAAGGAGCTGTTTTGTTTCCTTTCGTGAAATGCCGCGTGACTTGGGCGAGAAAGCTTCCTACTGTACTGCCCATGACAGACAATCGTAAGGCCGGGTTTGCCCTCATAACGGGTTCCCTTGGTGGAATGGTGACCATGGCCATTCACCCGACGGCAGGACTGGACAACACTCACTTGGCGCTGGTCTCCGGCATCGCCCACGGACTAGCCCTGGCCAGTGTGCTGCTCCTCTTCCTGGGCTCTTGTGGGCTGGCGAAGTTTCTCGCTGCGTCGGACAGGCTCGCCTTCGCGGCGCTGGTGCTGTTTGGCTTCGCCAGCGTTGCCGTTTCCATCGCCGCTGTGGTCAGCGGTTGGGTCGTTCCGGACATCATGACGCTGATGGCGCGGGACACACCGGCTGCCGCGCCGCAATGGCGCATTGCGATCGCGTCTATCTTTCAGCTCAATCAGGCTTTCTCCCGGATCTATGCGGTAGCGGGTGCAGCCGCGATTACGCTCTGGTCCGCTTGCTGTCTTCGTCAACGCAGGCTATCTCGCGGCGTTGCCCTGTTCGGCTGCACATCGGCCCCCCTCGTGGTGCTGCTGATCGTCGTCGGCCACCTGCGGCTCAACGTCCATGGCATGGCGATGGTGATGCTGACCCAGGTCGTATGGTTCGTCGGCATGGGGTTGCAGCTATGGAGTCGCGAAGACCGGGAGACGGGTCTGGTGCCGACCGCAGCTAGTGGCTCGGCGGCAGCGGCGTAAGCAGGCCGCGGGCGCGTAGCCAATTGGCGAGCAGGTCCTGCCAGGGGGCCAGGGTGGGGTTGTCGCCGCCAGTACCGAAGCCGTGCGAGCCGTGGGCGAAGATGTGCAGTTCGGCGTCGGCGCCGGCCTTGTGCATCGCCGTGAAGAAGTCGACGCTGGTGGCCACGGGGACAGTGTTGTCGTCGGCCGTGTGCACCAGAAAGGCGGGCGGCGTGCTGGCTGTGACGTGGGTCGCTGGCGTGTAGTGCGCGTTCAGGCGGGCGCAGTCCGCTTGCGTGAGGCCGTGGGTGACCGAGCAGTAGTTGATGAGCAGCTTGCCGGAGCCGTCCGGGGCCGGGACCTGCGGCTCCATGGCGTTCAACCATGGATACACAAGCACCATGAAGTTGAGCTGGCTTCCTTCACGCTCGACCGGGTCGGGGTCGTTGGGTTTGCCGGGTTCGGGGAGCGTGCCGGCGGTGGCGGTGAGGTGGCCCCCGGCGCTGAAGCCCATCATGCCGATCCGGTCGGGCGCGTAGCCGTAGCGCGGCGCGAGCGAGCGCACGAGGCGGATGGCGCGGCGGGCGTCCTCGAGCGGCACGGGGTAGAGGTACGTGGGACCGAGGCGGTACTTCAGGACGAAGGTGGTCACGCCGAGCTCGGTGAGGCGGTCGGCGGATTGGCGGCCTTCGTGGTTTGCGGCCAGGTTGATGTAGGCTCCGCCCGGTGCGACGATCACGGCCGTGCCGTTGGGGTGAACGGGGCGGAAG
>CAXUIF010000002.1:0-23862 GCA_964250995.1 uncultured Acidobacteriaceae bacterium
CCGGGGGGGGGTCGGGGTGAGCACGGCCGCTGTCTGCTCGGCGGCTGGGGTGTTGCGGGGGTCGGGGCCGATGAGGCGAAAGGGCTTGTCGTCTACCCGGATCAGGCCGATGAGTGGCTCGTCGTGACCGGTCCAGTGGCGCGTGCGAGAGTCGGGGAGCTTGCCGGTCTCCGACCAGACGCTGAAGGAGGGATCGGGCGCGATGAGCGGTGTGGCGGGTGGGCGCTCGGTGGCCGTGGCGGGCTGCTGGGCGGGTCCCGCGAGGGCGCAGGCGCTAAGGAACGCGACAGTGGAGACGATGGAACGGAAACGGGGCACGCGGGGCTCCTGTGAGGCGTATCTCTTGGTTGTAAGCGTTTGCAGCGACACCGAACATCCTACAGCGGACCGGCCTGGGGTGAGTTAGCTTTCAAGCAGACTTTAGCCCCTGCCACAGGCGTCGCAGAAGCAGATCCTTATTCGCTTTCGCGCGGGCCGGGCATGGCGCCACTGAAGTCGGAGCAGCAGGGCTTCATGGTATTGCTGAACTCCATGTACTCGATCCGGGTACGGTCGGGGTCGTACAAGTTGAGCTGGATCTTGCCATCGCGACCGGCCTGGATGGCGGTGCAGTCCTTGCCCTCGCAGTTGTTCCTTTGCAGCTGGGCGAGCACCGTTTGCATGCGCTCGGTGCCGAGCGAAAAGTGGTTCATCACACCGGCCTGGCGAAGGTCCACCGTATGCGGCTGGTTGAGCATGTATTCCAGCCAATCGGTGCCGTCCGGGACCTGTTGGCTGACGTAGTCGTCGCCGTTGGCCGCTGGATCCTTGCCCCACCCGTGCCAGTAGGGCCGAAAACCCAGCAGATCGCGCCAGAAGGCGTCTTCTTTGGCCCGGTCGTAGACGATGAAGCCGACGTGGATCATGCGATGGCTGGTGGCCGAGGGAAGCGGCTGCGCGGCGGCCACGAGTTTCGGGATACCAGCGAGTGTTTTATCGCCGCCCGCCGTGGCGTAGGGGCTTTCGACGAAGAAGACGAGGTTGCCCTCCGGGTCGCGAACGCCGAATTCATTGTCGTGCATGGGCTCGGCCGTGGGCACGCCGTGGGCGTTCAGGTAGCGCTCCAGGCCGTGGGCGTCGCGCGTGGTGAACCCCACAGCGGCCATGCGCAGGTTAGGCTGCGGCGGCGGCGTGTTGGATAGCACCTCGACCCACTGCGAACGATTGACCGGAAACACCTGCGTGCCGTCGGCGGCCTTGATCTCGGGGAACCCCATGGTGGGGCCGTACAGCGTCTCGGCCTTGGCCGGCTGGGTGGTATAGGCGCGGAAGAATGCGATGCCGGTGATGGCAGGGCGCGTAGACTGCCCGCCGGCGCGGGAGATGGCTGCGGCGAGAAGGCTCAGGGTTAAGGCAACAAGGGCGCGACGCATGGGTGACACTGTAGCAGCCGGCACCCGGCGTCTGCGAGTCAGCGCACGGGCGGGCAGCGGGCGGGCAGGTTGAGTTTTAGAATGAGCGGGTATGGCCTTTCCCTGGAAGACGTGTGTGGTGTGTGGTGAGGAGTTTGAGTTGCGGCCCGGCAAGCCGGGCTTCGCGAACCGGTGCCCGGAGTGCAGTGCGCCGGAGGCGGCTGCGGAGACGGCGCAGCGGCAGAGTGCCGGAGCGATTGCGCCAGGGGACGCCGGCGCCAATGCGGAGCGGCGCAAAGCGATCAAAGACCTGCTGTACCGCAAGGATAGCTAGCACGGGCAGAGACCGGGGCCCTTGTGCGTCAGCGCCGTTCGAGCGCCATGGCGACGGAGTTGCCGCCACCGAGGCAGAGGGCGGCCACGCCTCGTCGGGCCTCCCGGCGAACCATCTCATGCAGCAGCGTCACAAGAACCCGCGCGCCGCTGGCGCCAATCGGGTGCCCGATGGCCACGGCGCCCCCGTTCACGTTCACGCGGTCCAGGGTGATGCCGAGCTCTTTGGTGACGCCGAGAGCCTGGACGGCAAACGCCTCGTTCAGCTCGAAAAGATCGACGTCGTCCAATGTCCAGCCCGCGCGCTGGAGTACGGTCTGCACGCCCGTGACGGGGGCGAGCATGACCCAGCGTGGGGCGACGCCGCTGGTGGCCTGCGCGCGGATGGTGGCCATGGGCGTGAGACCTAGCTGCTGCGCACGGTCAAGCGACATGACGACCACAGCAGCTGCTGCATCGTTGACGCCAGGGGCATTGCCCGCGGTCACCGTGCCTCCTTCCGGCTTGAATGCGGGGCGAAGCTGGGCGAGGCTTTCGAGCGAGGTATCGGGCCGTACGCTCTCGTCACTGGCAAGCTGCACCGGCGCAGCACCTTTTTTCTTCACAGGGAGCGTGACGGGGAGGATCTCGTCCTGGAAACGGCCTTGCTGTGCAGCGGCCGCGGCCTTCCGGTGGCTGTCTACCGCAAAGGCGTCCTGCTGCTCGCGCGTAAAGTTGTGTTTGTCGGCGACAAGCTCCGCGGTCATGCCCATGTGGTGGCCGTCGCACGCGCACAGCAGGCCGTCCTTCACCATGGAGTCGACCACGCCGGCATCGCCCATACGAAGGCCTTTGCGCGCGCCGGGCAGCAGGTAGGGCGCGTTGCTCATGGACTCCATGCCGCCGGCCACGACGATTCCAGCGTTGCCGGTGAGGATGCTCTGGGCGGCCAGCGCGACGGCCTTCAGGCCGCTGCCGCAGACCATGTTGATCGTGAGTGCGGCCACGCGGTCGGCCAGGCCGCCCCGCAGCGCCGCCTGGCGCGCCGGGTTCTGGCCGAGGCCCGCCGGGAGTACGCAGCCCATCAGGCACTCGTCGACGCTGGCGGGGTCGATGCCAGCGCGGCGCACGGCCTCGCGCACCACAAGCGCTCCCAGGTCAGTGGCGGAAAGGTCGCTCAGCGCGCCCTGAAACTTGCCGACCGGCGTGCGGACGGCGCTGATGATCGCTACATCGGGCATGGAAGTCTTCCTGGGCACCGCGTGTGCGGGCTCAGGACGACGCTACGGTCTTTCGCGCGGCGTTGTCCAGTCGCTTGCACGGGCGGCGCGGGTCAGGCCGCCCGTTACGGCGGGGCACACAGCAAAGCTACGGCAATCCTCTCCCCCGATTGACAGCGGGTATCCGAAAGGGGCACCTTCGGGGATGGACGAATAGGACGGTTATGAAGATTCTGACGTTGATCCGCCAAGTGCCCGATGCCGAAGCCGGCTTGCGCCTGACGGAGGACCAGGTGGACCTGGCCGCCACACCGCTGGTGATGGACACCATGGACGAGTACGGGGTGGAACAGGCCCTGCGCCTGCGCGAGGGTGCTTCGGCGGGTGAGGTCGAGGTCATCGCTGCGGCGATTGGGCCGGCAAAGAACGAGGAAGTGTTGCGCGGCGCGCTGGCGCTGGGGGCCGATCGGGCGGTGCACGTGCGGGCTGATGTCCTGCTCGACAGCATCGCCCAAAGCCGCGTGGCCGCTGAGTTGGTGCGGCGAGAGAACGCACAGCTGGTGCTGTGTGGGGGGCGGCAATCGGACTGGGACAGCGAAGCCCTGGGCGCGGCTTTGGCCGAGCAACTCGGCTGGCCGCAAATTACCTGGACCACTGAGCTGGTTCTAGGCGGCACCGAGGTGCACGGCCGGCACGATACCGAGACCGGCAGCGAGGCCTTCCGGGTCGCGTTGCCTGCTGTGGTCACTACGCAACAGGGCCTCAACGAGCCTCGTTTTCCCACACTGCCCAACATTGTGAAGTCCCGCAAAAAAGAGCTGCGCAGCGAAACCCTGGAGAGCTTCGGCGTTGCGCCGTTGGTGCGCACCAGCAAGGCCGAACTGCAGTCACGCCAGCGCTTGCGGCGACTGGTGAAGGTCGATGGCGATGCCAGCGCAGCGACGGCTGAGGTGGCGCAGGTACTGCGCGCGGAGATGGGAGTAGGGGCATGATTCTGGTATTGGCAGCCTACGCCGACGGACGGCTGAGCAAGGGCACCTACGAGCTGGTCGCTGCAGCGCGACAGGCAGCCGGCGAAGATCCCATCGCGATCCTCGTCTTGGGCGAGCAGGTGGACGCGGTTGCGGCCGAAGCGACAAAACTTGCCGAACAGGTGCTGGTCGCCGCGCAACCGGCGCTGGCCCGCTACAGCGCCGAGACCTGGGCGCAGGCTGTGGCCTTTGTGGCGAGTGAGGGTGGGGCCAAGCTGGTGCTGACTGCGGGCGCGCGCAGTGGGCGCGAGTGCAGCCCGCGCATCGCCGTGCGGTTGGGGGCGCCGCTCCTGGAAGACGTGGTCGCCCTCACGCGCGAAGGCTCGGCTACCACGGCGAAACGGTATAGCTTTCTATCGCGGGTCACGGAAACGATCACCACGGACGCGCCTGTGGTGGTGGTGAGCGTCAAGCCCGGGGCCTTTGAGCCCGCGACGCCGCTCCCCAGCGCGGGGGAGCAGTTTGAGGTGGAGCTGGCGGTAAGCCCGAGCCGGCTGCAGATCTCGGATGAGCGCAGCGAAGGCAGCTCAAGCGTGCTGCTGGAAGACGCGGAGATCGTCGTAGCCGGCGGACGCGGCGTAGGTAGTGCCGAAAACTTCAGCAAGCTGGTGCTGCCGCTGGCGGAGTCGTTGGGCGCGGCCGTAGGCGCGACCCGCGCCGTGGTGGACGCGGGTTGGCGACCCTATGCGGAGCAGGTCGGGCAGACGGGCAAAACCGTGCAGCCCAAGGTGTACGTCGCAGTCGGCATCTCCGGCGCCACACAGCATCTGTCCGGCATGAACAAAAGCAAGCTCATCATCGCCATCAACAAGGACGCAGACGCGCCCATCTTCAAGTCGGCGGACTATGGCCTGATCGGCGACGTGAGCGCGGTGGTGCCGGCGTTGCTGGAGCAGCTGCGCAAGTAGGCCCGCCGGGGTGTCGCAAGAGAACGAGATGCAGTTTGCCGCGCCTCCTTTGTGGCGGACAAGGAACACAGCCTGATGCAGACAGGGAAGCAGAGCACCCCAGGGCAGCAATTTCGCGAGGCGCTGGACAGCGAAAAGCCGTTGCAGATCGCTGGCGCGATCACCGCGTACACCGCGCGCATGGCCGAGGCTACAGGCTTTCGAGCGTTGTATCTCTCGGGCGGTGGCGTGGCCGCAAACTCGCTGGGCGTGCCCGATCTGGGCATCAGCACTTTGGACGACGTACTGACCGATGTGCGCCGCATCACCGATGTGACCAGCCTTCCGCTGCTCGTGGACATCGACACCGGATGGGGCGGCGCCTTCAACATCGCGCGGACGATTCGCTCGATGAGCAAGGCGGGCGCAGCTGCCGTGCACCTGGAAGATCAGGTGAGTGCGAAGCGGTGCGGCCACCGGCCGGGCAAGGAGGTCGTGCCCACGGCGGAGATGGTGGACCGCATCAAGGCAGCCGTAGATGCGCGCACGGATCCTGCCTTTGTGATTATGGCGCGAACCGATGCGCTCGCCAGCGAGGGCGTGGACGCAGCGCTGGAGCGCGCGGCAGCCTATGTAGACGCCGGTGCGGACATGATCTTTGCGGAAGCCGTTACGGACTTGCCAGTGTACGCCCGGTTCAAACGAGCCGCCAAGGTGCCGATTCTGGCCAACATCACGGAGTTCGGCCAGACGCCCTTGTTTACACGGGAACAACTCGCCGACGCCGGAGTGGACATGGTGTTGTATTGCTGTGCAGCGTACCGTGCCATGAATGCCGCTGCCCTGGACGTGTACCAGACCCTACGCTCGCAAGGCACACAGCGCGGCGTGGTGGATCGTATGCAGACGCGCGCTGACCTGTACCGCTTTCTGGACTACCACGCCTATGAAGAGAAGCTGGACCAGTTGTTCGCACAAAAGCGCACCGAAGCAACGCGTGTGGATCAGAACTCTGCAAACGAGATCGAAGAGCAAGGACGGGCCTCATGAGCGAAACGACAGCATCACCGCAAACACCTGCGTTCAAACCGAAGAAGTCGGTCGCGCTTTCCGGAACGCCCGCAGGCAACACGGCGCTGTGCACCGTGGGGCGCACAGGCAACGACCTGCACTATCGCGGCTACGACATCGCCGACTTGGCGAAGCACTGCGAATTCGAGGAGGTGGCGTATCTGCTCGTGCACGGCAAGCTGCCGAACAAGGCCGAACTGCAGCGCTATCAGGAGACGCTCGTCAGCCTGCGGGGCCTGCCGGCCGCGGCCAAGGCAGCGCTTGAGTTGCTCCCTGCGGCGACCCACCCTATGGATGTGCTGCGGACCTATGTTTCGGTGCTCGGGTGCGTGTTGCCGGAGGCCACTGACCATGCACCCGCGGGCGCACGCGGCATCGCCGACGCGCTGCTCGCGTCCCTGCCGTCCGCGCTGCTGTACTGGTACCACTTCGCGCGGGACAGCAAGCGCATCGCCGTAGAAACTTCCGACACAACGATTGCGGCGCACTTTCTTCAGCTGCTCCATGGCGAGGCCGCAAAAAGATCGTGGGTGCGCGCCATGCATACATCGCTCATTTTGTATGCGGAGCACGAATTCAATGCGTCCACCTTCACTGCGCGCGTGATCGCCGGGACAGGGTCGGACATGTATTCCGCTATCGCCGGGGCCATCGGCGCCTTGAAAGGCCCCAAACATGGCGGCGCCAACGAGGTGGCCCTGGAGATCCAGAACCGCTACCGCTCGCCCGACGAAGCTGAGGCCGACATCCGCAAGCGCGTCGAAGCGCGCGAGGTCATCATTGGGTTCGGCCACCCTGTGTACACCGTAAGCGATCCGCGCAACAGCATCATCAAGGGTGTCGCCCATGCGTTGGCGACCGAGGCTGGGAGCCTGCAGCTCTACAGCATCGCCGAACGCACAGAAAGCGTGATGTGGGAGACCAAGCGGATGTTCCCCAATCTGGACTGGTTCAGCGCCGTGGCCTACGACGAGATGCGCATCCCGGTGCTGCTGTTTACGCCGTTGTTTGTGATGGCGCGGGTGGCGGGCTGGGCCGCGCACGTCATGGAACAACGCGAGGACGGCAAGATCATTCGCCCGTCCGCAAACTACACCGGGCCGGAAGATCTGCCCTTCGTGCCGCTAAGCCAGCGGCAGTAGCACAGCACCGTTCTTGGAGGCTGCTTGTCAGATCTACTCAGCGCACATCGTCCCGAACCGGATACCGTCCTCACCGACATCGCGGATTATGTCTTTCATTACGAAATAGCCAGCGATCTGGCCTACCGCACAGCGCGCTTCTGCCTGATGGATAGCCTAGGTTGTGCGCTGGAGGCGCTGGAATACCCGGCCTGCACGCGGCTGCTGGGGCCGTTGGTCGCCGGAACCGTCGTGCCGAACGGAGCAAAGGTGCCCGGCACGCCGCATCAGCTTGACCCCATCCAGGCAGCCTTCAATCTCGGCGCGATGATCCGCTGGCTGGACTTTAACGATACGTGGCTGGCGGCAGAGTGGGGCCATCCTTCGGACAATCTTGGGGGCATCCTTGCTGTAGCCGATTGGCTATCGCGCACCGCCGTCGCGAATGGGCGCAGACCCCTGACCATGCGGCAGGTGCTGACGGCGATGATCAAGGCGCATGAGATTCAGGGCTGCCTGGCACTGGAGAATTCTTTCAACCGAGTCGGTCTGGATCATGTCGTGCTGGTCAAGGTAGCGTCCACGGCCGTGGTGAGTCATCTGCTCGACTTGAGCTATGACGAGACCGTGGCAGCGCTGTCACTGGCTTGGGTCGATGGCCAAAGCCTGCGCACCTATCGGCATGCGCCCAACGTGGGACCACGCAAGAGCTGGGCCGCGGGCGATGCAACCAGTCGCGCCGTGCGCCTGGCGTTGCTCGCCAAGAGCGGCGAGCCCGCCTGCCCGTCCGCGCTTACGGCGAAGACCTGGGGTTTCTACGATGTGGCCTTCAAGGGGCAGCCGTTTCGCTTTCAGCGTCCTTACGGCAGCTATGTTATGGAGCACGTGCTGTTCAAGATCAGCTACCCGGCGGAGTTTCACGCGCAAACGGCAATCGAAGCGGCTATGACCTTGCAGAAGCGCATGCTGGCCGCGGGGCAAACCGCGGCAGACATCCACAAGATCACGATTCGAACGCACGAGGCATGTCTGCGCATCATCGACAAACGCGGGCCCTTGAGCAACCCGGCCGATCGCGATCACTGCATCCAATACATGGTGGCGGTGCCGCTGTTGTACGGCCGGCTGACTGCGGCCGACTACGAAGAGCATGTGGCTGCAGACGTGCGCATCGATGCGCTGCGGGCCAGGATCGAGTGTGTGGAAGAGCCGGCATTCACGGCGGACTACCTCGACCCGGAGAAGCGGTCCATCGCAAACACCGTGCGAATCGAATTGACCGACGGATCCATTCTGGAAGAGACGGTCGAGTATCCCCTCGGTCACATGCACCGACGCGCGGAGGGCATGCCGCTGCTGGAAGAGAAGTTTCGTACCAATCTGGCGCGGCGCTTCGAAGCTCCGCAGCAGCAAGCGATCATGGAGGCCTGCGAGGACCAGAGCCGCCTGGAGCAGATGCCGGTACACGCCTTTGTGGATCTTTTCGCACCCGCCGATGAGGTGGCCCTGCCATGAGCGCAAGCATGCACACAGAAACGCAGTTTGCGTTGAACGAAGAACAGCGGGCGATGCAGGAGCTGGCAGTAGCGTTTGGCCGCGAGCGCATCGCACCGCACGCCATCGCCTGGGATCAGGAGAAGTTCTTTCCGGTCGACGTGATCAAGAGCGGCGCACCGCTTGGGCTCGGAGGCATCAGCGTGGCGGAAGACGTCGGCGGAAGTCATCTGAACCGGCTGGCGGGGGTGCTGATCTATGAGGGTCTGGCGCGGGCCTGCCCTTCGATCGCCGGCTACTTTTCTGTGCACAACATGGTCGCGCTCATCCTCGACCGGTTTGGCACGCCCGCGCAACGGCAGCGTTGGTTGTCGCGCCTGTGCGGCTTGGAGTGGCTGGGTGCGTATTGCCTCACCGAGCCCGGCACCGGTTCCGATGCTTCCACGCTTTCCACGCGCGCGGTACAGCAGGGTGACCAGTACGTTCTGAACGGAGTGAAGCAGTTCATCTCCGGCGCTGGAGCCGCAGACCTGTATGTGGTGATGGCGCGCACCGGGGGAGACGGGGCGCGCGGCATCTCGGCGTTCGTCGTTGAAAAAGGCGCGCAGGGGATGTTGTTCGGACCTTGCGAGAAGAAGATGGGATGGAACGCGCAGCCCACGCGGCAGGTCATCTTCGAGAACGTGGCCGTTCCCGCGGAGCATCGGTTGAGTGAGGAAGGCGCAGGGTTCCGCATCGCGATGTCTGCGCTGGACGGCGGCCGGCTGAACATTGCCGCATGTTCGCTGGGCGGTGCGCGCGCGGCGTTCGAGAAGGCGCTGGCGTACACCGCCGAACGGCATGCCTTCGGCAAACGCCTAGCGGACATGCAGGCACTGCAGTTCCGCCTGGCCGACATGGCGACGGAGCTGGAGGTGGCGCAGACGATGCTTTGGCGTGCGGCCTCGGCGCTGGATGCCGGTGAGGCCAATGCGCCTACGCTGTGCGCCATGGCCAAGCGCTACGTCACCGATGCCGGCTTTCACGTGGCGAACGAGGCGCTGCAGTTGCTGGGAGGCTACGGCTACCTGACCGACTACGGCGTGGAAAAGCTGGTGCGCGACCTGCGCGTGCACCAGATTCTGGAAGGGACCAACGAGATCATGCGGCTCATTATCGCGCGCAGCGTGGTGCCACGTGCGGAGGCGGCCGGTGCCTAGCTTACGGAGACGAACATGGTGATCGCGGGCAAGACGTTTCTTGTGACGGGCGGCGCTTCCGGCCTGGGTGCAGCGACGGCGCGGATGTTCGTCGAACGCGGCGCCTCGGTGGTGCTGGCGGACGTGAACGCTTCGGGGCAAGCGGCAGCGGAGACGCTTGGAGAGAAGGCGGCCTTTGTGCCCACAGATGTAACGCAGGAGGTGGACGGACAGCGTGCAGTCGCTGTGGCGTGTGAGCGCTTTGGTGCGCTGCATGGACTGGTGAACTGTGCGGGCGTGGCGCCGAGCGAGCGACTGGTGGGCCGCAACGGACCACATGGGCTCGACAGCTTTGCGCGCACGATTGCGATCAATCTGATCGGCACCTTCAACATGATGCGCCTGGCCGCGGAGGCGATGATGCGCAACGAACCTTCTTCCGAGGGGGAGCGCGGTGTGATCGTGAACACGTCGTCCATCGCGGCGTTCGAGGGGCAGATCGGGCAAACCGCCTATGCCGCATCGAAGGCCGGCGTTGCAGGCCTGACGCTGCCAGCCGCGCGCGAACTGGCGCGGAGCGGGATTCGCGTCGTAGCCATCGCTCCGGGCCTCTTTATGACGCCGATGATGGCGAGCTTCTCGCAGGAGGTACAGGACGCGTTATCAGGGTCGGTGCCGTTCCCGGCGCGACTTGGGCACCCGGAAGAGTTTGCCCATATGGTGTCCACCATCTGCGAACTGCCCATGCTGAACGGCGAAGTTATCCGGCTGGATGGGGCGCTTCGCATGGCGCCCAAGTGAAGGGACCTTGCCTGACCGCGGGCGTGCCCATACCGTCACGACGAAGCGCGTTTGCCGCTGAGCGCGCGAGCGACCCGAGAGTGGCTGCGCAACCCCAGGTGCGTGCAGATGAAGTCTCCTGCAGCCAGCAGCTTGTTCATTGAAATGCCGGTTGAAACGCCCATACCGTCCAGCATGTACAACAAGTCTTCCGTAGCCACATTGCCCAGCGCTCCTGGCGCATACGGGCAGCCGCCGAGGCCGCTCACCGAGCTGTCGAAGACCCGTACACCGCCTTCGAGCGCGGCATACACGTTGACCAGCGCCTGACCGTAGGTATCGTGAAAGTGCCCGGCAAGAGCGGTCACCGGAACCTGCTCCGCCACGGCCGCGAGCAGGTGTTTCGTCTTGCCGGGGGTTCCCACACCGATGGTGTCGCCGAGCGAGATCTCGTAGCAGCCCGCGCGGTGCAGACTGCGCGCGACCGCTGCCACCGCGCTCCCTGGCACCTCGCCTTCGTAGGGGCAGCCGAGCGCACAGGAGACGTAGCCGCGCACACGGATGCGAGCCTGTCTCGCCGCCTCAAGCACTAGCTGAAAGCGCTCCAGGCTTTCCGCGATGGAGCAGTGGATGTTTCTTTGCGAAAACGTTTCTGAGGCCGAGGCAAAGACGGCAACTTCGTCGACGCGCGCGGCAAGGGCAGCTTCAAAGCCGCGCAGGTTGGGCGTTAGCGCGGAGTAGGTGACGCCCCCTGTGCGCTGCAAGCCCTGCAGTACCTCGGCGTGGTCGGCCATCTGCGGAACCCACTTGGGCGAGACGAAGGCCGTGGCCTCGATGGAGCGAATTCCGGCGGCTGCGAGCCTTTCGATCAGCTCGATCTTGGTCGCCGTGGGGACAAGCCGCGCTTCGTTCTGCAAGCCATCACGCGGGCCCACTTCCACAATACGCACAGCATCCAAGGAACTCATTCCGGCTTCCCTGCGGCATTGTCGGGCTCGAAGACAAGGAGCTGTGTGGCTTCAGGCACCTGATCGCGAACGGCAAAAAGAAAGCTCTGCACGGTGCCATCTGCCGGCGCTTTGATCGTGTACTCCATCTTCATCGCTTCCAACACGATCAACGGCGTGCCCGCGACCACATGCGCGCCGGGCACCGCAAGAAGAGCGGTAACGACCCCGGGCATTGGCGAAAGCAGGCTGCTCTGCCGGATGTCCGAAGCCTCACGCGCGGCGAGCGGATCCAGGATTGCACCCTGCCAGTGCCGTCCGGCGTGGAAGACATGCCACATACCCAGGGCCTCGATAGCCGTCGCTTTCACCTGGATGTCGCCAAGAGTAGCCTCAAGCGTGCCGTCGTGCTGCAGGGTGCCATTCGCTGCGAGGTCAGTGCTCGCGAAGCGCAAGCGAAAGCCCTGCTGCAGATAGGTGACCTCGATGTGCTGCGTTGCGCCTTCATGGGCAAAGCGCAACGTGCGTTGCAGGGTGCCGTTGCTTCGCCATCCGTCGTGCAACGCCCACGGCGAGGTGCCCACGCCAGCGTTCGCAGCCTCGCGCAGCAGGGTTGCCAGCGCGGCCAGCAGCGTGCCCCGGTCGTCTTCGCGGTGCGGCTCCTGTAGCAGCCAGGCGCTTTCTCGCTCAATAAGCGCCGTATCGAGCCGCGCCTCCGTAAAGGATCGTGAGGTGACTAGCTGGTGCAAGAACTGCAAATTGGTCTTTACGCCGACGACTTGAAACTGGCCAAGGGCCTGCTGCATGCGCTCCAGCGCCCCCTCGCGGGTCTGGTCCCACACGATGAGCTTGGCGATCATGGGATCGTAGAAAGCAGAGATCGTATCGCCCCGGGCAACGCCGGCGTCCACGCGCACATGCCGCGAGCCGGCAGGCTGACGCACGTGCAGAAGCTTGCCGGTCGAGGGGAGAAAGTTGTTTGCGGGGTCTTCCGCGTAGACGCGCGCTTCCAGGGCATGACCGCTGATCCGAAGCTGGTCTTGTGCAAGCGGCAGCGGTTCGCCGGCTGCCACGCGGAGCTGCCACTCTACCAGGTCAAGGCCGGTGATGTACTCGGTGACGGGATGCTCCACCTGGAGGCGCGTGTTCATCTCCATGAAGTAGAAGTTGCCTTGTGGATCGGCGATGAACTCCACCGTCCCTGCGCTCACATAGCCGACCGCACGAGCCGCCTCGCAGGCGGCGTTGCTCATCGCGGCGCGGCGCTCGGCGGTCATGCCGGGAGCGGGCGCTTCTTCGAGGACCTTCTGGTGACGGCGCTGCACCGAGCAGTCCCGTTCGAACAGGCTAACGACGTTGCCGTGCGTATCGCCAAAGACCTGGATTTCGATGTGACGCGGCTCCAGAATATAGCGCTCAATCAGCACACGATCGTCGCCAAAGGACGAGGCGGCCTCGCGTTTGCAGGAGGCGAGCGCGGCAGCGAAGTCCTCCGGTGCTTCAACGCGGCGCATTCCTTTGCCGCCGCCGCCGGCGCTGGCCTTGATCAGCACGGGATAACCGATGGCGTCCGCTTGTTGCTGAAGAAACTCAGGCGCTTGCTGGTCGCCGTGGTACCCCGGCGTCAGAGGCACCTGGGCTTGTTGCATCAGCGCCTTGGCAGCGGCCTTGGAACCCATGGCGCGGATGGCCGTCGCAGGGGGGCCGATGAACGTGATGCCGGCTTGCTCGCAGGCCTCCGCGAAATCTTCATTTTCGGAAAGAAAGCCATAGCCCGGGTGGATGGCCTGTGCGCCGGTCCGCTGGGATGCGCTCAGGATGCGGTCGATATTGAGATAGCTTTCCTGCGCGGGCGAGGGCCCGATGTGCACGGCCTCGTCCGCCGTGCGGACATGCAGGCTGTGCGCGTCGGCATCGGAATAGACTGCGACCGTCGCGATGCCGAGTCGACGGCAGGTACGCATGACGCGGCAGGCGATCTCGCCCCGGTTCGCAATGAGAACTTTGCGGAACATGCTCTTGCTCATGACGGCAACACCCACGCTGCTGGGCGTTTTTGCAGAAAGGCCTGCAAACCTTCCGCGGCTTCAGCGCTGGCGCGCCGCTGGCTGAGGCGCTGCACTGTGTCCTCCATCAGTGCCGCTGTCAGGGGCTTGCCTGCTATGGCGTCAAGTAAGGCTTTGGCTTCCGTCTGCGCCGCGGGAGCGCCTGCAAGCAGGGACTCGATGGCTTCACGGAGGCGGTTGTCGAGCTGCTCCGCTTCGACGACGATGTGCAGAAGCCCCATCTGCCTTGCGGTCTCTGCATCGATGCGCTCCGCCGTGAGGAACAATCTGCGCGCCTGGCGCTCTCCAACGGCGCGCACCACATAGGGCCCGATGGTCGCAGGAATCAGGCCCAGGCGCACCTCGGAGGTCGCGAAGACGGCCGCTGTCGTGCCGATGGCCAGATCGCAAGCCGCGACAAGGCCCACGCCGCCGCCGAGAGCCGCTCCCTGCACGCGCGCGATTGTAGGTTTGGGGCACTCGGCGATGGTTTGGAAGAGCACTGCCAGACGGCGCGCATCGGCGGCATTTGCCTGGGGCGAGGCCGCGCCCTGCGCCTGCATCCACTGCACCTGCGCACCCGCGCAAAAGCTCCGTCCCCGCGCGGCGAGCACCACCACACGAACTTCACGCTCTCCCTCCACGCGGCGCACAGCGTCGGTCAGTTCGGTGATGAGCTGCGCGTCGAAGGCGTTGTGGATCTCCGGCCGGTTCAGCCAAAGCGTCGCCACGGGACCTGTGCGTTCGATCTCCAGTGCAGTGCTGTTCATCAAGTTCTCCGGTTACATCCTGAAGACGCCGAAGGTGGTCTTCTCTTGCGGTGCATTCCCGGCGACGGCCAGGCCAAGCGCGAGCGCGCGCCGCGTCTGTGCGGGGTCCAGAATGCCGTCGTCCCATAAGCGTGCGGTGGCGTAGAAGGGATTGCCTTGTGTCTCGTATTGCTCACGGATGGGCAGCTTGAAGGCCTCTTCCTCCTCCGTGCTCCAGGTCTGCCCTTTCGCTTCCAGTCCGTCGCGGCGCACGCGGGACAGCACGCTGGCAGCCTGCTCGCCGCCCATCACGGAGATGCGCGCGTTGGGCCAGCTCCACAGCAGGCGCGGATTATAGGCGCGGCCACACATGCCGTAGTTGCCCGCGCCAAAGCTGCCGCCAACCAACACGGTAAATTTCGGCACGCGCGCGCACGCCACCGCCATCACCATCTTGGCGCCGTCCTTGGCAATGCCACCGTGTTCGTATTTGCCGCCGACCATGAACCCCGTGATGTTTTGCAGAAACACCAGTGGGATCCCGCGTTGCGCGCAAAGCTCAATGAAGTGCGCACCCTTCTGCGCGGACTCGGAAAAGAGCACGCCGTTATTGGCCAGAACGCCAATCGGAAATCCGTGCAGATGCGCAAAGCCCGTAACAAGCGTGTGGCCGTAGCGCTGCTTGAACTCATCGAAACGGCTGCCATCGACCAGCCGCGCGAGAAGCTCGCGCACGTCGTACGGCTTGCGCACGTCCGCGGGCACGATGCCGTAAAGCTCTTCGGGCGCGTATAGCGGCTCCTCCGGCGTGGCTGTCTGAGCCGCACTGGGGACCTTGCTGTTCAAATTGGCCACAATGCGGCGAATCACCGCGAGGGCATGCGCATCGTCATCGGCGAGGTGGTCGGCGACCCCCGAAATACGGGTGTGGACATCGCCCCCACCGAGGTCCTCTGCAGAGATCTCCTCGCCCGTCGCGGCTTTGACAAGCGGTGGGCCGCCAAGAAAGATCGTGCCCTGATTTTTGACGATCACGGTCTCATCCGACATCGCGGGAATGTACGCCCCGCCTGCCGTGCACGAGCCCATCACGCAGGCAATCTGCGCAATCCCCTTTGCAGAAAGATTGGCCTGGTTATTGAAGATCGCGCCAAAGTGCTCCTTGTCCGGAAAGACCTCATCCTGCAGCGGCAGAAAGGCCCCACCGGAGTCCACCAGGTACACGCACGGCAGATGATTTTCCAGCGCAATCTGCTGTGCGCGCAGATGCTTCTTCACGGTGAGCGGGTAGTACGTGCCGCCCTTCACGGTCGCATCGTTGGCCACAACCAGGCACTCGCGGCCACTGATGCGGCCAATACCGGTCACGATCCCTGCGCGCGGTACCTCGTCGCCGTATAACCCGTTGGCTGCGAGCGAGGACAACTCCAGAAAGGGCGTTCCCGGATCAAGCAGCAGGTTCACACGGTCGCCGACCAGAAGCTTGCCCCGTTCTGTGTACTTGCGCCGTGCAGCTTCGGTGCCGCCCTCTGCGGCCGCCGCGGTCTTCTCTCGCAGCTCCGTCATCAACGCCTGCATCCGTTCGGCGTTGGTGCGAAACTCGTCGCTGCGCGGGTTGATGGCGGAACGAAGGACCCCCATGGTGCGCTACTCGGCTCCGAAGGGGGCAGTGTCTTTGAACAGCTCCCGGCCAATCAGCATTCGCCGGATCTCGGAGGTGCCTGCGCCGATCTCAAAGAGCTTGGCATCGCGCCACAGGCGGCCGGTCGCGTACTCGTTCATATAGCCGTTCCCACCAAGCGCCTGGATGGCTTGCCCCGCCATCCACGTTGCCTTCTCGGCGGAGTAGAGAATCGCGCCCGCGGCATCTTTGCGCGTGGTGTCGCCACGGTCGCATGCATTGGCGACGGCGTACACATAGGCGCGGCAGGCATTGAAGCCGACATACATGTCGGCGAGCTTGCCCTGCATCAGCTGGAACTCGCCGATGGCTTTGCCGAACTGCTTGCGCTCATGCACGTAGGGGATCACCACGTCGAGGCACGCTGCCATAATGCCCAGCGGTCCCCCGCAGAGCACGAGCCGCTCATAGTCCAGGCCGGACATGAGGACGCGCGCCCCGCCGTTGACGCGGCCGAGCACATTCTCCTCCGGCACCTCGCAGTTCTCGAACACCAGTTCACACGTGTTGGAGCCGCGCATACCCAGTTTGTCGAGCTTGGGGCTAGACTGCCAGCCGGCAAAGCTGCGCTCCACGATAAACGCGGTGATGCCGCGCGAGGCCGCATTCGGCTCCGTTTTGGCATAAACGATCAACACATCGGCATCCGGGCCGTTGGTGATCCACATTTTGCTGCCGTTCAGGACAAAGCAGTTGCCGCGTTTCTCTGCCCGCAGCCGCATGCCGACCACGTCGGAGCCGGCTTCGGTCTCCGACATCGCCAGAGCGCCGACGTGTTCGCCGCTGACCAGCGTGGGTAGATACTTCTTCTTCTGTGCCGCTGTCCCATTTTTGCGCAGCTGATTGACGCATAGATTGGAGTGCGCGCCGTAGGAGAGCCCGATCGACGCCGAGGCCCGCGAGATCTCTTCCATGGCCACCACATGCGCCAGATAACCAAGGTCGGCGCCGCCGTACTCTTCCTCCACCGTGATGCCCAGCAGGCCCAGGTCACCGAGCTTGCGCCACATCGCCGCGGGGAAGAGGTTTTCGCGATCCACCTGCGCCGCTAACGGAGCGATCTCTTTGTCTGCAAAGCGTTTAACGCTGTCCCGGAGCATGTCGACCGACTCCCCGAGCGCGAAATTAAACTCCAACATAAGGACTCCATGCCGGCCCACTCCACCACTGCATCGGGCGGAGAACAGGCCCCAACGAACGTACAGCGCCGAAGGCAGTTTCGTCCACCGGCAACGGTTCGTGGCTTACAAGCAGCGTAGGAGTGGGCCTCGTTGCTAAGCCCGATTTGCTCGGCTCTGCTCGGTTTTCCACTCTTCGGCAGAGCGCCGGTTACCGTGCGGTGATACTTCCTTTCGCGGTTTGCAACTTCCGCGTCATAGCTTCATGCGCCGAGCCTCCGGTAGCCTTCGAGACGGGGAGACAGACCCCTTTTCGAAAGGCGCTCAGCTCCTTACGACAGCTAGGCAGTGAAGGTTTTGGCATGACGGCGCAGCAAGCAATTCTTTCCCTTGGGACGATCACGCTGGCCGGTTGTGGCGCGGGTCTTGTGCTCATCCACGACAGCAACCCGCTGCTGAAAGGGCTGAACTGGATGGGAAGCGCCCTGGTGGTTGGGGGCACAGGGGCGGCCCTCACGCTAGCCGCCGGCAGCTTTCCTGCGCTGGAGCCGCTCGCCAACCTGTGTGTGCTCGTCGGCTTTATGTGCTGCTACCGCGCTGATCGCTATCTCATGGGTTTGGAATCGAAGCTGGGTTTGCTGAGCACGATTCTGCTTTGCTGCCAGGGCCTGGCCATGTTGCTGCAGTGGAGCCATCTGACAGGAACACGCGTCGCCGTCACGGTCATCAGCGTCCTGGTTGCCATTCAGGTCGCCTCCACGGCCCTGCTCATTCAGCGGAACGGGATAGGAAAGGCTCGCCTGGCGACCCGCTGTACGGTTGGCCTCATGCAGTTCCTGGTGTTGGCAAACGTAGCGCGCGCTGTGTGCGCCTCGGCTGGACTACTCGCCAACTCGCGCTGGGCCGATACGCTCAACCTGCTCACCTACAACTTCTTCGTTGCGGCCGCTATCGGGTTGGCGTTTGCCTTCTTCTGGCGCACCACGGCCAAGCTCAGCCTGGAGCTGGAGCACATGGCCAGCACCGACCCACTGACCCGGGTGTATAACCGCCGCGTGTTTCTGAACTGGTGCAGCAGCGAACAGTCCCGAAGCCGTCGCCTGCATACACCCTTCTCGGTTCTGATGCTCGATTTCGATCACTTCAAGAAGGTCAACGACACCTTCGGCCACCATGTCGGGGACCAGGTATTATGCGCTGCCGTGGAGAGGATTCAGGATTCCATCCGGGGCATCGATGTGCTTTGCCGGTGGGGCGGCGAAGAGTTTTCGGTCCTGCTCCCGAACGCTTCGGAAGAAGCTACGCTGATCGTAGCCGAGCGCGTCCGGCGCAATATTCGGCTGGTCGGGTCAGCGGACCCGCGCTTTGCCGACGAGGCCTATGCGGATTTGGAGCTCAGCGCCAGTATCGGCACGGCAACCTTCGAAGGCGACGAAGATTCGTTTGAGATGATGCTGGAAAGGGCGGACGAAGCGCTCTATGAGGCCAAGCGAGGCGGCCGGAACCGGGTCGTGCGCTCCATGCGCTCGCGCACCACCGGCGAATTTGGTCCCAGTCAGCTTGCCCTCAAAACGCACTAGCGGAACAAACTCCCCCCTTTCCAGGGCAAGCGAAAAGCACGAGCCACAAAGGCGGAAGCTGCCGCGCTTGTCGGCACCGGCTTGTCCCTGTCCCGCCTCGCCGCAGGAAAATGGGCGCTCTATGCCTCGTGACTTGCTGGGCGATGGTTCGCGACCGACCGCGAGCGCTGATAATAGAGCGTGATGAGTCTGCTTGATCTTTTTCGCAAAAAAGGCCCCCTGGCCGGCGCCGGAGAGACCGCGCCCACGCCGATCCCCGCCCCTACCCCATTACCGGACGCCGTGCCGGTTCCTGTCGCTGCGGTGGCGGAAGCCGCCACGAACTCCGTTGTCGTAGGCACGCAAAGCGAGCTTCCGTCCGCGGAGCAGCCCTCGCCGGAGGAGCCCAGGATTCGCGTCTTCGACGACTTTGGCCGCGAGGTGCTCATCCCCGTGCAGCAGTGGCGCCGCGAGTTGCTGCCGCAAGCGCTCCAGCAGGCGCATAACACCCCGGACGCTCTTTCCGCCATTCTGCTCGACGCTCTTCAGACCGGCGCGGGTGCCGAGTTGCTCCCGGCGGCTGCCCACCTTCAGACGATCGATCCGGCTCCCGAACGCGGAGCCGCCGTTCATGGGCTGGTATTGCTCGCGGCCAATCAGCCGGCGCAAGCGGAAGACGTTTTGGTCACCTACCTCGGCCAGTTTGGCCCGTCGGCCACGGTCCTGACGCACCTCGCCCGCGCCCAGGCCGCTCAGGAACGGCTCGAAGAAGCCGATGCCACACTTTGGCGCGCTTTGGAAGCGAACCCGAACGACGACGGCGCCCTCGGCCTGTATGCAGCGCGAAACCGCGAGCGGGAAGGCGACTTTGGCTGGCAGTCTGCCCTGGAGCGCGCAGCCACCCTGCCAGGCGCCTGGCTTCCACTGATGTGGCTCGGCCGCAGCGCACTGGAGGCCCACAATCGCAGCCTTGCCGTTGGCCTGTACAAGCAGGCCATCGAGCGGGCTGGCCGGCCGGCACCGACGCTGCTTCTGCAGGGCATCAGCGGGGACCTCGGTCTTGCGGGTCTCCTCGACGATGCCCTTCGTCTTGTCCGTCCCGTGTACGATCCCGCGGTTCACGGCCTGGCTGTCGGAAACAATCTACTCCGGGCCACGTTGGATAGCGGCCACTCCGCAGAGGCGCTCACGCTGCTGCGGGAACTCGGCAAGCTGAACCGCTCCGACTTCGCCGAGCCCCTCCGTGCGTGGGAGGTCGAGATCCGCCGGCGTGACCTGATGGCGCAGGCGGCCGAAACTCCCCCGCAGCCTCAGCTGCTGCGCATCGCCGGTCCTGTCTGGCTGCCGCCGGATACCCCCAGCCGGCAGCTTTACCCCACCGCGACCCCGCGCCGCGCCAGGGTGCTGTTTCTGGGCTCCTCCGTGTCTCTGCCGCCTGAGCTCCCTCAAGAGGCCGCGGCGGTCCTGCCGGACACTGCCGGCCGTCTTAGCCGTGCCCTCCCGCTGTTTCTTGCCGAAGGGGCCTACACGCTTCTGGCTCTTGATACGCAAACGCTCGTCCCCTGGGCCGATATCGCGGGCTTCGCGATGCTTAGCCAGCCCTGGCCGGACGACGCGGCCGCAGCGTACGCACGCGAAGCGGGTGCGGGCGCGGCCGTTACCAGCCACATCCAGGCCACTCCTGAAGGCGCCGCCGTTACGCTTCGACTGATCTCCGCCGCCAGCCCGCAAGCCCCGTCAGCGGCGGACCTCGAACCGGATGGCGCTGAGCGGACCGGCAGCCCTCCCGAGGAGTTCGGCGCCGTGCAGACCGAGGCAGCCCTTGCAGACCGCCCCGCTGTGCCAGGTCTGGATGCGCCCGTGCTTACGGCGGAGCCCGCTGCGCATGCTGCAAGTTCCGACACCGCGCCGCCTCAGGTTTCTTCCCCTGGAACAACGGCCGAGCCCGTGACCCTCACCTTGCATCTTGCCTGGCCCGATCTCCACACCGGCGCCCAGGGTCTTTGGGCGCAGCTGGCGCATCATCTGGTCGCGCATTTTGGTGACACGCCGGAGCCGCCGCAGTTCGGGCGCTACACGCCACCGCGCGGTGCCGATCTGAATATTTACCTGCGCCTTCTTGAGCAGCTCCTGGGCATGAACTGCGCCATGACGTCCCGCAATGCGCCCCTGCTGGTCACCGGCGAGCGCGACACAGTGCGCGCCCTGCTCGACCTGGCTGTCCGCTATCCAGCAAGCCTGCCCGTGCGCCTGATGCTGGGCGAGACGCTGCTGCGCCTGCGCGCGCTCCACCCCGAGGTCCTTGCCGAGTTCGCGCAGCCGCTACGCCTCCTGAACGAACGTCACCCCTTCCCCGACCCCGAAGCGGCAAGCCTCTTGCAAGCTCAACAAGCTGCCGCGCTCAACCCCCCGCCAGAACAGGCCTAAGCCAACCGGGCTGAGAGTCCTAAAGCCTCTGGGCCCGGGTCAGACCGGGCGGCCTCAACCCAGGAACCGCCGGTCTAGAATCACCTCTGACATGTCCGACATCGCAACACCCCCGAACTCTGCCGCCGAAGCCCCGGTCACCACCATTGCCGACCTGTCGCAACACGTCGGCGAAATGATCACGCTTCGTGGTTGGTTGTATAACCTTCGCAGCTCCGGCAAGCTGCTCTTTCCCACGTTTCGCGACGGCTCGGGTACCGTCCAGGGCATCGTTCCCAAGGCCGCGGTCTCCCCTGAGGTCTTCGACACCTTGAAGAACCTGACCCTGGAGTCCTCCCTCGTGGTCAGGGGCACGGTACGTGAGGACCCCCGTGCGCCTTCCGGCGTGGAGCTGGACGTCAGCGACGTCACAGTCACCCAGCGCATCGCCGACGAGACGCCCTACCCCATCTCCCGCAAAGAGCACGGCGTCGACTTCCTCATGGAGCACCGCCACCTCTGGATACGCACCCCGCGCCAGTCGGCCATCCTCCGGGTCCGCGCCGCCATCATGCGCGCGGCCGCCGAGTACTTCGACACGCACGGGTTTACCCGCACTGATCCTCCCATCCTCACGCCCAATGCCTGCGAAGGCACCTCCGAGCTCTTCGAGATGAAGTACTTTGAAGACGAGATGGCCTACCTGACGCAGTCCGGTCAGCTCTACATTGAGGCGACCGCGCTCGCGCTCGGGAAGGTCTACAGCTTCGGCCCCACCTTTCGTGCCGAAAAATCTAAAACTCGCCGCCACCTTACAGAATTCTGGATGATTGAACCCGAGGTCGCCTACCTGGACCTTGACGGCCTCATGACGCTCGCCGAAGGCTTGCTCACTCATATTGTGAAGCGGGTCCTGGAGCAGCACCGCCCCGACCTCCAGACCATCGGTCGCGACCTTCCCAAACTCGAGTCCGTCCTCGCCGCGGATGAGTCCGCTGACCCTTCCGCAACGAGTCGTCATGGGTCGTCGAATGGACCGCAGGCCGCGACGGAACCCGCGCCCGCACACCATGCCCACACCAGCGCTGCCTTTCCCCGGCTCACCTATGACGAAGCGCATGCCATGCTGGCCGATGCCTTCAGGGCCGGAAGGATCGAGCACCCGCACACCTATGGTGACGACTTCGGTTCTCCCGATGAGACCTTCATTGCGAACCAGTTTCAAAAACCGGTCATGATCCACCGCTACCCCGCCGCAGTGAAAGCTTTCTATATGCAACCCGACCCGAACGATCCGACCAAGGCCCTCTGCGTCGACGTCCTCGCTCCGGAAGGCTACGGCGAAATCATCGGCGGCAGCCAGCGCATTCACGACCACGACCTGCTGAAGTCTCGCATTGAAGCCCACAACCTGCCACTTGCAGCCTTCCAGTGGTACCTCGATCTCCGCAAATACGGTTCGGTCCCGCACTCAGGGTTCGGCATGGGGATCGAGCGCTGCGTGGCCTGGATCTGCGGCCTGGACCACGTCCGGGAGACCATCCCCTTCGCCAGAACGCTGAACCGTATCTACCCGTAAAGGAGCAGTGGACAGACGCGCTTAGAGCGCAAGAGGCCTGAACCGCAGTCTTGGTATCTGTGACGTATCCGTCGTAGGGCAAAGCACCCTTCCGTTGCACTGTCGAAGCGAAAAGCTCGATAACGGGTCGGGAGTCGAGCCTGCGATACCGGTCGGACATGAAGCCACGCAGCTCCACTCCCGAGAGAGCGCAAGAGGTACCTCAATCCTGACTGTCTGAAGATATTGTGCTAAGTGACCATCGCATCCTCCTCGGAAGAGGGGACCGGACCTTGCAACCGTCCAAAGTTACAAGCAGCGCTGTCAGAGCCATGATGTGGATTTTGCATGCCAACTCCTTCAATCACGCATCTTCCTCAGCATGCGGGCTTTTCTTCCAGCCAGCTGCGGGACGGAGTTTATGAGCATGTCCTAAATGGGTCAAATGCAACACGAGCGAGGCATCTTCCGTTTCGGGGTACTTCGACGCATCAAGAGTCCCGCAGTTCGTTCGAAATATTCCAAGATGGAAGGAGTTACGCTCGCACCCGGGTGGAAATTCAGCGCTTCGTTAAGGAAGTACGGCTAGCAACTCGCAGCTGGCTGGAAATGCCGTCACCTGGTAGTCACTTCCGCAGTTGGCTGGAACTCGACTCAATTTTTGTACATTAAGCGAGGGCGCCACCGGCGCCGAGAGATCCCGGGCAAAGGTACCGTTTCCAGTCGACTTGCAGATCTTACTGTTCCATGGCATACACGCATTTGGCTGGAAGTAGCCAATTACCTCTGCCCCTGTTCAGGGTGGTGCGAACGGAGTAGGCGACAGCGAGCACGACAAACTCGCCGATGTTGTTGATCGGGCTGTTAGGATCCTGGATGAGCCGAGATGCGTCACGCAGGATTTGGCTCTTTTCTCTTTCAATGACTACAGGTTCAACAGCGTGTTCGCTCCGCGACTCCTTAGGCGTCGGCCGTCGATCTTCTCCTGATGCCGACCCTCGACCCGAACTATCGTCCAGCGACCACCGATGCCTGCGTCGTTGTAGCGTCCGGTTACGGTTTAGGTTCCGATCAACGAATCGCGTAGCTCAAGTGCTGAGCACACCTGATCACGCGCCAGAAACCGAGAGCATCCACAGTTCGAGGTCCCTTGGCGCAGCACCTAGATGGCTTTCGTCGACAGCAAAAAACGCGATCACACGGCTTCTCCACCACCAGGCACGCCCTCCACTCGGACAACGCTAGAAATGGTCTTATAGACCAGAGATGCCCGTAACGGCAGGCCTGAGACCCGCTAAGAAAGCGGGTCTCAGG
>CAXUIF010000002.1:23872-26219 GCA_964250995.1 uncultured Acidobacteriaceae bacterium
AGGGATTATACCGCTAAATATAGGGGGTCTCAGGCCCTACGCCGAAGCCACAAAGGCATATATGAGACCACTTATAGAATGGCGAGCAGACCAGCGTCGCGACCGCTGCTACCGCTCCCAGGGATAGCTACCGAGTAGCTACCTATTAGGTAGCGCTTTTGCTTAAGTGGAGGGCGTGTCTGGAGTCAAAGCTTCCTCTGACGCAGGTGCAAAACGAGATCCGGAGTTCACAATCCTGAACCTCAGGTGCGGGTGCAAGAGGATCGACAGCTCCGTAAACAACTTTTAGGCTACCGGGATTAGTGGCACACTTGCCATTAAGTGCAGAATGGACATATATGTATCACCCACGAAAATATCACTTGTCGGGTATAACCGTGGATGAACACAGAAGTAGCGATGAATCGACCAGTAGGCGAGCTGCACGGCTCATCCGAGCGAAGTTCCGGATGTGAGTACCATAGGGTGTCTCAACCTGGTTGATTTCACCCGGTCACGATGCTGACTGTAAGCGTCCGGTCTTGGCCGCATGTACACGTGTTGCGGCTGGGATGAAGATATCTGCATGGTGGAGATGGAGCTCGGCGTAAGCGGAGCGGTGACCCGGCGTCGGCGTCGGCGCAGTGCCGACGAGCGGCGGTTGATTGTGGAGGAGGCCCGAGGGCCGGGAGCATCAGTGGCGCGGGTGGCTCGCAAGCACGGGGGCAACGCGAACCATGTGTTTGGATGGAAGCGGCTTATGAGACCGGCCGGTTGGGAGCACCGGCGCGCGGGATAACGCTGCTGCCGGTCAGGGTGGCTGAGGAACTGGCGTTGCGAAGCTCGCGCATCGTGGAGACCTATCCCGCGCCCCAATCCCCAAGGACGACTTCTCTGCGCGGCAACCTGAATGAGCATGGCTGCCCTGCGGTGTTCTCCTCGGACAAGGATTCGGTCTTTCGGGTCGTATGCCAGGACACGAAGGCTGGTCAAGAGATGCTCAGTTCGACGGGCACTCTCGCAACTGAACACCGGATTCCTCTATGCGAACTCTAGCCAGGCTAGGGGCCGAGTCGAATCTGCGTGTCGAGGACCTGGAGTATGCGAGACAGCAGCTTTGTCCGTCATCGGCTTGCACACGAGACATCCAGATCACAGGGACTCCCGTGAGCAAGAGGGCGTGAGCGCGCTGCGCAAAACGAAAGCCACTAACGAGAGGCGTTAGTGGCTTCGGGGCTTGTGTTTGAAATATCGTCACAGGCTCGCACCCGATGCTGAGGAGCTAATCAGAACGCATGCGATCCCGACCTAGCGCGAAGGCAGGTCGCGGGAGTGGCAGTGGTCGTGGCGGGCAGTGGCAGCATGCGTGTAGAGCGAGACAGTACCAGTAACGATCAGGGTTGTCGGTGAAAGCGGCAATGCTCTTGTGCGGCGTGAAGGGCAAGGCCAGCTGCGGCGCATCAGGCAACTTCGGCGATGCGTTCAGCGTTCGCCTGCATAACCAATTCAGCTCCTTTTACCGGGTATCTCCAAAGCACGAAAGCTGTGAGGGCGCAGGTGATGGCGAGGCCGGCGCCGAACTCGGTGGTGAGATAGAGAGGCTTGCCCACGGGAGCTGTCATGCGATCGAAGACCGCTTGAACAAAGAGATTGTGACTTGCATGAAGCACTGCGCAAGGCCAGAGGCTGTTCGATCGCAGACGCAGCCAGCCGAGCTGGAAGGCGCTGCCGAACACCATCAGCGTGAAGCAGGTCATGGCGAAGAGCTTGGGGGTGCCGGAGTTGTAGTCCGCGAAGAGTAGCAATGGATAGTGCCAGACAGCCAAGATGCCGCCGCTGAGAAGGCACCCGAGGCGCCAGCCGAAGCGGTCGCTGAGGCGTGGCAAGAGGAACCCGCGCCAGCCGATCTCTTCGCCGAGTGCCCGGGCGGTGCTGCCGATCACGCCAAACGAGGCCAGGATCGGCACACTTAGTAGGAGAGCTGTCGCGCGAGGCCATGAGGGAAAACCGTAGGAGGTGCCGGCTGCAGCGGCGAATGAGGAGAAGGCGAACGAGTGGGGGATGAAGAACCAGCAGGCGAGGTATACGGGCGTGGCATACAGCAAAGGGAGCACGTACGCGAGCCGTTCGTAACGGGCCGGCCGCCAATGCCAACCGAGGCTGGCGATGTCGACGCCATGCACTCGACAAGTAAGCAACGCCGCGGCCGCCGGCATCCACATGAGCACGCCAACGACCAGTCCCCCGCCCACTGCCAAGTGGTGCGCATGGATGACGAGCAGATAGGGCCCGAGGCTGAGGGTGAAGACTAGAGCTAGAAAGGTCAACGCGCCGCTCCGTGTGAGGGTCATGGATGGCAGGATAGCGC
>CAXUIF010000002.1:26229-45290 GCA_964250995.1 uncultured Acidobacteriaceae bacterium
AGCTTCGGGGCGGTTCGCTCCTTCTGTTACGCCGGGCGCGGAGCTCACGGTATCACCGGCAGATCCAGGTGAGAAGGCTCGGAAGGCGAGCAGTAAACGCGCTGCGTCGCCTTGACGAAGTCCGACGCTTGGGCTTGGTAAATGCTCGGAACAAACTTCTGAGGATTGCGGTCGATCAATGGAAACCACGTCGATTGGATCTGGACCATCATGCGGTGGCCTTTCAAAAGACGTGGTCGTGATCGCGCAGAGGGACGCTCCACAAAACGGGTCGATCAGGAACGAGCGGTTGCGGATGCTCGAAGCTTTCCAGGTATCGGCCACGTCGCACTTCCATCGCGATCGGTAGCTCGTACCCGTTCATTGATTGCGCATACTGTCCCGGCTTTGGTCCCTCGTCTGGGTTCCAAAGATTCCTTTGCGCATCCTGCGGATAAGCATCGATCAGCTTGACGACTATATCGCTGTCCGTTCCGGAGCTCGATGCATACAGGGCCGCGGAAATGGGACCGGTGACCGTAATGTCATGATCGAGCGGTGCGCTCACGTAGGTGAGGACGTCTGGACGACTCTCAACAAAGCGCTGGTCTGCTGCCTCCCAAGTCCGCCAGTCGCCACCGGGATAGGTGGGCGAGATCGGCCGTTCACGATACGGAACCGGGTTGGCCGGATCGGAAACATACTGCCGGAACGCTTGGCTGGATGCCGCCGGTGCGGTGAAGGTAAGACTTCCATCGGCACGGAGATAGAGGTTGGTCGGTTTGGCTTTCTCCGGCGGCCAGACCGGGTAGTGCTGCCACGTGTTGCTTCCGCTTTGGAAGATTGCGGCCTGCCAGGTTGGCTTCTGGCCAACGTCATGCAGGTAGTAGCGGAAGAACGGTGCTTCAATGTCCACGCTGAATTCACGCGAAGTGGCGTGCCCCCCGAAAGGGACGATCCCGAGTTTGTCCCCTTCGCCCCTATGCCATCCGCCGTGGAACCACGGGCCGGCTACGATGAAGTTCGTGTGGTCCGGATCGTTCTCCTCCGCGTGCCGGAAGATCTGCCACGGCCCCCAGGGGTCTTCCTGGTCCCAAAAGCCAGCCACGTTGAGATTGGGAACAGCCGAGGCGTGAAGCTGGTCCACCCACGCTTCCTTCTTCCAGAAAGAGTCGTAGTTGGGATGCGCCACCGTCTCGTTCCAGAAGGGAATCGTGCCGTGTAGATACTTCGCATTGATGTTTGAAAGGGGTCCTAGATCCAAGTACCACGTATAGGTGTCGTACTTGTCGAACTGAAACTGAGTGTTTTTGTTCTTGTCGGCCTCTTCGTAAACCGAATACTCAAAGTCGTAGCTTTCGCGCAGGGCTCCGTACCGGTGCATGTCGTCGTTCATCCACTGGTTCACGGGGGAGGCCTGTTCGCTCATAGCTTTGAGTGCGGGATGAGGGTGCAGAAGCGCCATAGCCGTCGTCAAACCGGCATAAGAAATGCCCATCATGCCGACTTTGCCGCTATTGTTCTGGACGTTCTTCACCAGCCAGTCAATGCTGTCATACGCATCGGTTGTCTCGTTGGTCGCCTTCGGATCGTTCAGGTCGACAGCCGAAGACAACTGGAATACGCCTTCGGATTTGAAACGGCCGCGCAGATTTTGAAACACGAAGATGTAGCCATCACGGGCAAGATTCTGCAGATAAAACGGCAGAGGATCAGGGGCCTTCTCCGGCACACCATAGGGAGTACGCGTAAACAGGATGGGCAACGTTTCCCCCTGGCGCACCGGTGTCATGATGACCGTCTGGAGATGGACGCCATCACGCATCGGGATCATCACCTCCTGCAAGGTGAATGCCGGCGTCGGCCCAGCCTGTTGCGAGCAAGCCAGTGGCGCGAACAACACGGCCAGCATGCAAAGCAGCGGGAAGCGCATCGAGCACCTTTCTCTTGCAATCGCGTGGAGAAGAAGAATCTAGCAACGCTTGTTGCGTGTGTCAAGATACTTGCTGATCATGAGCAGGCGTCGAAGCCTGTCCACCGCACGGCGCAAGCGAACAGAAGGCTGTAACATCTGTTTCAAGTTGTTCAGCGCGCCCGCTATTCCGCCGGGGCGGAGAGGGATTCGGAGCAGCTGCATGGATCGTTCCAGACCACAGCTCACAGCCCCCGCACTGGATAGCAAGACCGGCTTCGTCCGCAACCTTGGTCGCGCGGATGGTATTGCGCTGGTCGTCGGAACCGTGATCGGGTCGGGGATCTTCCTGGTCCCGGGGCCTATCGCTGGCCAACTGCATTCCCTTTGCGCCGTCTTGCTGGTGTGGGCTGTGGGCGGAGTCCTCAGTCTTTCCGGGGCTTTGTCCTTAGGGGAACTGGGAGCCATGTATCCGGGCGCCGGAGGCTTGTATGTCTACCTGCGTCATGCCTTCGGGCGCCCCCTGGCATTTCTCTATGGCTGGGGACTGCTTTCCATGATCCAAACCGGCAGTATCGCCACCCTGGCTGTGGGTTTCAGCCTGTATCTCTCGCGCCTGTTGCCGCTCTCCCGGGGCGAACAGAAGGCCACCGGCATCGTGTGCATCCTGGTGTTGACGGGTGTGAACTGTTTTGGTCTGGGCTTGGGTACATTCGTTCAGAACGTGAGCACGGTCGCGAAGCTGGGCGGGTTGACTCTGCTGTTCGTGCTGCTGATCTGGCGCGGGCACGTCGCGAACCTGCTCTCCAGCTTCCCGCCTGCGGCCTCGCTGTCGCACTCGCTCGTTCCGTTCGGTACTGCCCTGATCGCCGTGTTGTGGGCCTACGAGGGATGGCACGCGGTCTCTTTCACTGCTGGCGAATTCCGATCACCAACCCGCGATCTCCCGGTCAGCCTCTTTGTGGGGACAGCGCTCTGCGCGGCAATTTACCTTCTGCTCAACGTTGCTTACTATTCGGTCCTGACACCCGTTGCACTGCGCCGCACGGATCATGCGGCGGCAACAGCGGTGCAAACGGTCTATGGATCTGGCGCAACGGTGCTGATTTCTGTCCTGATTCTGACCTCCATTCTTGGAGCCATGAACGGCCTGGTGCTCACCGGACCGCGTGTTTACTATGCCATGGCGCGCGATGGCACCTTCTTCCGACGCCTTGGCGAGACGAACCCGCGCTTCCATACGCCCATGGCGGCGATTGTCACCCAAGGCATCTGGGCATCCTTTCTCAGCTTGCTGGGCTCGTTCCAGCAACTGTTTACCTATGTCATCTTCACTGCCTGGATCTTCTACGGACTCACGGTTGCTTCTGTGATCGTTCTGCGGGTACGCAAGCCCGATCTTCCGCGGAGTTTTCGGACCCCCGCGTTTCCTTGGTCGCCCATCCTGTTCATCCTTGCCGCGCTTGGAATCACACTGAGCACATGCGTCGCCCAGCCGGTGCATGCCTGTTTCGGCTTCGCCATGATTCTTGCCGGAGTTCCTCTGTACGTGATCTTTCGGGCTGTGGAGCGGCCGGGCGAAGTAGCAGAGCCGGAAAGCACGGCGTAACACGAACACTCCTGCGGCGACCCCAGGGATGCGCGCGACACCTTCCACAATCGGCGCACTTGCTGAGGAGAACAAACACGAGAAAGGTCAGGCAGCTTGCATGAACCGAACAGAACATGGATCAAACGTCTCCATTCAAGTGTGCACGTCAATTCTCGAGATGCGCGAGTGCGTGAAGCTGCAAAGCCTTATCTGGAACGATCCCGACGAAGACCTCATTCCCTCGTCCCTCTTTATCGTCGCGAACAAGGTGGGCGGACAGGTGCTGCTTGCGCGCGACGAGCAAAGCGCCGTGGGGTTCGCGCTTGCTTTCCCGGCCTTTCACGGCGAAGTCCGGTACCTGCACTCGCATATGGTAGGAATCCTGCCTGAATACCAGAATCACGGTCTGGGTCGACAAATGAAACAGAAGCAACGAGAGCTGGCCCTCGCCGCGCAGATTCCCTTGATGGAGTGGACCTTCGACCCACTCGCCTTGCGCAATGCGCACTTCAACATCAACCGGCTGGGTGCGGTCATACGGGACTTCTCGCCCAACCTGTACGGCGTCACGGCAAGCCCCCTGCACGGCGGCCTTCCCACGGACCGACTGGTCGCCAAGTGGTGCATGGCGTCTTCCCGCGTCAGCAACGCGCTTGCCGGCATTGTTCCTAGTGCCGGACCCGACGCGCTTGAGATCACTGTTCCGGCAGAGATGGAGGTCTGGAAGGCCTCTGCTTTGCCTCTCGCCATCGAAGCCCAATCAGGCCTGAAGCGCCAGTTCCAGGAGCGCTTCGCGCAGGGTTTTGCTGTAACGGGCTTCAGGATGCAAGACCGGGATGGGGTCTATCTGCTGGAGCGACTGGATCCAGACAGGGAAGGCTGCTGAACAGGAAAGCAAGCACCGTAAACGTCAGGATTGCCGCGTGAGCGCGGGACGCTCAGATGGGCCTTGCGAGTTGAAGCGGGTCGTCGTGACCCTGTTGGTCGGGAGGCCGAGGCGATCGAACGCGGTTGCTTCAGCAGCTTCTAGTGCTGTCGCGAAAAGTGCGCTCCTGCCAATTCCAATCCAGAGATGATCCCATCTGCATCCTGGTCAAAAGTCAAACGGGTTGGCTCGTCTTGGTTCTCGCTCAGGTGTGCCAGAAAGGTGTCGTACTGGAAGTGCTGCAGCGGCGAGGGAGTGCCATGGAATTGCAGCTGAAGCTGCCCGCTCTGTAACGAAACGACCGCACCGCCATAGGCCGGGTTCGTATAGGCCGCGGCATAGGCCGTCAACTCGTGCGAGGGCTTCGCTTTCGGGTTACGCTTGGCTTTCCACGATGCTACCTGTGCTTCTTCTTGGGCCTTGAACTCGGCATCGTTCTTCTTGAAGTGATCGTTCCAGTCTTTCTCCGGCAGATGGAGGAGCATGTCGGCGATGTGATACCCGAGCGACTGACGGTAGGAGTTGCCGCCCATGTTCACCAGCACTTCGAATCCAGTGTGTATCTCCGGGATCAATACTGTGAGAGCTTCGAACCCGTCGATGTCTCCGGGATGCAAAATCAGCTGATGTCCGCGGTAGTCCTGCACAAACCATCCGAGACCGTAGGCCAGCTGCATCGAATCTGGAAAAAACACAAGGGGAATCTCACCGGGAGGAACGGCAATCTGCGGTCGGTGCATCTCCTCTACGCTCTTGGTAGAGATCAGGCGCTTACCGTGAAAGGACCCATCGTTCAATTGCACGGAGATCCACTTAGACATGTCCCGAACACTGGAGTTGATCGAGCCCGCGGGGCCGGCGTTGTCGATATTTCGCCAAGGAATTACTTCGACCTTGCTTTGTCGGAGCACATGCGGCATGGCATAGTTCGACGATTTCTGTGCCTCGATCGCACTCGTGTCGGACTCGGTCATCCCGAGAGGCTCGAAGATTCGTTGCTGCACAAACGCTTCCCACGTACTGCCATATACATGCTCGACCGCGACACCCAGGCTGATATACATCACGTTCTGGTACTGAAACAGCGTCCGGAATCCGACATTTGGGGGAACAAAGGCCACATGGCGCACGACCTCCTCACGGGAAAGGGAGGACCCGTACCAGATCAGGTCCGAACCGGGGACGCCGGTCCGATGCGTTAGCAGGTCACGCAACGTCACGCTTTCGTCCGCCAGCGGATCGGCGAGGTGGAAGTCGGGGATGGACTTGTCCACCTTGTCATCCCAGTTCATCTTGCCCTCATCCACGAGCATGGCGATGGCGGCGGAGGTAAACGCCTTGGTGCAGGAACCAACATCAAACAACGTGTCAGGCGTCACCGGCTCGCGCGTCTGTAGGCTGCGCACGCCGTATCCTTTCAGATAGATCGGCTCGTCACCTTGAACGATGCCGATAGCCACGCCCGGAACCTGCCAGTCCTTCATGCTGAAGTCAACATAGTGGTCGAGAGCAGAAAAGTCCTCCTTCGCCTGAGCGAACACACTCGATCCAGCTCCGACAAACAGTAGGAGGACCGCCGGTAAGGCAAATTTGGGGACGTTTTGCATGATGCGCTTCTTCCTTCTACTCTGAACGTGTAAGCCTTTGAGCGTCGGGCTGAACCCGACAAGCCCGTCGGTACGTTGGCCTGCGAGACTGTATTTGGGAGCGCCAGAGACGCCCGCTAACGTGAACCCGTTTCAACCGGGGTTAGGCTCGGCAGCCGCGAAGACGGAGCGGCTGCCTTCCAGTGTTGCTGGCGCACGGTGAGTTGTTCGATCCGCTGCAGGTTCACTTCAAAGCCGATGCCGGGTGAATCAGGCACATGGAGGGTTCCATTCGGCTCTACCTCCACCGCGGGCTGAATGATGTCCTCTTTCCAGTACCGCTTGCTGGCGGATACATCCCCGGGCAGAACGAAGCCCGGCAGCGAAGACATGGCAATGTTGTGAGCGCGTCCAATACCGGACTCGAGCATGCCCCCGCACCAGACAGGTACTTCGTGCTCCATGCAGTAAGCCTGAATCTTGCGCGCCTCCGTGTGGCCCGAGACTCGGCCAAGCTTGATGTTGATGACCCTGCAGGCGCCCAGCGCGATCGCAGCCTCGACATCTCGCAAATTATGAATGCTCTCGTCCAGGCAGATAGCCGTCTTCAACTGTCGCTGCAATGCGGCATGCTGATAGATCTCATTCCATTCGAGCGGCTGCTCGATGTAGGTCAACTGGAACGCATCCAGCTTCTGCAGTAAAGCAACGTCGGACATTCGGTACGCGGAGTTCGCGTCCACCGTGAGCGCGATGTCGGGAAACCGATTTCGGACGGCGCTGACGACCTGAACGTCCTGTCCCGGCTTGATCTTCAGCTTGATTCGCTGATAACCCGCGTCAAGTTCCTGCTCGATTCTGTCCAGCAGCTTGCCCATATCCTTGTGGATTCCGAGCGAAACGCCGCAAGGGATCTCACAGCGAGTGCCGCCCAGCATCGATGCAAGACTGACCGACTCTTGCTTCGCCAGCAGGTCCCAAATCGCGGTTTCGACGGCTGCCTTCGCCATCTCGTGTCCCCGCACCGGTTCCATGGCGCGCAGGGCATCGTCCGGCGTGCCGATCGTTTTGCCTAGAAGCAGGGGCACAAGAAAGTTCCGCAACACAATCCACGCGGTATCTGTCGTCTCGGGGTTGTAGAAAGGACCCTCTCCGGCCGTGACCTCACCCCATCCAGTGCTTCCGTCCCGAGCCTCAACCTCCAGCAACAGAATGCGGCGTTCGTGGGTGATGCCAAAACTGGTTTCAAAAGGGGCGACCAACTGCATACTGATTTCGCGCGCGTGAACTGCTGCGATTTCCATAGAGCCTCCAAAACGCCAGAGAAGTTGTGCGATGAGACATCCGTTTCACCTGCAACGGAAGAGAAGGAAAGGAGAGCGCAGTCAAGTAGGAAAGCTACATCGAGTTGCACGTGGCGTCAATGATTCTTCTTCGAAGCTGCAGAAGGCGCTTAACGAAGCGCAAGGTGCAATGGATGTTTCGGCAAGTCACACCATGAAGCTCCCGGGTGGCCTACCCGCCGAACCAGCGGAAGCCATGCTTCTGCTCTTCCTCTACCTGACGCAGCAAACTCAAGGTCCGCCCTCGCTTATGGCTGGCGCACGCAATGAGGATCGCGTTGATCAGGGCGAGCGGCGCCACGTAGGACGCCCCGAACGAGTGAGCCTCAATCGAGGCTAGAAAGAACTCGTCCGCATGCTGAGCGATCGGCGAGAGGTACGTGTCTGTGATGCCGACGCAATAGGCCCCACCCTGCTTGGCCCGCTGCATGCCCTCCACGGTCTGGCGAAGGCCACGGCGAAAGCTGATAGCGAACACCAGATCCGATCGCGAGGCGCTCAGGGTGAGGTACGCAGCGTGCCCCGCCGTGGCCGCGACCTGCACTTGCAGGCCGAGCACCAGCAGGTGGTACTGGAAAAACTGGATCAGGCTTTCCGCCAGATCGCCACCAATAAGGAGAATGCGCTTGGCCTGGTACACCCGCTGGGCCAGGCGAGCGACGCGAGCGAGATCCAGGCTGTTGCGCAACGCAGTCAGGTTGCGCATGTCGTTCTCAAGCGAGTCACGGATGGTGCCTGTAATGCTCGCGTCCTTGGGCCCGGACTGCATGGTGTCGAGGGAAGTGGCGTTCGCGATAGAAAGCTCGTGCAGGTATTGCTGGAACGCCTTGTAGCTCGCGAAGTGCATGCTGCGTGCAGTCCGAACGATGGTAGCGGGGTCGCTACCCAGGCGAGCCGCCATATCCCGAACGCTGAGCAGGACAAAGCTGCGCGGATGCTCCAGAACCGGCCGGATGATCTCGCGGCGCCTGGGGCTCAGTGCGGCAACACGCTCGGCGAGAGACTCCCGATGGGCAGACGGGGCGTCCGGTGATCGTTTCTTCGAAGCCATGGTTGCTACGAGCATCCATTGGCGATACAGCAGTGTCAAGCTGCTTCAGCAACGGCCCAGACGTCGTCCGTGTGCCGGCTGACAAGAAACAAAAACGTCAGTCCTGGGTTCTACAAATAACGAGCAGAAAGAGCACGATACGTCGAATGGACAATTCTGTTGACATGAATGAAGGACAGGCGTGAGACTGCCTCATATCCTGCCTGTCCTGAGTTGTAACGTCTGTTGCTGTGATGTAGCAGAATAGGCCGGCTCCTCATTCGCTGATCCGGAGGTTCTCCGTGAAGCTCTGTCGTCCGTTTCGTTCGCTTCAAATCGCGTTCACTTTGTCGAGCCTGTCGTTTCTGATTTTGGCAACGGGTGCACAGATCGCTGGCACGGGCGCTATCTCCGGTGTTGTGCGGGACCCGTCGGGTGCGCTGGTTCCCGGGGCTTCTATCACGGCCACGGATGCGGCCACCGGTTTGGCCCGGCATGTTGTTTCGAGTGCAAAAGGCGAGTTCGAGATCCCAATCCTGGAGCCGGGGCACTACAAGCTCGCGATCTCAAAGCCGGGATTCGCGAACTCCGAGTTCCCCGACATCGTCGTCAACGTAACGCAAGTCACGTCCGCCAGCGTAAATCTCATGGTCGGCTCCTCCCACGAGACAGTGCAGGTACAGGCCACCGGTGAGCTCCTCCAGACTGAATCGAGCGCGTTAGGGTCGGTAGTCACGGGAGAGATGGTGCGTAACCTCCCGCTTGTCTCGCGCAACTACACCCAGATCATCACACTGGCGCCGGGCGTAGCCTCCGACGTGACCGATGCAGGCGCATTCGGTCGCGGGACCACGACCGTAGTGTCGGGGGGAACGACCTCTTCGGAGAACAACTTCCAGATGAATGGAGTGGAAATCAACAATTTGCAGAGCAGCGGATCGTTCAGCGGCGGTGTCGCCATCCCCAACCCGGATACCATTGGGGAGTTCAAGGTCCAGACAAGCCAATACGACGCCTCGTATGGACGCAACGCCGGGGCCAATGTAAATGTCATAACGAAAACGGGCAGCAATCAATTCCACGGTTCGCTATGGGAGTTCTTTCGCAACGAGGCTCTCAACGCGAACATGTACTTTCGGAAGCGTTCAGGGCAAGTACGTCCCGTGCTTCGTCAGAACCAGCCAGGCTTCACGTTTGGCGGTCCGATCAAGCGCGATAAGGCGTTCTTTTTCACTTCCTACCAATCGACACGACAGGTCAATGGCGTCGATCCGCAATGTTCCAGCTCGCTCAACACGCCTCCCCTTACCAATGATCGCTCCGCCGCCGCTTTGGGCGCGCTTTTCGCCGGACAGCCAACGTTTGTTCAAGAGCTAGGCTTGCCGATCGGACCCAATGTGCTGCCGGACGGCTCAAATATCGCGCCCCAGGCCTTGGCTTTGTTTAATCTCAAGCTCCCCAATGGGCAGTATGCGATTCCCACCCCGCAAAGGGTGGACTCCTCGTTGCCCTTTGCCGCTCAGGGGGTCAGCACCATCAGCAATCCTTGCCGCTTCAATGAAGATCAGTTCATGACCAACGGGGACTGGGATCAGACCGCGGCCACACAGTGGCAGGTGCGCTTCTTTTTCGCGAATAGCGAGCAGGCGTATACGCTGCCGACGGCGAACCTTGGAGGGGCAACTGCCCCAGGCTTTCCGCAGAACACGCCCAACCATTTCCGCAACTTTTCAGCGCTCAACAATCACATCTTCAATCCCCATCTTCTGAATCAGGCGGAATTCGGTTTTCATCGGACATGGGTTGACACGGCCCAACAGGAGCCGTTCCAGTACTCCGACCTGGGGGCCAGCGTGCCTTCATTCGATACCTTGCCGGCCATCAGCTTTCTTGGGGGAATCACCCTGGGCGGAAACGGTCAGTCAGTGGTCATTGCGCAGGACACGTGGGTATACCAGGACACCGTGTCGTGGACGCGTGGAAACCATGCCTTACGTTTGGGCGGTGGAGCGACCCGCGTGCACAACGACATCGAGAGCTTCCAGTTTCTTGGCGGGGTGCTCTTCGGCACATACTCCGATGCCCTGCTCGGCCAGAGCGCCGCGCAAAACGGCACCCCTTTCAGCAATATGTTCCTGTCCGTCGACCTTCCAGGCGAATTGCAGCGGAAGTTTCGTACGCTCGACTACAACGTATATGGGCAGGACGACTACAGGGTCACGCCGCATTTCACGCTTAACCTGGGCTTCCGGTATGAGCGTATCGGCGACATCTCCGATGCGCTCGGACGGACCTCGAACTTCAACATAGATCAGGCGAACCCGAACCCACCCGCGGGGGGCAGCCTGAGCGGCTTCGTAGTGGGCTCAAATTTCTCCGGAACGGTTCCGTCGGGTGTTACCAGATCGTCGAGCCTGCTGGCGACCGCGGGAGTGGGCCAAAACACCCTCAATCCGCGGGTAGGTTTTGCGTGGCAGCTTCCGGACGCAGGGCGTGTGGTTTTGCGGGGCGGCTATGGCATCTACCATGAAACGCCAACGGGCCAGCCGAACCTTCAACTGCTGACCAATCCACCGTATAGTGATCTTCGGGAGCTCCAGGGACAGGCGAACGCCGCGGGATCCAACACTTCAGCCTGAATACGCAGACGGCGCTGACGAACAACACCGTGCTGGAGGTTGGATACCTGGGGACGCGAGGGGAGCACGTCCTGATCGATCGTTTACCGAATCAAGCGCTTTCGGCCAGCACCTCGAATCCGATTCGGGGCCAAACGGAGAACACGGACGGAAACATCCGATTGCGGGTTCCCGTTCAGGGGTTCAGTACCAACACATTCAATCAGGCCGAATCGAGCGGATCATCATGGTATCACGCCTTGCTGGTGAACTTCACGCAACGCTTCAAGAACGGCTCCGAGGCGCAGATCGCTTATACGTGGTCCAGCAGTCTCTCAGACACGGCAGCGGCTTCTACCGGGCCAAACGGAGGCACCCGGCTCGGCAATCAAAATGACCCCAGGGCGGACTATGGGCCCGACCTCTTCAATCGTCCCAACCGGCTGGTAGCGAACTTCGTTTACGAGATACCCACGCCGTTTCGGGCCGCATCGCTGGCTGGCGAAACCCTGGGAGGTTGGGGGGCGACGGGCGTAATTACGATTCAGGCAGGGCACAACTTATACGTTACGAATACAAACGGCAGAAATGCTTTCGGAATAAGCGGACAGGAACAGGACTTCGCCGAAATCTCACCTGGGTGCGCGAATGGTCAGCTGGGTACGCGTGGATCGGTCACCAGCAAGATCCAGAACTATTTTCATAAGAGTTGTTTTGCCTCTCCTTACCCTGTTGTAGGCGCCGATGGTGTGGGCACTGGATTCGGCAACTCACGGCCCGGACTGCTGCGAGGTCCCGCACAAAACAACGTCGATTTCGCCCTGCGCAAGGGCTTTCCCATAACAGTTCGCAGAGAGCCGATCGTTGGCGAGTTCCGTGCGGAACTGTTTAACGCCTTCAATACCCCGCAGTTTAGCGATCCCAATACACAGGTCGATTCTCCGCTGTTCGGCGTCATCACCACGACGGCAGTTGCGCCAAGAATCATGCAGTTAGCTGTGAAGTTCAGTTTCTAGAAGGGATCGGGTCTGAGGTCCAGAGAGCGCAGAAGGCGAACTTGAGGCTGAAGAGCGGCCCGGGCGCGGCCTCAAACCCCAAGTTCTCGCCCGACGGACGATGGGCACATCCGTTGCCGACACCGACCGTCGCGAACTACCACACGGTGCCATGGGTTTGGACGTGTGCCAAGACTGAGTTGAGCGCGAAGCAAAGAGGAAAGTAGATGACAAACCGAACATGGATGCGAGGCGTGTGCGCTGTGACCTTTGCGGTCGCACTTCTGTTGGGCGGGTCGCTGCCTGGGCAGGCGCCACTACCGGCAAACCCGCTTGGGCCAGTGGCCAACCAATCGGCGGATGCGACATCCGCGATGTGGCCGGACAGCCATGCTCTTACGGCCGATGATCTGGCCGCGTACTTCGACGGGATCCTTCCGCAACAACTGAAGCGAGAGAACATCGCAGGGGCGGTGGTGATTGTTGTGAAGGATGGCAAGGTGCTCTTTCAGAAGGGCTATGGCTATTCCGACGTAGAAAAGAAAGCACCGATGCTTCCGGACCGCACGCTTGTTCGTCCAGGATCGGTTTCCAAGCTCTTTACCTGGACTGCCGTGATGCAGATGGTGGAGCAGGGAAAGATCGATCTCGACCGGGACGTCAACGACTATCTTGATTTCAAGATTCCCTCCACGTACCCCAAGCCGATCACGATGCGCAACTTGATGACGCACACAGCCGGATTCGAAGAGGCGGTGAAGGACTTAATCGAGGGACCGCAGGCGAAACCGATCTCCATCGCCGAGTATCTGCGCACCCACGTGCCGCAGCGCGTGTATGCGCCGGGCACAACGCCGGCGTACTCCAATTATGGCGCCACTCTGGCTGGATACATCGTTCAGCGGGTCTCGGGGGTGCCCTTCGACGACTATGTCGCGAAGAACATATTCGAGCCGCTGGGGATGCAGCACACCACCTTCATTGAGCCGCTTCCAGCACAGTGGCAGCCCAGCATGTCCAAAGGCTACATGCTCGCGAGCGGACCGGCAAAGCCGTACGAGATCATCGGCGCTGTGCCCGCCGGCAGCTCGGCTACGTCTGCCGCGGACATCTCGCACTTTATGCTGGCGCAGCTTCAAGGGGGAGAGTGGAACAATGCGCGCATCCTGAAACCGGAGACGGTGGCGCTCATGCACTCTGCTCAGTTCGCCGTGAATCCGGCGTTGTCACACATGTGCCTTGGCTTTTACGAAGAGACCCGCAACGGCCATCGCATCATCGGGCATGCTGGAGACACGCAATACTTTCACAGCGATCTGCACTTGATTCAGGATACGAACCTCGGTTTTTTTTTTCCTATAACAGCCTTGGGCGTGGCAAAATCAGTCCGCGAACCGTGCTGTTCCAGGCGTTTTTGGACCGCTATTTTCCATACACGATTCCTACTGCGCCGAAACAGGCCGATGCGATCGGAGATGCAAAGCGGGTCGCGGGTGAGTACATCTCAAGCCGCCGCGGCGTTACCGACCTTCTGAGTTTCTTCTGGATGTTCAGCAACCTCAAGGTGAGTCCCGACCAGAATGGCCAGATTGTTACGGATGGATTCAAGAGCGCAGACCAGGTGCCGAAGACGTGGGAAGAGGTCGGGCCTCTGCTGTACCGCGAGAAAGGTGGGCAGGACAGGATCGGCTTCACCACTGACAGCGAAGGGCGGATGGTGTTGTCGATGGACTTTCCCTTCGAGGTCTCGACGCGAGTTTCCTTCATCAACAGCAAGAATTTCAACCTCTTCCTCGTCATCCTTGTAGCGGCTGTCTCCCTTTGTACACTTGCATTCTGGCTGATGTCGGTCTGGATTCGCAGGCACTATCGACATCCTCTCGCGCTCACGCCGCAAGACAAGCGCTGGCGTGTGGCGATTCGGATCGTTATGCTGCTCGATCTAATCTACATTCTCTGCTGGGTGGCCCTGCTAGCGGGCGGGCAGCCGCTCTTCGACGCCAGTCTCGATCCCAAACTGGGCATGATCCAGGTCGTGGGCTGGCTGGGCACGCTGGGTACGCTCGCGGTACTCTACGGCGTCGTGAAGACCTGGCGCTCTCCCGGAGAGTGGTCTATCTCACATTTGGGCAATCTGCTCATTGTCGCAAGTGCGCTCTCGTTTTCCTGGTTCCTGCTGCACTGGCATCTGCTTCACTTCAGTCTTCTCTACTAACACGATGATGTAGGCAGGTCTTTCTATGAAGTCCAGCAAGGCAGTCTGTCTTCTCCTGGCAGTTGGCTGCACTTGCGCCCCGGCGGCCCTGTCGCTTGCGGCGCAAACCTTCAGCCTCGAGCAGATCCTCAGCGCTCCGTTTCCCAGCCAACTGACCGCAGCCGCGCAAAGTTCTGAGGTCGCCTGGGCTGTTGTGCAGCGTGGCGCCCAGAACATCTGGGTGGCCCAGGGTCCGGAGTACACGCCGCGACAGGTGACCCACTACATGGGAGACAACGGACAGCCGATTGCCTCACTGCGGCTGTCACCCGATGGAAAGAGCATTGTCTATGCGCGGGGAACGGAGGTCAACGCGGGTGGCCGGAGCGCCAATCCGACCAGTGAGGCCGTGCAGCCCAAGCAGCAGGTCTGGATCGCAGAGCTGAGCGGTGGAGAGCCTCGCCTGCTGGGAGAGATGGGTTGCGAGGAGGAAGGCTGCGAAGACATTGAACTCTCGCCCGATGGCAAGTGGGCCGTCTGGGAGACCCACCGCGAGCTTTGGATCGCCTCGACGTTGGCCGGCGGTACTGAAGGAAAGCAACTCACGGATATACGCGGCAGCGTTTCGTCACCGCACTGGTCACCGGATGGAACTCGTCTTGTCGCAACCGTAAGTCGCGGGGACCACGCTGTCACGGCCATCCTCGATGTGCACGCCGGCGCCTTGCAGCAGATTCACTACGTTGCCCCTTCCACCGGTCGCGACCTCTCGCCGCGATGGTCGCCTGACGGGAGCCATATTGCCTTCCTAAGGATCGGCGGCGTCGAACAAAGACGTCCCATCATCCCGGTCTACCCGAACCCCTTCAGCGTGTGGGTCGCCGACGCGCACAGCTATGCGGCCTCTTCCATCTGGAACAGCGGAACAACGTCGCGCGACTCGCTCCCGCCGTTTGGGCCGGATGAGTTCCTCTTTTCTGCCGACAATAGATTCATCTTCAGCTCCGAGCAGGATGGCTGGAATCACCTGTACTCCATCCCGGCATCGGGGGGTTCCGCGATTCTTCTCACTCCCGGCGACTACGACGTGGAGAACGCTTCGCTCAGTAGAGACAGGCGTTCCGTGTTTCTGACCTCCAATGAAGGCGACGTAGATCGCCGTCACATCTGGACGGTTCCGGTGACGGGTGGCGAACAGCCCAGGGCTTTGGCGCAGGGAGACACGATCGAGTGGATGCCCATAGAGACCGGAGATGGCAAATCGATCTTCTGCCTCGGCTCCACTGCCGTGACACCCGGGTTGGTGTACCGGCTCAGCGGCGGCAAACGTGGACTCATCACGCGCGATGCACTGCCCAAGGAATTCCCCGTCGCTGATCTGGTCGTGCCCCGGCAAGTGTTCTTGAAAAGTGCGGACGGCCTGACGATTCATGGGCAGCTCTTCGTTCCCAAACATCAGTCCAAATCCGGCCCGGGCCTCATCTTCACGCACGGCGGACCTCCCCGGCAGATGGTGCTCGGCTTCCACTACATGGACTTCTATAGCTACTCGTATGCGGAGAACGAGTACCTTGCCAGCCTCGGCTTTACCGTGCTCTCCGTCAACTATCGCCTCGGCGTCATGTACGGCCATGACTTCCGCGAAGCTCTCAATACCATCTGGCGCGGGGCCGCAGAATATCAAGACGTGCTGGCGGGAGCACACTACCTGCAATCTCTGCCCACCGTCGATCCCAAGCGCATCGGCCTCTGGGGAGGATCCTACGGCGGCTATCTGACGGCCATGGGCCTGGCGCGTAACTCCGATATCTTCAAGGCTGGCGTGGACTACGCGGGCGTTCATGACTGGATTCCGGAGATGTCGACCTTCGCGGAAGGTGAGAGCTCCGCACCGGATCTTAAGCAGGCCCAGGCGCTCGCGTTTTCCTCTTCGCCGAATGCATCGATCGAAAACTGGACGTCTCCGGTGCTGTTGATCCAGGGCGACGACGATCGCAATGTAGCTTTCAGTCAGACAGTCAGCCTCGCGCAAAAGCTGCGCAGGCAAGGCGTACCCTTTGAGGAGATCGTGTATCCCGACGAGATCCATGACCTGCTGCTGTGGAAAGACATCCTTAACTGCTTTCAGGCGACTGCCGCATTTCTTCAGAAATACCTAGAGCCGAAGCCATAATGCGTGCGTCCTCAACACACTCTGATCTGTCCCGCCTGCTCGCCGTAGTTCGCAGGCATGAACCGAAGCTCATCGAGCGACTCTCTGTTCTAGTCCAGGTAGAGTCTCCCAGCAGCAGCAAGACCGGCGTGGATCAGGCGCAAACAGTGTTCGCTGAGTGGGCCTCCGCTGCTGGAGGAAGGGTCCGGCGGCACCGCTGGTCCGGATTCGGCGATTCGGTCGTTGTCAGGTTTGGGCAGCGCACCCGTCAAACGCCGGGAATTATGCTGCTCGGCCACCTGGACACGGTCCACGAGATTGGCACGCTTGCGCGCATGCCCTTGAAGATTACGCGGGATCGCATAGCCGGTCCCGGTGTGCTGGATATGAAAGCGGGCGTCATGATGGCGCTCACCGCTGTCGAGGCGCTTCAAGAGCTGCACCTCCTCACCCGCCCGGTGACCCTGCTGATCCATGGAGAGGAGGAGGTCGGAAGCCCCGTATCCCGAGCCCTGACCGAAGGGCAAGCGCTGCAATCGAGTGCCGTCTACGTGCTTGAACCCGCACAGGGCGATGCCGGCGCGTATAAGACGGCGCGCAAAGGTGTGGGGGGGTACCGGCTGACGGTCACCGGAAAGGCGGCCCACAGTGGCGTCGACTTCGAAAAGGGCCACAGCGCAGTGATCGAGCTCGCGCGCCAGATCGAGATTCTGCAAGGGCACACCGATCTTGCTAAAGGGATCACCGTCAATCCCGGGGTCATCGGCGGTGGTACCAGCTCGAATGTGATCGCCGCGGAGGCGTGGGTCGAGATCGATGTACGCGCTGCGCGCACGCGAGACGCCGCCAGAATTGATCGTGTGCTGCGCGCGCTCAAGCCGGTAAATGCTGGTTGCACGCTCACCATCGATGGAGAGATCAATCGGCCCCCAATGCAGCGCTCCCCAGGTACGGTAGCGCTCTTTCGTCGCGCGCAGGAGCTCGGCACGCTGCTCGGGATTGACCTCGACGAAGCCGCCACTGGAGGCGCCTCCGATGGCAACTTCACGGCTGCCCTCGGGGTGCCAACACTGGACGGTATGGGCGCGGTCGGCGCCGGGGCTCACGCTCCCCATGAGCACCTTGTGCGCCAGCACCTCGTGCCGCGTACCGCCCTGCTGGCCGCAATGCTTCTTTAACAAGTCCAGGTGGCTTGCAATCAGAGGACAGCTCAAGAAAGGGAAATTACCTACGCTAAGGACCAGGCAGGGCGGTTCCGTGTTCGAAACGCGCTGGGCGCCCTGGCTTTGGAGATCAACTCACTGGCGGGCACGCTGCAGGCGCAGCGCAGCGCGGCGCGGGTTGCCTTAACGTTGGCGGACGCATGATGTTCGTCATGCGCACACCGGTACTGGCCTTTGCGGAGGGTGGCCGTCTACGACTGATGATCCCGGCAGCGGAGGCGAGCCTCGGCCTTCAGCGAACATCAGCCCTGGGCCGTAGCGCAGAAGAGAACGGCGTGGGCCAGCTGCTGTCGTTGATGGATGGCGCGGTGTATCTGCATCCCAGGGCCGCCGGGACTGCCGGCGAGGCGCGCTGGGTGGTGCGGTGGTCGGGGTTTCGCCTGGGCGGGGTCCCGCACCGGCTGGTCGCCTTGTCCGATGTCGAAGCGGTGCTCCGGGAAGAAGAGCGCACCGCCTGCAACGCCTCATTCGCGTACTGAGCCACGAGATCAACAACTCCCTGACGCCCATCACCTCGGTGGCCGGCAGCCTGCGGGACCGCCTGCCCAAGACCACCGCTGACATCGAAGCCGAGACCCTGCGCAATCTGGACCAGGGACTTCGCCTCATTGAGGACCAGGCCTTTTCTTTGCACCCGTTTCGTTCAGGCGTACCAGCAGCTAAGCCGTCTCCCGCGCCCAACCCTGGCTTCCATGGGCGTAGCCGACCTCGTGGCTCGCGTCGTTCCGCTGGAAGGCCGCGTGCCCGTGAGTGTCGTTGCAGGTCCGCCCATCAGCCTTAAGGTCGATGCTGGACAGATAGAGCAGCTGTTAATCAATCTGCTACGCAATGCGGCAGAGGCCGCGCTCAGTTTAGAAGTTTGTTTGGCTGAGACGAAGAAGCAGCACACCGACCACCAGTGCGACCAAAGCTGCCAGCAGCAGGGGCATCAGAGTACCCGCCACAGAACAAGGGCAAGCAGCAGAACAGCAATGACCAGCGCCGCAATACCTGCGCCACTCAGCGCATCAGTCGTGGCGATCTTAGCGCCTTGTGCCTGTGCCAAAGCTACCCCTCAGCCTGGGCTTCCCGCGCTTCAGCGCTGGACGGCTCCTTGCACACCATCTTCAGCCACCACGCCCTTTGGCAGTAGACAAACTCTGCCAGCTCGCTCACTCGTACCGGTCGATCATTCTTCACATCTTGATTCGGCCTCAACCTTTGGTCTCCGTCAAATCCTATCTTTTCAGAGATATTTCTATGTTCCGAGAACTCGCGCCCCTTCTACGACAGCGAGCCGTTCTGCTCACGGTCACTTACCTCGAGGAGGATCAGATTCGTGTCAACGTGCTACCCAAGCAGGTGGGTACCGGCGAGAACACAGCTCTCACAACTCCTTTCAGCGTCACCGGGACAGCGGAGGAGCTGGATGAACAGTTGCCGCAGGCTGTCGTGCAGTTTTTTAGGAAGCACCTGGAGCTAAAGAACACGCTCTAGGCAGCCAAAGCCGAGATGCACGCGGCGGACAACCTGG
>CAXUIF010000003.1:0-40014 GCA_964250995.1 uncultured Acidobacteriaceae bacterium
GGCTGCGGGATTCGCGTGCTGAGCGGCGAGCGTACGGGCTTTGCCTATACCGATGACCTTTCCCCGGAGCGCCTGCTCAAAGCCGCGCGCACGGCCGCGCTGATCGCCAGCGGCCCTCAGACCGAACGGGTGCAAGGCTTTCGCGAACAGCGCACGCCGCAGTTGTATCCCCTGACCGGCGCTACTGTAGATGCCACGATCGCGGCCAAACTGGAGCTGATTGCGCGCGCCGATCGCGCTGCCCGGGCCTTTGATCCGCGCATCGTGCAGGTGCGCGCCGGCCTGAACGACGAGCTGCGCCGCATTCTGATCGCCGCCAGCGATGGCACCTTTGCCAGCGACACGCAGCCGCTCGCGCGCTTCAATGTCCTGGTCATCGCGAAGGACGCCAATGGCGAGGTTGCGCGCGGCACGTCAGGCGGGGGCGGCCGGGTAACGCTGGACTTTTTCCAGAACGAGAAGAGTCCGGAGCACTTCGCTCGCGAAGCCGCGCGCACTGCCCTGCTGCAGCTTGGCGCCAAGGCCGCACCTGCCGGCGAGATGGAGGTGGTGCTCGGCCCGGGATGGCCGGGGGTGCTGCTCCATGAGGCTGTCGGGCACGGTCTGGAGGCAGATTTCAATCGCAAAAAGACCTCCGCCTTTGCCGGGCTGATCGGGCAACAGGTCGCCTCCAGCAAGGTAACCGTGGTCGATAACGGCACCATGCCCGGTCGCCGCGGCTCGCTGAACGTGGATGACGAGGGCAACCCCACGCAGGAGACCGTGCTGATCGAAAACGGCATCCTGCGCGGCTATCTAAGCGACAAGCTGAGCTCGCGGCTGATGGGCATGCCCAACACCGGGAGCGGGCGTCGCGAAAGCTACCAGGCGATCCCTATGCCGCGCATGACCAATACCTACATGCTCAATGGTGAGGACGATCCGGCGGACATCCTCCGTAGCGTCAAACGCGGCTTATACGCCGTCAACTTCGGGGGCGGGCAGGTCGATATCACCACCGGGAAATTTGTCTTCACGGCCAGCGAGGCCTACCTGATTGAGGACGGCGTGGTCACCGCGCCAGTCAAGGGCGCGACTTTGATTGGCAATGGGCCCGAGGCGCTCAAGCATGTATCCATGGTCGGCAACGATCTCGCACTCGATGAGGGCATTGGCACCTGCGGCAAGGCCGGGCAAAGCGTTCCCGTGGGCGTGGGTATGCCCACCATTAAGCTGGACCGTATGACCGTGGGCGGAACAGGACAGTAGCACTGCAAGGAGCGATGTGGCCGAAACTAAACGAGAGATGATTTATGAGTGCGAGGTGCGCCGCCGCCGGCAACGGACGGGCGCATCGGGCTATGAAAGCTTTTGGAAGGTGAAGACCGTCCAGGACGCGCTCGACGACAGCGACACGGAGTTCCGTTGCAAGGACTGCCACGGGGCGATGAAGCTGCACAAGCGCAAGACCGCCGGGGGACTCACCTCGTACGCGGAACACCTGCACCGTTCGGATTCTGAGTACTGCCCAGGCGGCATGTACTTCACCCAGGCCAAGGACGGCCGCACCCCGCGGCTGTCGGAGAGCCCGGTCCAGTGAGCCTGACAGCCCAGGGCTCCGCGTTGCTGGCCCTGGCGGAGCAGACCGTTGCGCGCGCGCTCCAAGCGGGCGCAACGGATGCCGAGGCCGTGGCCTATGAAGCGGACGAGTTCAACGTCCATGTGCGCCTAGGCGAGGTCGAACAACTCACCGAGTCCGGATCCCGGGCGCTGGGGGTGCGTGTCTTTTGCGCGACCGATGGCGGCCAACGAACCGCGACCACCTCCACCTCGGACCTGAACGACGCCGGGGTCGCACGGTCCGTGGAGACTGCGGTCGCGCTCGCCAAGATCACCGGCGTGGACCCGTTCGCGGGACTGCCCAAACGCGACAGCTTCGGCATGCATGACGCCGAGGCGCAGGCGCTCTACTTCGAAGACGCCGCCGCGATCCCCGCAGCGGACCGCATTGAGCTGGCCAGGCGTTGCGAAGCAGCGGCTTTGGGCTTTGACGTGCGTATTCAAAATTCCAAAGGGGCGAGCTTCGATTGCTCGTCGGCGCATCGCGTCATGGTGAACTCACGCGGGTTTACCGGCGAGTACCGCCGGTCGTATGTGGGCTTTTCCGCCACCCCGATCGCCCAGGATACGGCTGGCATGCAAAGCGGCCACTGGTACTCCAGCGCGCGTACGGCACGGCTGCTGGAGGACCCGGAAGCCGTGGGCCGCGAGGCCGCACGACGGGCCCTGCGGCTGCTCGGTGCCCGGCGTGTGCCGACCCAACAGTGCCCTGTCATCTTTCCTCCCGAGACCGCGCGGGGGCTGATGGGGAATCTGCTCGGCGCCGCCAACGGGGACGCGATCTACCGCAACGCCAGCATGTTCGCGGGCAAGCTGGGCGAGGTGGTGGCGGGCCAAAACATCACGCTGGTCGACGACGGCACCATGGTCTTCGACCACACGCTGGCCGACGGCAGCAACCTGCGCGTCGGCGGATTCGGCACCTCCCCGTTCGACGGCGACGGCCTTCCGACGCGGCGTACGGTGGTGGTCGAGCGTGGCGTGTTGAAGGAACTGATGCTGAACACCTATACCGCCCGCAAACTCGGCATGGTCTCCAATGCCAAAGCCTCACGCGGGCTGGCGGGCGCACCAGGCATCGGCGGCGGCAACTTCTATCTTGAACCCGGAGCGCAGACGCACGAGGAGATCATCGCCGGCGTAACGCGGGGCTTGCTTGTGCTGAGCACCATGGGCTTCGGCGTCAACCTCGTCACGGGCGACTACTCGCAGGGCGCCAGCGGCCTCTGGATCGAGAACGGCGAGGTGGCGTTTCCCGTTGAAGAGATCACCATCGCCGGCAATCTGAAGGACATGTTCCGCAACGTGAGCGCCATTGGCAACGATCTGGAATTCCGTGGCGCGGGCGCCGTGCCGACGGTTCGGATCGAGGGCATGACGGTAGCGGGCAGCTAGCGCCCGTGCCGTACCGGCGCCAAGGCTCAGCAGGCCCGTTTCGGCGGGTGCGGCCCGCAAGCTCTACCGCTCCGCGTCAAACGCGATTCAGGGCGACCGGGCCATTCGTCGTTTCCAGGTGAACCGTTGGTCCGCCGCCGTTCACATCGGTTTCGAGGTGGTTCCCTATCTTGCCCTGGATCGTGATCGGAAAGCCCACCGAGATACCGCCGTTGGTCGTCTCGGCTACGAGGTGCGCGGCAAAGTGATCGGGCACCTTGAGCGAGATGCCCCCATTGGTGCTCTTCGCGAAGAGCTCGCTGCCTTGCCAGCGAGCGCCGGCGAGCGTGATGTGCACCCCGCCGTTGGTCGTTTCGGCACGAACTGCGCCCGCGAGTTCGTCCAGGTGCAGACCTCCGTTGGTCGTGTTGGCCTTGACATCCCCGTGGATGCGCGCGAGGTCGATGCCACCATTGGTCGAGCTGGCACTAAGCTGCCCGTCCAGATCGGATACGTGGATACCCCCATTAGAGGTCCGCAGCTCGGCGCGCGCGACACGGCGCGGTACGTGGAGGCGGAACTCAGCGGACCAGCCGTGGTGAAAGAACCCACCGCTGTCTGAAGGGCCGTCGGCGCGGATATCGCCGCTCGCCGTCAAGATGCGGATCTTATGCAGAAGCGCCTCGGCGTCCTCGTGATTGGAGCCCTGGGCCGTCACTTTCACCTCCAAGGCGATGTCGCTGCGGTCTTCCCCGACTACCTCGATGGCGCCGTTCCGGCCTGTCACCCCGAGTTGGCCGCTGGTCAGCGGGAGCGTCGTGCGACGGAGTTCGCAAGCCCGCGTCTGATGGCCGGAGAACCACCCACCATCCGACCCACCGTCGCTTCCGTTGCAAGGAGCAGTGGTGAAGTTTTGCGCGTGAGCTACGGCTGCGGAACCGAACAGCGATAGAAGGGTCAGAAAACAACCGGAGGCGAGGGCACGCATGGAATCTCCTTGGACAAGATTGTGAACTCCTCTACGTGAACGGCCGGCCGTTGGTTCCGCTGCCATTGGAGAGCCGACGCGGGTGGTGCTCCAGATGGAAACAAACAAACGGCAGCCGCCCCGCTTTTACGTCCCTTGGGGAGCAGCGGAACGCCCGGGCGAGCCACTAGAATCGGCGCATGGCTGAGGCGTTCGAGTTCGCCGAGCACGCCGCCTTTACGGTGGGCCACGCGGACGCGATCTTGCGCGGCCTGCCGGCGCGGCCGGGGATCTTTGCGCTGCGCGGCGAACGCGCCGTCGACCAGCCCTACCTGATGCGGGCCGCGGACGTGCGACGGCGCCTGCGGCGGTTGCTGCAGCCTCCAGAGACCGTCGACGTTGAGGGTCGGCCCGTGGTGTCCAAACGGCTCAACCTGCGTGACCGGGTGCGATGGATCGAGTGGACCGAAACCGGTTCCGAATTCGAGTCGGTGCTGCTGCTCTACCGGGCGACGCATGCGTTGTTCGGGGAAGCAGAGGCCCGTAGACGGCTGCGGCTCAACTGCCCGTACTTCCTCCGGGTGACCATGGAGCATGAGCACCCGCGCGTCTTTGTGTCAAACAAGATGAGCCGGCGGGCGCTCCGGGAAAGCTTCGGGCCGTTTGCCTCCCGCGCTGCCGCCGAGCGCGTCGCCGAGGCTGTGGGCGAGCTGTTCAAGGTGCGGCGCTGCCATGAAGACCTGGAGGTGCATCCCGCGCATCCGGGCTGCGTGTATGGAGAGATGGGCCGATGTTTGGCGCCGTGCAAGGCGGCGGTCAGCGGAACGGCCTACCGCGCGGAGGCCGAGCGGGTCTTTGCCTACCTGCGCACCCGCGGCGAAAGCCTGATGGCGGAGATCGCCAGCGAACGAGAAGCCGCGAGTGAGGCCATGGATTTCGAGCGCGCGGCTGCGCTGCACCGCCAATGGGAAAAGGTGAAAACGGTGGCACAAGGGGCCGACCCGCTGGTCCGCGCGGCCAGCGAGGTCCGGGCGCTGGTTGTGCAAACGGCGGTGAGCCAGGAGGGCGAGGCGAGCGAGGATGCGGCTGTGTTTCTGCTGGAAGATGGCCGGCTGGTGGGGCCGGGGCGCCTTTCGACCCTCGGGGTGCGTGCGGTGCGCGAGCAGACAGCGGTAGGATCCAGCTTGTTTGCGCAGCCGTTAATGGTGAGCGCGGTGCCGGAAGGCAGCGGTCAGGGTCTTGCCTCCTCCCCGGAACAACGCGCACACGACACACTTGCGCGGTTGACGTCCGAGGTTCGGGAGGCGGGGGAGCCGGATCCGTCTCTGCGTGGGGATGCGCTGGCGCTGTTCAAGCGGTGGTACTACCGGCCGGAAAAGCAGCGAGCGGGCAAGGTGCTGCTGCCAAATCCAGATGGAAGCTGGCCTGTGCGACGTTTGCTGAACGCGGCCGCGCGCGTTGTGCTTGGGCCTCCTGTGGAAGCCGCTGCCGTTGACCGGGATGGCGCTAAAGTTCTGGCAAAAGCAGCCGATAAGGAAGGCAGGGAGAGCAAGACCCGGGTGTTGCATCCCGGCCGGGAGGGGGTGGAACGAACGGTCGCGGTGCTGCCGAAACGTGGGCGTCGAAGCAAAGCGCCGCTCCCGGGAGATCCGCTGCAGTAGACGCGGGGGAGGTATCCTGCGTGACGTTTGGGTAGAAGGAGCGGCCGGATCTACAGGCACGCGAGACTTGCGGACATTGCGGGTCCGCAAAGGACGAAAGAGCCACGCTGCTATTCTGCGGGGGACGGAACCGGGGGAAACCTGCGTTGATTGAGTTGGCGTTTTCGATTTTGGCGGCGGACTTCGCCCACCTGGCCGAGGAGATCGCCAGGGCTGAGCAAGGTGGAGGCACCATCGTCCACGTGGACGTCATGGACGGGCATTTTGTACCGAATATCACCTTTGGGCCGCCCGTGGTGAAGGCCATCCGGTCCGTAACGAAGCTGCCGCTGGACTGCCACCTGATGATCGAAGACCCGGACAAGTTCATTCCGGAGTTCGCCGAAGCGGGAGCGGACTTTATTGCGGTGCACTGGGAGGCTTGCCGGCACCTTAACCGGACCTTGCAGCTGATCGTCGACCATGGTTGCCAACCAGCCGTGGTGATCAACCCGGCGACCCCGGTGGAGCTGCTGGTCGAAGTGCTGCCGATGGTGCATCACGTGCTGGTGATGAGTGTGAACCCTGGCTTCGGCGGGCAAAGATTCCTGCCACGCTCCGTGGAGCGAATCGCGCAACTTCGGCGCATGCGACGGGAGATGGGACTCAACTTCCGCATCGAGGTGGATGGCGGGATCGCTCACGATACAGTGGCGTCCGTCGTCCAAGCGGGAGCGGATATGTTGGTCGCTGGCTCGGCTGTCTTTCAACCCGGGCGGACGGAAGACAATGCGCGTACGCTGCTTCAGACAGCACGGGAAGCGACCCAGGTAAGGGTTTAGCTGGTGTTGGCTGGAGGACGGATCGAGAGCGGGCTCCGGAGAAGGGCGGCCGGTAGGCGGATTCTGCCGCGCCAGCCTAGAATGGTGAGGAACGCCGGCGGCAGGTAAAGCCGGCAGCAGGAGTGGTGGATGCAGGCAGGCAAGCCGAACTTTTTCCCTCATAGCCGCGCGGGCTGGGCCGCTGCAACAGCGTTGCTCGTGTTGCTTTTCGGGACCCCTGGGCAGGCGCAGCAAGGGGCAGCGTCGCCGGACAATACGGCCAGTGCGCCTGCCGCACAGACCGCGGACACCCCCGCACCGGCTCCCCGGAAGCACAAGTGGATCCAGAAGGACGATCCTGCGGACGAAAGCAACAACACCACAGCCGCACCGAAGGTGAAGGCGCCCGCAAAGGAGAGCGCTGCGGCCAAGAAGCCCAAAGAGCACGTCGCGAAGGATGAACGCACCGTGCAAAGCAAGGACACCCGGGCCGAGTTGCGCAAGCAGCAAAAGTACAACCCGCTGATCGGCAAGGACGGAAGCCTGCCCGACAAGCAGCTCTATGACAAGGCGCTGTTGCAGGAGAAGAAAGGTCACTACGACGTGGCGCGACTGGACCTGCAGACTCTGATGAGCACCTACCCGGACTCGCAATACCTTATGCGCGCCAAGCTGGCGTATGCGGACTGCTGGTTCAAGGAGGGCGGCTCTGCCGCGATGGCTCAGGCCGAGCAGGAGTACGGCGACTTCATCACCTTCTTTCCGAACTCGCATGAAGCCGCTGAGGCGCAGATGCGCATGGGGGACATTTACCTCAAGCAAATGGACGTGCCGGACCGTGATTACTCCAAAGCGCTGAAGGCCGAAGACCAGTACCGGACGATGTTGAAGACCTACCCCGATGCTCCCAAGCCGGTCCTGACCGAGGCAACGCAGAAGCTCCGCGATGTGCAGGAGGTGCTCGCGCAGCGGGAGTTCGATCTGGGCGCGTTCTATGCCACGCACAACAATTATCCGGGCGCGATTGCACGCTACCAGACGGTGGTCGATACCTATCCGCTGTTCAGCCACATGGACGACACACTGATCGGCATCGGGGACGCCTACGAGGCGGAGGCGCGGGTCGTGCGCGCCCAGACGCAGATGCCGGAAGCGCCACGAGCCAGGCTGGAACAGGAGTACGACGGCAAGGCGGCCGCGGCTTATCGCGCGGTGGTGCTGGAGCACGCAGCGGCCCCGCACGCTGAAGACGCAAAAGAGCGCCTGGCCTCCATGAATTTGCCGATTCCACAGCCGACGGCGGAGCAGGTAGCAGCGAGCGATGCTTTGGAAGGCAGCCGGGCGCAGTACACGATGCGGAAGCGGCTGGAGCTGCTCCTTGTTCGCAAACCGGACACGGTGACAGCGGCCCAGCTAGGGGCCCCGCCGCTGGAAGACGCCAAGCCCACAGTCGCCCCCACCATCGTGCACCAGATCGAGGCCGACTACGCCGCAGCCTTCAACCCGAAGGCTGCGGAGCCTGCCAAGGAAGCCGCCGCAGCCGCCGCGAACAATGAGCCGGGTCCGGCACAACCGACTCCCGCGCCGGCGGGGGCGGGGGCCCCGCTTACGTTGTCGGACGTGGGCAGTGGCACCACCGAGGGTGAGCGCACCACGGGCACCATGACCGAGGCCAACCCGGCACCCACTGGCGGGGGCGCGCGCGTGGGTGGCGGCGGAGCCTCGCTTGGCGTAGATGTGCTGACGCCGGGCGCCATGACCGGCGCTCCGATCACGGACCGCGCCAGCGATGCGCCAGCCGCTACCGGGAAGCCAGACCCAAACTTTGGCATTACTGCGCCAAAGCCGCCCGACAACGCTCCACTGCCCGTGGCTGAGGCGCCTGCTGCCGCCCCGGATGCGGTGAACGAGGTGCAGGGACATCCACAACCGGCAGCCCAGACCAAAGCGCCCAATCAGAAGAAGAACCCGAAGCCGGAGTTCGATAAGAACGACGAAAGCTCCAGCAAGCACAAGAAGAAGAAGGGCGTGGACAAACTGAACCCCTTCTAGCCTTTGGCCGTGACGGACACCGGCAGCGCTTCGGCGCTGCCCTTCTGTTTTGCCTTCAAGTGCAGCGGAGAACCTCGAAGCGCCGCACCGCATTCCCCGGGAACCTGCATCGTAACGGGTCTCCGCACGGAACGGATCGGCTTGCGGAACCGGTGCGCCAGAGACAGCGTAGGGAGTGTGCAGGAGTCGAACACCTCGGGCGCGCTCTGTTGCGGTCCGGGTTCGCTTCGGCTCTTCGGAGACCCCACCATGCAGAGCCTCACCGCAGTGGCCGCCCTCGCGGCACTTGCGCTCCCCCGCGGCTACGCGCAGGTCGCGACGCCACCCTCGGCGGCACCGGCATGCCACGGCGCGCAGACCCTCACGCTGTCCGGCACCGTCCGCGACAGCACACAGGCGCTGGTCCCCGGCGCGGTGTTGCTTCTGGACGGAAGCCAAGCACTTCGCAGTGGGAGCGACGGACGTTTCCAGTTCAAATGTGTGAGCGCGGGCCCCCATACGCTTACGGTGCAGGCGGAGGGCTTCGCCGCGCAGAGCGTGCCGCTGAAGCTGCCGCGGGCCGGCGAGATGCAACTCGTGCTCAAGCCCGATACCGTGCAGATCGGCGTGGACGTCAACGCCGACGAGGTCACCGCACCCGACACCCAGGCGACCGGCGCGTCGCAGACCCTTTCCGGCAAGCAGTTGCAGTCCCTGGCCGATGATCCCGACGACCTGCAGCGTGAACTGCAGCAGCTCGGCGCCGCCAGCGGCGGCAGCCCGGCCAACACGACGATCGCGGTGGACGGCTTTCAGGACACCAGCAAGTTGCCGCCCAAGAGCTCGATTGCGTACATCAAGGTCAACCCGGACATGTACTCGGCCGAGTACCGGGAGCCGCCCTTCAACGGAGGCCGCGTGGAGGTCTATACCAAGCCGGGGCAGAGCGCGTTTCACGGTGCCCTGTTTACCACCAACAGCAGTTCCTGGATGAATGCACGGGATCCGTTTTCGACCAGCCGCGGCTCGCTGGGGAAGCAACGCTACGGCTTTGAACTCACCGGGCCGCTGCGCAAGGGGGCGGACTTCGCCCTGGATCTGGAACATCGCTCGATCGACAACGTGGGTGTGGTCAATGCGGCAACGCTCGATCGCGCCGGTCACACCGTGAGCACGCTGGCGGATGTACCGACGCCGCAACGCCTGTGGGTGGGCCAGGCACGCGTGGATTGGCAGCTGGGCGCAAAGAACACATTCATCGTGACGTACTCGGCGGACGTCAACCATCTGGTGAACGTGGGCGTCGGGGGAACCACACTGGCCGAGGCCGGCTACGACAGCGGAAACTCCGAGCACACGTTGCGGGTAACCGACGTGACAACGATCTCGACGCACCTGATGCATGAAGCGAGGGCGTCCCTGAGCTGGGACAGCGAGACCGATGTTCCCTCCTCCGTCGCGCCTCAGGTGCAGGTAGCAGGGGCGTTCACCGGCGGCGGCGCCTCTGTGGGCGACCAGCGTCTCCACTACCTCCGCACAGAGCTGGACGACGATGCCATCCTGACCACGACCAGGCACACCCTGAAGTTCGGCACAGAGTTGGCCACCAATCATCACAACGACCAGCAGACGCTTGGGTTCAACGGAACTTATCAGTTCGGTGGGGGCATAGGGCCGTTGCTGGACGCGAACGGCGTCCCCATCGGCGCGCAAACAGCAACCATCACGGGGGTGGAGCAATACCGGCGCGCGGTGCTCGGGCTACCGGGCGGCACGCCTACGGCGTTCACCGGGGTTACCGGCACGCCGTCGCTTTCGTTCACGCAGATCCGGGACGCGCTGTTTATCCAGGACGACTGGAACGTGGGCAAAGGTGTGCACCTGTCCACGGGGTTGCGATACTTCTGGCAGGATGATCCGGTGACCCTGGATGGGCTTACGCCGCGAGCGGGCCTCTTGTGGTCGCCCACCAAGAAAGGTACCTGGACCTTGCACGCGCATGCGGGCTTATTTGCCACGCAGTTCCAGGGGCGGGACTGGATGGAGATTCTGCGGGAAGACGGCACCGCCCGGATTACCAGCACGGTGTACAACCCGGCGTATTGCGGGCCGCAAAGCGGGACCACCTGCAGCCCGCTCACCGGCGGCACCGTGATCCGGAGCCTGCGCACCATCAGTCCTCACCTCAGCAACGGCAGCTACGCCATTGAAAACATCGGCGGGACGCGCACCCTTCCGTTTGGCTGGAACTTGTCGCTGGATTACTACATCGGGCGGCTGTGGAACATCGGCAGAACCCTCAACGTGAACTCGCCGTTCAGCGGCAATCCGACGGGGCCGCGGCCGCTCACGCCGAACGTCAATGTGCTCCAGGTGCAGGCCAGCGGCCAGGGACGTGCCAACGTTGTCTTTGCCGGGATCGAGCAGCACACGCTCAAGCGGGTGCAACTGTTCTTTGGCGGAGTGCGGGTCAACCTGGTGGACGATACGGACGACAGCACCTTTTTTCAGCCGCAGAGCGCTTACACCGATGCAGGCGAGTTTGCGCATCGCAGCAATCAACCGGTGTGGAACCTGTTTGGCAATGCAAGCCTGACGTTGCCGCGCAAGGTCATCCTGAGCGGCGACTTTCATGGCGGGGGCGATGGGCACTACAACATCACCACAGGCTTCGACAACAACGGCGACGGCAACTTCAACGACCGCCCGCAGTATGCGCCCCCGGGCACACCAGGGGCGATCCCGACGCGCTACGGCTTGCTGCTGGCGACGGGAGGCACGGGGGTCCTGCAGCGCAACCTGGGCGTGCTCCCCTGGCAGTTCTACCTGGATGCCAACCTCCAGCGCGCCTTCACTCTCACGCACAATGCGAAAGCCGAGCACCAGCAAACGCTGACCGTGAATCTGCGCTCCGCGAATGCGCTGAACCACACCAACGTGACCCAGGTCGGTGGCGTGTTGGGGTCGCCCTTCTTCGGGATGCCGTTCCAGGCCGACAACGGACGTCGCGTGGAGGCTGGGTTGCGGTACAGCTTTTAGCTGTGAAAGCTGGCGGAGTTTGCCTTCGCTGCCCTGCTAGGCTGGAAGTCTATGAATGCTGAGCTTCCGAAGGCATACGATCCTGCGGCGATCGAAGAAAAGTGGGCGCGGTACTGGATCGAGGAACAACTTTTTGCGGTAGAGACGCCCTCTTCGTTGGAAGCAGGCGGCCAGGGCCGGTTCGTGCAGCTGCTGCCCCCGCCCAACGTCACCGGACGTCTGCACATGGGGCACATGCTCAACCAGACCGAGATGGACATTCTGGCCCGCTGGCACCGCATGCGGGGTGAACGCAGCGTGTGGGTGCCGGGCACCGATCATGCCGGTATCGCAACCCAGATGATGGTGGAGCGACAGTTGCAGGCCGAAGGTGGCCCAACCCGGCAGGAGTTGGGACGAGAGGCCTTCACCCAGCGCGTATGGACCTGGAAACAGGAGTACGGCGGCGCGATCACAGAGCAGATGCGGCGCCTCGGCGCCAGTGTGGACTGGACTCGCGAATACTTCACGATGGACGACCGGCTGAGCCGGGCGGTGCGTGCGGCGTTCGTTCGCCTGTGGGACCAGGGCCTGATCTACCGCGGGGCATACATCGTGAATTGGGATCCTCAGCTGCAGTCCGCGGTTTCGGATCTGGAGGTGGTGCATGAGGAGCGCGCGGGCAAGCTGTACGAGATACGGTATCCCTTGGCGGACGGCTCCGGATCGATCACCATTGCGACCACGCGCCCGGAGACGATGCTGGGCGATGTGGCTGTTGCCGTCAATCCATCCGACGAGCGCTATAGGGCGATGGTCGGCAAGAGGCTGGTGCTGCCTCTGGTAGGACGCGAAATTCCCGTCATAGCCGATGCGTGGGCGAATCCGGAGTTTGGGACCGGAGCCGTAAAGGTGACGCCGGCGCATGACCCGAACGACTTTGCGATCGGCCAGCGGCACAGCCTGCCGCAGCTGACCATCATGGACGAGCGCGCGCGCATCGCGCTGCCGGGATCGCCCTACGACGGGCTGGACCGTTACGAGGCGCGAGAACGCGTGCTGACGGACCTGCAAGCCACAGGAGCGCTCGTCGGCGTGAAGGATCATGCGATGGCCGTGGCGACCAGTCAGCGCACGGGCGCGACGATCGAGCCACGGTTGTCCATGCAGTGGTTTTTGGCCGTGAACAAAGAGCCTGCCACCGGCGGCGAAAGCATTGCGGCCAAGGCGATTGCGGCGGTGCGCGACGGCCAGGTCCGGTTCACGCCGGAGAACTATGCCAAGACCTACTTCGAGTGGATGAACAACCTGCACGACTGGTGCCTGTCGCGGCAGTTGTGGTGGGGCCATCGTATCCCGGCATGGCATTGTGGGGCCTGCGGCAGGATCACCGTCACAGTCGATACGCCAGGATCGTGTTCCGGGTGCGGCATCACGGACATTCGGCAGGAGACCGACGTGCTGGACACCTGGTTCAGCTCGGGGCTGCTTTCCTTCACCGTCTTCGGATGGGATGGCACCGATGCGCTGACGGCAGACCTGGCGCGCTTCTACCCCACCGATCTGCTGGTCACAGGCTTCGACATTCTGTTCTTCTGGGTGGCGCGCATGATCATGCTGGGCTGCCATCTCATGGCGGAGGTCCCCATGCGCGACGGCAGCCGCCGGTCGCTGGCCGAGACGGTCCCGTTTCGCGAGGTCTACATCCACGGTCTGATCCGCGATGCCAACCGGGAAAAGATGTCCAAAACCAAAGGCAATGTGATCGATCCGATCGCGATCATCACCCAGTATGGGACCGACGCCGTGCGCTTCACGCTCGCGTCCCAAGCCTCGCCCGGAACCGACATCGCGTTCAGTGAAGCGCGCACCGAGGGCTATCGCGCGTTTGCCAACAAGATCTGGAATGCAGCACGTTTTCTGGCACTGCAGCTGGAGCGCGGACGCGAGGCGGGGTACCGGGTCTCGCTCCAAACGCCGCTCGCGGGCGACACTGGCCAGCCAACGGCCCTGCCCGACGACACACCACTCGAGACGCGCTGGATCTTTGCGCGCCTTCACGCCGTGGCCGCCAGTGTTCACCGGTCCCTTGGAGAGTACCGGTTCGACGAGGCAGCACAGGCCGTATACCAGTTTTTCTGGGGCGAATTCTGCGATTGGTACGTTGAGCTTGCAAAGATTCGTTTGGATTTTGCCGGCGAAAAGACTCCCGCGGTCGCGCTGACCCTGGGCGCGCTCGTAAGCGCCTTTGAAGCGGCGCTGCGGCTGCTCTCCCCCTTCATGCCCTTCCTTACCGAAGAGCTTTGGCACGCGCTGCATGGGCAGGTAGGGACGGCGGTGCCGGCCAGATCGATCGCGCTGACGCGCTATCCGCAGCCGGAAGACTTCGCTTCCGAAGCGGCGAGCGTTGCCGCCATGCAGACCCTGCAGGAGCTGGTGGTCACCGTGCGCGGACTGCGTAAAGAGCTGGGCGTACCGGAAAAAGAGACGGCTCCCATCGAGGTGCATGCCGCCGACCGCGTCGGTGCCCTCGTGGACGCGCATGCCGATCTGCTGGCACGTCTGGCGCGTGTAAGCGGTGTGACGCTGGCCAGCGAACCGCTTACCGGCAACAACGCTCGCTCAACGGCATCGTTCGACGTGGCGGTGCTGTACCAACGGCAGGTGGACGTCGGCGCGGAGCGGGAACGGCTCACCAAGGAGCTGGCCAAGCTGGACAAAGGGCTGACGGCTGCGGAAAAGCAGCTAGGCAGCGAAAGCTTTCTCGCCAAGGCGCCGGTCCACATTGTGGAGGGGCTCAGGAAGCAGTCTGCTGAGATCATGGCGTTGAAGCAGAAGGCCGAGGCGGCGCTGCACGCGTTGCCTGCGGCTTGAGCCTTCTGCGCTGATCAGGTGGACTGACTAGATGGACTGAACAGCTGACTGCTCGATCCAGCATCCATAGCAGCCCCGAGACGGTCACCCCTAAGCAGTCCCTACAACCCCCAAAGAGGGGAAGTTCTGCTTTGGCGGGTCGCGTACTACAGCACACCCGCACCGGCCATCATGAACCAGGCCTACTATCCCAGCAAAGCGCGCGCGGGGCGGGGCCGGGACGTCAAAGGTCGAGGTCGCGGATACGCCGAGCGGGCGTGCCCGCGTACAGACCATTCGATTCGGTACTTTTCAGAACCAGGGACATGGCCGCGATCACACATCCCTTCCCTATGGTGACGCCCGGCATGATGGTGACGCCGGAGCCGATCCAGCAGCCATCGCCGATCGCTACCGGCTTGCTAACGACCTCGATAAGGCAGCGCTGATGTGGCGGGCCGATGTCATGAGTGGCCGTGATGATCCGCACATAGGGCCCAATGCGCACATCGCACCCGACCTCGAGCCACTCATAGCCATCATGGTAAAACCCCACGTTGATAAAAACGCCCGACCCTATCCTGATCCGCTTGGAACGCAGGTTGGCCCCGGCCCAGATCGTCGTCTTCCGGGATATATCGAAACCCGCAAGACGCATCGCCCTTGTGCGTAGGGATACCGGCAGCAACTCGCTGCCTAGAAACGCGTTTGCCACGCGATAGCTGTAATTGCCCAAGAACCCTCCTTGAAAGAACGGCAGAAGCGCTGCCTCACCTCACTCCGTTCCGCTGTAGGTGCGCGACGTCACGGAGGAACGTCAAGGCGCATCGGTTCTACCTGATCCTAGCCTAAGAGCTCTGACATGAGTGCTGGGTTCAAGCCGGTAAGTAAGAAGGTGGATTTCAGGACAGACACGCCTTTAGTAACTAGGTGGGAAGTCCACGGTTTGCATCATGGCAGGCTTTGGTAACTAAGCTGTCCCTCTACGGCGCGTCTTTGTTGCCTAAATTGTTTTTCCCAGAGCACAACTAGTTGAGAAAGCCCTGAATTTACGCAGAATGCCCGGCAATGGCGACACCAGGTGCAAAGAGGAGGCTATCTCATAGTAGGTTGTAGATACTCCCCTTCTAAGAGCCTAACGACGGCTCTTCGTCGCACCTGACTGCCTTGGGCCCGAGATTAAACTGAGCCACTGCTAAGGAGAACTCTTTCGAATGCCTGCCAATGTTTCCTCTGTTAGGAACATCACCTCCGCACATCGACCGGCGATGTACCTGATTCAAGCGAAAGCCCAACCCCGATTAGCCCTCGATATCAGCAGCCGATTCGGCCTGCGCCTTCGGCAATTGCGTAACGAACGAAGCCTCACCCAGTTGCGCATGGCTGTCGATTTCGGCATCGACCGAAGCTACATCTCCGACGTGGAGCGGGGATGCAAGGCGATTTCCCTTCCCATGCTGGAGATCATTGCGCTGGGCTTCAAGATGAGTCTGTCGGAGTTGTTTCGGAACCTGTAGCCCTCGAGTACAGGATCGCACGCCCCTGCGTCGCCACAGGGTGACGCCCAGGGCATCACCAACAGCGCCGGCAGCAAGGAGCGAGCAACTCAGGAGAAGGTCACCCAGAGCTAGCTGCACAGCGCTGGAGCCATGGTGGCTCGCGCACAGCGGACAGTGCCTCGCTTGTAGAGCCGTCATGAGAGAAGGAAAGGCGCTACCGGAAGGCAGCGCCTTTCACGTATTCGAACGGCTTAGCGAGAATCTCGCGATCGCTCTCGCAACTACGCCCTCTTATTGGCCCCGGGTGCCCGAATCGCCGCGCAGGCCTGCGCCCGCACCGCGGTTGTTGTCCGCGCCGCGATTCAGGCGGTGGCTCCGTTCCTCTTCTGCGGTGATCAGGGCCCGCTCGTTTTCTGCAGGTTTGGTGTGCGGCTTGGCCCCGGCCTCGTGCGCCGCGGGCGAGTGAGCATGCACGCTGCCTGCACCCGGAACAGCGTCGTTTTCCCCTGTGGTGTGCGCATCGTTTTCGCGCATGGCGGCGAGCGACTCTTTGCTGGCTGAATGACTGTGTTCTTTGGACATCGTTACTCCCTTTCGCGGGCCGGTTTGACGGACGGCGCTGCTTCGTTTTGCGTTTGGCTTTGGTGACCGATGGCCGTGTTCACCGGCTCGTCGCCAAAGTCGCGGGCTCCATATTCGTAATCGGTCCCGCCGTCGGCATCCTGCGGTTGATCGGGGAGCTTGGTGCGCTCTTCGACGTCGAGTCCCCATCCCTGCTCGTGGGCGTACTCCCCCGCAAGTCCCCGGGTACGCTCACCGAAGCCGCGCGGCTCGGATGCTGGTTGCGATTTGCTTGGCTCTGCCATACGATCCCTCTTCAGCGTTCAGATGGCGCAGCGGGAGCAGACGTTAGCTGCAGGAGCTCCGCCTACTGTGCCTGCGGTGAATCTGCGGGTAGTGCCTCCTGCTCCACCGCGATGGCGACGTTTTCATGCTTGATGTCCAGGCGCAACCGGTTGTATAGGCTCATGTAGAAGTTCGCCACCCACACCACGGCAAACCACGCCACCACAAAGCCGCGCCAGCCCGTATACAGCAGCCGGTATTGAAACAAAAGGAGCGCCAGCGCAGCCACATAGTGCGAAAAGCAATACTCACAGGTAAACAGGTAAAAGAACTTCCGCTGCGGCAGCGCCTTGGCCCGTTGACTCTGCTGCTTGCAAAAGTCTCGCGGTTCCCGGAACACTTCTTCATGCGTCACCGTCCAGGCAGCGCAGGCAACCGGCAGCGCCACCATCATCAGCATGGCGACCTGGTGGGTGAGAGGACTGGCAAGTTCAGCAGGCATGGGGGAACCCCGGGGGCATCGCTGGTTGGATGCAGGCCCCGCCCCCAGGGTGCGCGGTAGGATGAGCCGATGATCAGGAGCGTACGCCAAGGCAACACCATCGACGCCCCGGACGTGAACGCGGCACTGGCGCACACGGTGCTGAGCGGCAGCGTGCAGCACTTTGCCGAGCTCGTCTCCACAAATGATGCGGCGCTCCAAGCCGCGCAGGCCGGCGTGCGGCATGGCGTCTGGGTAGCGGACGCCCAGACAGCGGGCCGCGGACGTGGCGGACACAGCTGGCACTCGGCCCCGGGCGACGGTCTCTACGTGAGTGCCCTGTTCTCGCCGCAACTTCCCGCCGCGGCGTTTGACCTGTCGCTTGCAGCCGGGCTGGCCGCATGGGACGCGGTGCGCGAGGTGACGGGCCTTACCGCCGACATCCGCTGGCCCAACGACCTCGTCACTCGCGATGTGCGGGGCAGTCGAAAGCTCGGCGGTGTGCTGGTGGAAGCGGCGGTACGCCCGCAGGAAGACCATGAGCCCGCCATGCTGAAGTATGCCGTAATCGGGATCGGGCTCAATGTGGCGCATCGTGCGTTTCCTCCGGAGCTGGCCGGCACAGCGACGTCACTGTTCCTGGAGGGCTGGCAGAGTCCTGACCGGCAACCGCTGTTGATCGCACTGCTCGATCACCTGTGCCTGAATGTGCGCAAACTCGAGGACGCCTACGCAGGGCGCGACCGCGGACCGGGAGTGCTGGCCCGGCTTGAGCAAGCCTCCACCTGGGTCCGCGGCAAACGCGTCCATGTGCCGGAGGACGGCGGCTATACTGGCGTGACGGCCGGGCTGGACGCGCAGGGCTTTCTGCGGGTGTGGTGCGAGCGCGGCGGCGAGCCGGGACGAGAACGAACGGTGCGCTCGGGCGGCGTGCGCGAGCTCTAGCCGGGATCTTGCGGAAACGGAAAAGCCTCAATGCTGTTAGCGGTAGATGTGGGCAACACCAACACCGTGATGGGCGTGTTTGCCGGGACGGAGGCGGCGGAACCGGGCCGCGTGCTCGCCGATTGGCGAATCACCACACCCTACCGGCAAACGGCCGATGAGATCGGCGTCCTGCTCAACGCCTTGTTCACCCTGCACGGGTTGAAGACGGGCGACGTCTCGGGTGTGGCGATCTCCTCGGTGGTGCCGCCGCTCGACGCTACCCTGCGCCGGCTGTTTGAAAGCACCTTCCGCGTACGCCCACTTTTCGTCGAGCCGGGGGTCAAGACCGGCGTACCTGTGCTGACCGACAATCCCAATGAAGCCGGGGCGGACCGCATCGTGAACTGCGTGGCCGCGTTTGAGTTGCTGGGGGGGCCGGCCATCGTGGTGGACCTGGGCACGGCGACCACGTTTGACGTGGTGTCGCGAAAGGGCGAGTTCTTGGGAGGCGCCATCGCGCCGGGCCTGGGGATCTCTGCGGAGGCGCTGTTCACTCGCGCGGCCCGGTTGACCCGTGTCGAGATCAAGAAGCCCCCCAAGATCATCGGCACTAACACCACCGACAACCTCCAGATCGGGCTCTACTACGGGTACATTGGGCTGGTCGACGGCATCCTGGCCCGCATGCTCGACGAACTCGGGCCGGATACAAAGACCGTAGCCACTGGCGGGCTCGCGGGTCTCATTGCGCCCGATTGCAAGTATGTGCAGCGGGTCGAGCCCATGCTGACCCTCAACGGCCTGCGACTGATCTGGGAGCGCAATCAGGAGCGTGCGCGGGGCCGTAAGTAAGAGCAGGCGTGGATGAGGATCCGGCACTCTGCCGCCTGCGACACTTCTTGTTCTGACCCGCTTACTCCCATGAACTACTTCGATTATTTCAGCGAGATCGAGGAGCGCTTCACGGCGCGGCGAGGGTCGTTGCTGCTCCTTTCCACCCTGGATTGGGCGCTGATTGAGACCTGGCGTGAAGCGGAGATCCCCCTGGCTGCAGTGTTGCGCGGCATCGATACGGCGTTCGATAAGTACCAAGAGCGCAAGAGCCGTGCGAAAGGCCGGCTGGCCAAGGTGAACGGGCTGGCCTGGTGTGCCCAGGCCGTCCTGGAAGCGGCTGCCGCGATGGCGGAAGCTTCCATCGGGGCCCACGAGGAGAAAGCGGTCGCGCGTGAGACGGGCTTTGAAACCGAGCGCGTAGCGGAGTTTTTGGAGCGGAACGCCGCCACGCTCGCAGCACAGGTGTCCGGGGCGGCAGCCGAGGCGGCCGTCTGGAAGGAATCCCTGCACTCGACGGCGACACGGCTGCGCGAGCTAGCCGGCACTGTGCGCGCGGAAGGCGACCCGGCCCTGCACACCCTGGATCGCACCCTCACGCTGCTGGACGAACGCCTCCAGGCGGCGCTGCTGACCAGCGTTTCCGAGGCGGAACTGCTGCGTGTGCGGGACGAAGCCGAAGGAGAGCTTGCGCCCTATCGGGCACGTCTGGGCGCCGTGCAACTACGCCAGATCCGCGAGCAGTTCGTGCAGAAGCGGCTGTTTGAGGCGCGCCGCCTGCCACGGCTAAGCCTCTTTTACATGCCGGTCGGCGAGGCGGAAAGCGCGCCAGGACCGGACCGCGAGCGCGAGGCGCCGGGGACATGACGGCGGAGCCTGCGTTACAGGTGGAAAAGGCTGTCTACGGAGGCGACGGTCTGGCCCGAACGCCCGACGGCACCGTGGTATTCGTGCCGTTCGCTTTGCCTGGCGAACGGGTGCAAGTGTCTGAAGGGCTCTCCCCCTCGCTGCGGATTTTGGAGGCCTCCCCGCAGCGGGTTCAGCCACGTTGCGTCCACTTCGGCGTGTGCGGCGGCTGCCAGTACCAGATGGCGAGTGAGGCGGCGCAGCTGACGATGAAGTCGTCCATCTTGCAGGAGACGTTGGAGCGCGCGGGCCTGGCGAGCCTGCCCGAAGCGCGCGTTTGGGCGTCGCCGCACGTTTGGGAGTACCGCAACCGCATCCGTTTGCGCGTGCGTACAGTGGACGGTGCGCTCCGGCTTGGCTACAGCCGCCGGGGAACGAACGAGTTTCTCCCTGTCACGATGTGCCCGATTGCCGCGCCGGTGCTTTGGGACGCCGCCCAAGCCCTGCTGCGCGCGGCAGACGTGGACCGGAGCGCCGCTGCCTGGCTGCGCGCGACAGCCGAGGTGGAGATCCTCTGCGGACCCGATCAGCGCGACTTGCAGATTCACCTGCTGTGTCCGGGAAAGATTCCGCTGGCCCAGGGCAGCTTGGACCCGCTGGGCCAATTTCTCACCAAAGAGGGCGTTCCTCTGCGCTCCATGGGCGCCTCCCGGCTGCACGTCCCCTCAGGGCGCGCCATGGAGGTGCTGGCGTCGTGGGGCGCCGACGGACTGACCTACGCGGTGAGCGAGGAGCGTTTCTGGTTGAAGCGCGGCAGCTTCTTTCAGGTCAACCGCTTTCTGCTGCCGCAGATGGTCGCGCTTGTGTGTGCCGATCGCCGTGGCAGCCTGGCGTGGGATCTCTATGCGGGGGTCGGGCTGTTTGCGCGGGGGCTGGCAAAGCGGTTTGCGGCCGTAACCGCAGTGGAAGCCAACCCGGTCGCCCTTGCGGAACTCCAGAGAGGCCTGCAACGGTCGGGGGACACAGCGGTCCAGGACACGACGCTTGCATTTTTGCGGAGGGCGGTCGTTCAGCGCGACCGTCCGGAGTTGGTCGTGCTCGACCCGCCGCGCGCGGGAGCGGGAGAAGAAGCCTGCGAACGGATCGCCCAGCTGCGTCCAGCCGAAATCGTCTACGTGTCCTGCGACCCGACGACCTTGGCACGGGATGCTGCCGTGCTGCTTCGGCGCGGGTACAGTGTCGCCGAACTGCACATGATCGACCTTTTTCCACAGACCTACCACCTCGAAACGGTGATGGTGCTGCGCCACTCGGGCATGGCAGGGTAGAGCAGCTGAGTTTTCGTTCCCCGATCGGGGCGAGGTAGCGCGCCTATGCCGAGCTTTGGTGCTGCCACATTTTGGATGGACGGCCAAGCCCCCGTGGAGCCGCTGCGGGCGCGCGACGCGCCCATGCTGTGGGCGGCCCTGGCCTTTGCGGCAGGTCTGCTGTGCGCGCGGCAGTGGCACGGGCCTGCAGCGCTGGCCCTGAGCCTTGCGTTGCTGCTGGCGTTGTGCGCGGCAAGCCTGCGGTGGGCGCCACGGGCCGGGTGGTGGGCCGTGTTGGGTTTGTGGGCGGTGGTGGGCTGCTGGTGCGCGCAACTGCAGCCGCCGGTTGACCGGCAGGTGGCGGTTCACCGCTTTGCCGATGGCCTGAGCCGGACTGTCCGGGGCCAGGTGGTGGCCGTGCGGTCCCTGCGGCAGCAAAAGCCGATCCAGGGCTCCCCGGTCGTGGCCACTGAACCCTGGGCGCTTGAGCCGGGAGCGTGGGAGACGGAGCCCGGCGAGGCCATTCAGTCGGTAGATCTGCAGCTGGAGGCCGTCGAAGAGGTATCGCCGGACCTTTCCCGCATGGTCCCGCTTACCGGGGGCCTGCGCTTGACGGTGATGGGCGGTGTTGTGCCGCTGCGCTGCGGGGACGTCATCGAAGCGCCCACCCGGCTGCGCGAGCCCGAGGTGTATCGCGATCCCGGTGCATTTTCCTATGAGGACTGGCTGCTGGGGCAGGGTGTGGGCGCGCTCGCCACAACGAAGGTGCGCAAGGTGAGCGTTGTCCGGCAACAGCCGCCCGGCTTCCGCTGTCAGCTTGCCGCCATGCAGCACTGGGCGGCTGGCCGCCTGGAGCAGATTCCGGCGACGGCGCCCATTGGTCGCCTGCCCAGGCCGCTCAGGCTCACCGCAGACGACACGGGCATGCTGGCAGCCATGTTATTCGGCGATCGGAGTCAGCTGAGCGCGGAGCAGCGGGCAGGCTTTGAGCGTACGGGAACGTTCCACCTTTTCGTGGTGTCGGGGCTCCATGTCGCCATGGTGACTGGGGCGTTGTTCTGGCTTCTACGCCGGGCCCGCGTACCGGAGTTCCCTGCCGTTGGATTCACGATCGCGTTGGCGCTGGGCTACGCGTTGCTGACCGGCTTCGGCGTGCCGGCCCAACGGGCGCTGGCGATGAGCTCTCTGTATCTGATCGCCCGTGCGCTGGACCGGCAGCGATCCGGGCTGAATGCCCTTGGGACGGCGGCGTTGTTGATCTTGGGAGCCGATCCCCGGGCGTTGTTTGAAGCGAGCTTCCAGATGACCGCGCTGGTGATCGTAGCGGTTGCGGGCCTGGCCGTGCCCTTCGGGGAGCGCGTACTGGGGAGCTGGCGGTCGACGGTTCAGCAGCTCGGTACCGTTGAATTGGACACATTCCTTCCGCCCACGGTGGCCGCCCGCCGGGTCTGGTTGAGGATGTGGGGCGAGCTTCTTGGAGATCTCCTGGGAGGCTGGGCGCGCGCCCTTCCGGCAGGTTGTGTGCGCTTCTCTTTGGTGGTTGCTGAGGCCATCTTCTTTTCAGCTGCGATCGAGCTCTGTATGGCCCTGCCTATGGCGGTGTACTTTCACCGCATGGTGCCCCTGGCCATGCCGGGCAATCTCTTCGTAGCACCCCTGGCAATGTTGCTGGCCGGGGCCGCGGTGACCACGTTTGTGCTGAGCCTGGTAAGCCCGTGGCTGTCGATGGTTCCGGCGGCACTGACTGCCGCGCTCCTGCATCTGGTGCGGGCGGTCGTGGGCGCGCTAGGACGGGCACGACTGGGCGATTTGCGCGTACCCGCGCCGCCCTGGGCCGCCGTTCTGCTTTGCGCCGTGTTGGCGAGCTTCGCTATCTGGGCCCTGCGGACGCGGCGCGCGGCACTGGCGTGGGCCGGCTTGGGCGCGGCACTGGCCCTGCCGGCGGCGGTGCTTTGGCCCGCTGCGCCCGTGGTGCATCCGGGCGTGCTGGAGATGACGGCCATCGACGTAGGCCAGGGTGACTCGCTGCTGGTGGTTTCGCCCCAGGGCCGGACGTTGCTGGTGGACGCGGGCGGACCGGTCGGACGTATTGCGGCGAAGTGGGATGTGGGCGAGCAGGTCGTCGCGCCCTTCCTCTGGTCGCGGCGAGTACGGCGGCTGGACGCCGTGCTGATCACCCATGGGCACAGCGATCACATCGGCGGCATGCCCGCCGTGTTGCGCGATCTGCGGCCACGCGAGCTCTGGTTGAGCCTTGAACCGGGGCAGTCCACGGCGATGCGCGCGTTGCTCGCCGAGGCCGCGCAGTTGGGTGTGCAGGTACGCTGGCTCGCGGCCGGCGATGGCTTTGCGTGGGGCGGCCTGCAGGCAACGGTGCTTTCGCCGGAACGGACCTATGCCAACTATGGCGACGCGCGCAATGACGATTCCCTGGTTGTACGGCTGGACTGGCAGCGGGCCAGCGTGCTGCTGGAAGGCGATGCCGAGGCGCCAAGCGAGGCCGCCATGCTGGCGAAGGGGCGTCTTCAGCCGGTAACGCTGCTGAAGGTAGGACACCATGGCAGTCGCACGTCCACCAACGAGGAGTTCCTGGCAGCGGTCGCCCCCAGAGCGGCGGTGATCAGCGTGGGGCAGCACAACACCTTCGGCCATCCCCGCTGGGAGGTCCTGGATCGTCTGGAGGCCGCCCATGTGAGGACCTTCCGTACGGACAGGCTTGGCGCTGAGACCTTTCTGCTTCGGCCGGATGGGACCTTCACCACGGAGGCGGCGTATAAATGAGCTACGCCGGAGGGCTTCGGCGTCAGGAGGTTTCGGTGAGCGAGGTGCGGAAGGATGTGGAGCCGGGCGATGACGCCCCGAGTCAACCTACTCCCGCGACCGCGAAGCCCGACTCCACAGGCGACCCCCAACCCTCCATCACCGCGCAGGACGAGGCCAAGTTGCTGCGGCGGCTGCAGATGATGATGAACATGGTGATGGGTGTGATCGGGCAGGACAACACCCTGAGCTACGACGAGGCCGCGGTCATGGTGGCCGATGCGCGCACGGCGGCGCTGGCGATGTTTCCGGGCAAAGAGCTGGCCTACGACCTGATCTGGAAGCCGCGCTTTCAGCGCCTCATGCGGGAGCGGTTCCGTTTGGTATAGCCGCTTGGGCCGTAGCGGAGCTTAAAGCAACAACGGACCAGAGGACATCTTCGCGCAAAGTTTACTGCGTGGGTACACAGCGGAGAGCTGCCTCTTCGAAGTCTGGTAGCAAAGAAGAATGCGCCTCCCCTCGCGAATCTGTGCCGTTCTTGCGTTTGGGTTCGGTCTCTTGCTGCTACCCGACGCCCGCGCGGCCACTGACCCCGACTGGACGACACCGCTGCCACCGTTCCGGATCGCGGACAACCTTTACTACGTGGGAAGCCGGGACCTCGCGGCCTATCTGGTCACAACGCCAGCCGGAAACTTCCTGATCAACGCCAATCTCCCCTCCTCGCCTCCGCAAATCCGGCAGAGCGTAGAACAGCTTGGGTTTCGCTGGAGCGACCTCAAGATCCTGCTAATCAGCCATGCGCATGTGGACCATGCAGGGGGCGCGGCTGCCATCACGCGCCAGACCGGTGCCCAGCTCGATGTTATGGAGGGCGATGCCGCCGTGATGGAAAGCGGAGGCAAGACGGACTTCGCCTTCGGGCATGCGGGCAAAGGCATGCAGTATCCGCCCGCACACGTGAACCGTGTTCTGCACGACGGCGACGCCGTCACCCTGGGCGGTACGACCCTGATCGCGCACCGCACGGCGGGCCATACGGAAGGCTGCACCACCTGGACGATGAAGGTGCACCTTCCGGGCGAGCCTGCGGGCAGGCTGCGCGATGTGGTGATCGGTGGCAGCTGGACGGTGCTTTCCAGCTACCGGCTTGTGGACAATCGCAACCGGGCTCCGTCCTACCCGAGCATCGCCCGCGATTACAACCGGACCTTTGCCTTGCTGCATACCCTGCCGTGCGACATCTTTCTGGCCTCACACGGGCAGACGTTCGACCTGCTCGGGAAGCGCAAGCGCATGTCTATCGAAGGCGATGCCGTGTGGATCGATCCGGCGGGCTATCGGCGAGCGGTGGACGCGGCGCAAAAAGCCTTTGAGACGGCATTGCAGCGGCAATCCAGCGCTGGCGTGCGGACCTCCGCCTCTGCCGTTGGAGTGGAAGCTCCTAGGCGCGGATGGCCCAGTCGCTAAGGGCTTCGTTAGGCGCGCGGGTCGGTTGGGGCGCCTTGCCGTAGCGCTTCAGCAGGTCCACCACGTGAAGAACGTTGTCCACCGGCGTGTTCGGGACGATGCCGTGGCCGAGGTTGAAGATGTGGCCCGGGCGGTGGTTGGCGAGAGCGAGAATTTCGCGGACCCGGGACTCGATCACCTCTGCGGGAGCAAACAGCGTGATGGGGTCGAGGTTGCCCTGCACGGCAGTGTGGGCGCCGACGGCGCGCCAGCCCTGGTCCAGGGGCGTCCGCCAGTCGAGACCGATCACGTCGGCGCGGGTTTCACGCATAAGGGGCAGCAGGGTGGCCGTGTCCACGCCGAAGAGAATGACCGGAACGCCCAAACCCTGGACGCGGCGGACGAGCTCGGTCGTGGCAGGAAGAACGAACTCGCGGAAGTCCGTGGGGGACAGGGCGCCGGCCCAGCTATCGAAGATCTGAATGACGTCGGCCCCGGCCTCGACCTGCTGAGCGGCGTAGGCGGTAAGCACCGTGAGGAGCTTGTCCATGAGCAGCGGCCACGCGGTTGTGTTGCGCTCGCCGAATTGGCCCGCTTCTCGGGCAGAATACGGAGGTTCTGCGCTGCGCTCAGGATCGCTGGAGCGAAGGGCGCTCGCGTACATGAGACGTTTGGTTTCGATGTAGTTGCGGGAGGAGCCGCCTTCAATCATGTAGCTTGCGAGGGTGAACGGGGCGCCGATGAACCCGATGATGCCGAGACGGTCCTGGTCCTCGAGCGCATTGGCACCGGTAGCGAAGCCCACCTTGGCCCGCTGCTCCGGCGAAGACGGAGCACCCGTCCTCGGGAAAGCGAAGTGTTTGGCGACGCGGCGGATGGCTTCGGCGACGTAGCCCAACTCGGCGGTGCGGTCGGTGCGGAGAGCCTGGATCTGGTCCAGGGTGCGGATGGGCGTGTGAACCACAGGGCCCTCGCCGGCGACGAACTCGAAGTCGACGCCCATGGGCGTGAAGGGCAGCAGGAGGTCGGCAAAGATGATGGCCGCGTCGACGCCCAGGCGCTCCGCCGCGGTGATGGTAACCTCGGCGGCGATGGCCGGGGTGCGGCAGATATCGAGCAGGCTGTGGTGCTTGCGGACCGCCATGTACTCGGGCATGTAACGGCCGGCTTGACGGAGAAACCAGACGGGCGTGCGGTCGACGGGCTGGCGGAGGCAGGCGCGGACAAAGCGGCTGGGGGCTTGCGGCGTGGACTCGGCAAGGGTGGGCACGGTCTTTAGGCTAGCACCGGGCAGCGGCTTCGCTGCGCCCCCGCGCAGCGCGACGGCGGATTCAGAGCTTGCCGTAACGCATCCCGGTTACCCCTCAGAGTTACGGGCGGGGCAAGGGCAGACGCTACACTGGACCAGAGCGTGCGGAGTCCCGGGGCGAGCGGCTTTCTGCCCGGGCGTGTGCGCGCCCAATGCCAACTGAGAGTCGATTGACGACAAACGTATGCCGAACTACCTGGAGCTTCCTGTGGGCTCGCGCGCCCCTGAGCTGGTCAACGCGGTGATTGAGATCCCGCTGGATTGCAAGACGAAATTTGAGTATGACAAAGAGCTGCATGTATTCCGGCTGGACCGTAACCTGTATTCCCCGGTGCACTACCCCGGAGACTATGGCTTCATTCCGAGCACCCTGGGCGATGACGGCGATCCGCTGGATGTGCTGGTGCTGGTGGACACGCCAAGCTTCACCGGTTGCCTGATGGAGGTACGGCCCATCGGAGCCCTGGAGATGACCGACCAGGGCCAGGGCGATGAGAAGATCCTCTGCGTCGGATCGGGGAATCCGCGGTTCCATGATGTGGCCAACTATTCGCAAATCTACCCACACATTCTGAAGGAGATCACGCACTTCTTCTCCATCTACAAGAACCTCGAGAAAAAGCGGGTGGAGGTGCACGGATGGCGCGATGCAGCCTTTGCCCGCGAGCTGGTGACCAAGGCGCAGAAAGCCTATTTGGAGAAGAGCGGGCAGTAAGCAGGACGAAGCAGGAAACAGCAGAAGCAGCAAAGAACCGAAGCGGGACGCAAAAGCGACCACGAACGACTCGTTCCTGCTCGCTGTTCCTGCTTGCTTCTTCATCGCTCACGACCTTCTGCTTCGTGCTTTTCGGCGACTCTCTGCCACAAGGTAGACCAGGCTTCCACTTACGCCGACCAACCCAGCAAACGCCGGCGCCGGAAGCGGGCCTACCTGCTCGTTGCGGGCCGCCCAGAGGGCGAACACGAGGAGAGCCGCCGGACCCGCGCCCGTAAAGAGCAAGACAGGGAGTCCGCCCGGGATGCGGAAGGGGCGCGGCAGGCCGGGCTCGCGGCGGCGCAGGACGGCGAGGGCGACAAACTCGAGCAGCAGCGACGCGCCGTAAAGGACGAGGTCGATGGAGATCAGCCGCTCGAAGCTGAAACGAAGCGCAAGCGACCAGAGGACCGCGCAGGCAACGAGAGCGAACCACGGAGCGCCGCGGGCGTTGGTCCGGGCGAACAGACGCGGCAGCAAGGGCGGGTGATCGGGCGAGTCCTCGGCCATGGCGAACGGCACACGGGCATAGCTCATCATGAGCGGGTTCAACATGCCCACGCCGTTGATCATGCCCCCGGCAACGACAGCCAGGGCGAGCCCGGGGCCGGCCAGGTTGCGGGCAGCGTCGGTCCACGCGCCGGTGCTGAACCGCGTGGGATCGAGGCCGGCGAGGGCCACGGCAAGCAGCGGCACAAGGTAGGTGAAGGTCACCAGCGCAATCGCGCCGAAGATCGCGCGAGGGTAGTTGCGCTGCGGATCTTCGACCTCCCCGGCCACGGTGGACGCATTGTCCCATCCCATGTAATTCCACATCGCGACGGAGATGGCACCGGGGAGGTCGCGACGGGTGGACATCGGTGCAAAGAGCGCGCCGGTGCCCTTGGCGTGCCAGTGCCAGAGAGCGGCCACTGTGAGGATGGCAAAGGGCGCGAGCAGGGCACAGAAAAGCAGGACGGCGCTGTTGCCCACCGAACTGGCGCCGCGCAGATTCCAGAGCAGGCAGGCGAGCACCACGGCCAGCGCCCATACGGTCCCGCGATAGCCGGCGGTCCAGGCGGGCGCAAAGCGGCTCAGGTACAGCACAAAGGTGACGGGGTAGATGGCCATGTCGAAGACGCTGGCGGCGAGCGAGAGCCAGGCCTCCTGAAACCCCCAGAACCTACCAAGTGCGCGATAAACCCAGACATAGTAGCCGCCTTCGGCCGGCAGCGCGCTGGCAAGCTCGCCAAGCATCAGCCCAGTGGGGAGACTCCAAAGCAGGGGCACGAGCAGGAGAATGACGACCGCGTGGGCGTAGCCTGCTTTCCCGATCACGTCTTCCAGCCCATAGGGACCGCCGGAGACCATGAAGTAGGTAGCGGCAATCAGGGGGACAAGGCGCAACTTGCGCTTAGGGATCGAGGTGAGACCTCCGTGCCTCGGCATTTGGGGTGCGGCGACATTAGTGAATCACGAATCACGGGTCACCCGCGTCACAAGAGCTTGTACGCTGCGTCGTTCCAGCGGAGCTCGTTGCGGAACATGGGGATGCGGGTTTGGGCGTCGATGGTGACAAACTCAATGCCGGCAATTTCCGCAAAGTCGCGAAGGTGTTCCGTGGTGAGGGCCTGCGAGAACCCCGTGTGATGCGCACCGCCGGCGTAGATCCAGGCCGTGGCGGCCACCTTGAGATTGGGCCTGGGGAGCCACAGGGTGCGCGCTACCGGGAGCCTTGGGAGTTCGTGCTCGGGGGTGACCACGTCGATCTCGTTGACGATCATGCGAAAGCGGCTGCCCATATCAATCACGGACGCGACGACCGCGGGGCCGGCGGGGGAGGTGAAGACCAGGCGGACCGGGTCTGCCTTGCCGCCAATGCCGAGCGGGTGGACCTCAAGGGAAGGCTTCACATGGGGCATGGCGATGGTGGGGCAGATCTCGAGCATGTGCGATCCGAGAACTTTAGAGTCGGCGGGGCCGCCGAGGTCGTAGGTGTAGTCCTCCATGAAGCTGGTGCCGCCGGGCAGCCCCCGCGCCATGCACTTCATGATGCGGACGAGCGCGGCCGTCTTCCAGTCCCCTTCCCCGCCGAAGCCGAAGCCGGAGGCCATAAGGCGTTGGGTGGCGATACCCGGAAGCTGGCCAAGGCCGTGAAGGTCTTCAAAGGTGTCGGTAAAGGCGCCAAAGCCGCCTTCGGTGAGAAAGGCGCGCAGGCCGAGCTCGATGCGAGCGGCGACGGCGAGGGACTCTGGGCGTTCGTGCGCCTTGCTGATCGTGTACTGCTCCCGGTACTCGGCTACGAGCTGCTGGACCTCGGCGTCGGAGACGTGCTGCATGCGCTCGACAAGGTCGCCGACCCCGTAGCCGTTGACCTGGTAGCCGAAGACACGTTGGGCTTCGACCTTGTCGCCTTCCGTGACGGCGACGTTGCGCATGTTGTCGCCGAAGCGGGCCACCTTGAGGTGCTGCGACTCATGCCAGCCGAGCGCGGCACGGGTCCAGGTGGCGATCTCCTGAACCGTGTCGGGGTCCTTCCAGTAGCCGGCAACGACCTTGCGCGGCAGGCGAAGGCGCGCGGTAAGGAAGCCGAACTCGCGATCGCCGTGGGCGGCCTGGTTCAGGTTCATGAAGTCCATGTCGATGGTGCCGTAAGGCAGCCTGTCGTTGGCCTGGGTATGCAGATGGAGAAACGGTTTGCGCAGCGCGGTCAGGCCGGCCATCCACATCTTGGCGGGCGAAAAGGTGTGCATCCAGAGCATGAGACCGAGGCAGGCCTCGGTGTTGTTGGCCTCGCGGCACACAGCGAGGATCTCGTCCGCGGTCTTGACGACGGGCTTCCACACGATGCGTACCGCGATGGTGGGGTCGAGGTCGAGTGATTGAGCTATGGCGCGGGAGTTGGTGGCCACCTGCTCGAGGGTTTCGCGGCCGTAGAGGTGTTGGCTGCCGGTGATGAACCAGATCTCGGGCGTGTCTGTAAGGCTCATGAGGATGGGGAACTCCTTGCCAAGGTGTGTACGTATAGAAGGTACATGAGTAAACGATTACACGGTCGTCTGTACGCGGTTCAGAGTTGCGTGAGTCAAGCCAGAGTGGCACTGCAGCCGAGCTATTATGAAGCGAGAGTGAGGTGAAGCGTGAGTAACTTTTCTTCAAAAGATCTAGCCGCCCTGATACTTATGTCCGCGCCATTGATCGTTCTAGGGTTGCTGGCCGCGTGGCAGTTGCCGGAATGGTTTCGACTCACAAATCTGCTAAGCTACCGCGCCTTCTCCCAACCCAGATGGATTTACGCTTCAGTTCTCATGGCTGTTTACGCGAGTGTCGGGTTTCTTGCTGGGCTTACGACGACGAGAGCAGCTGAAGAACTTTTGAATCGCGCTGGTCTGAGGTAAGTCAGGTCTGACGATTCTGCGCTCTGGGTCCGGATTTTGGACCCGGGCGTCTCGTTAGGGGCTTTTGGTCACTCACACCGTGGTCGCTGGGGACTGGACCATTCGCCCTCCGGCATGGCTCGCAATCTGTGAGGCGCCGAAATGCTGATCTGTTTCAACGTGCCTGCACTTCAGTCGGAGATTACAACGTAGCGCCGCGAAATCAGCTTTTTGGCAAGGACGGCCAGGGTGCGGTAGCTTTGTAAGCGCTTTCAGAAATTTGGCTGTATTGCTGCCTGAACCTTTGCTCCGGAGTGTTGATGTATGAGCTGCCTGTCTCGTCTCTTTGCCACTTGCCTTGGTCGTGCTTGTTTTCGTGCCGGAGCTGTTGCTGTCGCGCTCGGCCCTGCCCTGGCGGGTGTGGCGCAGGTTGAGACAGGATCGGCGCAGTTGACGATCTCACCGATGGAGATTGTGTCCCCGGTGAGCCCGATGCTTTACGGCATGATGACCGAAGAGATCAATCATGCGTTCGAAGGTGGGCTGTATGCGGAGATGGTGCAGAACCGAACCTTTCGCGGAACGTGGGACGGCGTGGCCCATTGGGATTTGGTGCGCCACGGCGAGGCGAACGCCACGATGCACCTGGACAAGAACGAGGGCCCGAGCAAGGCGCTGCCGACGAGCCTGAAGCTGACCGTGACGGCGGCTTCGGCGGGCAATGAGGCGGGGCTTAGCAACACGGGCTACTGGGGCATGGGCTTGAAGCCGCATACGGCCTATCGCGGTTCGTTCTTTGCAAAGACCGACAGTAGGGCGCCGGTGAGGGCGCAGTTGGTGAGCGATACGACCGGGGCTGTGCTCGCGGAGGCTACGGTCCCTGTGCATGCCGGCGCTTGGTCGCGCTATGAGTACACGATGACGACGGGCGCTGTGCCGGCTTCCTCGGCAAACCACCTGCAGTTGCTGGTCGCGCAGCCAGGCACGATCGCGTTTCAACTGGTGTCGTTGTTTCCGCCGACCTTCGACAACCAAGCGAATGGCTTTCGACCGGACCTGATGGAGAAGATGGCGGGGCTGCATCCGCACTTCTTGCGCCTGCCGGGTGGCAACTACCTTGAAGGCGACACGCTGAAGGACTGGTTCAACTGGAAGGAGACCATCGGTCCGCTGGTGGACCGGCCGGGACACCAGGCGCCGTGGACGTACTGGTCGACCGACGGCATGGGACTGCTCGAAATGCTGCAGTGGACGGAAGACCTGCACATTGAGCCGGTACTGGCGGTGTATGCGGGCTACGCGCTCCGGGGCGTGCATGTGAACCCGGGCGCGGACCTGGAGCCGTATGTGCAGGCAGCCATCGACGAGGTGGAATATGTGACCGGCGACACGAGCACAAAGTGGGGGGCCGAGCGCGCCAGGGATGGGCATCCCGCGCCGTTTCCGCTGCGTTATATCGAAATCGGCAACGAGGACTGGTTCGATAAATCGGGCAGCTACGATGCGCGCTTCGCGCAGATCGCGCAGGCTTTGCGCAAGAAGTACGGAACGAAGTATCAGCTGATTGCGACCACGCCGGTGAAAGAAGGCGCGGCGGATGCGCAGCCCGATGTGCTGGACGATCACTACTACAAGCCGGTGGGCGAGATGCTGGACTTTACGCACCACTACGACAACGCGCCCCGCACGGGGCCGAAGATCTTTGTGGGCGAGTGGGCAACGTTGAGCGGGACGCCGACGCCGAACTTCGGTGGCGCGCTCGCCGACGCGGCCTTTATGACGTCGATGGAGCGCAACAGCGATCTGATCATCATGGCGAGCTATGCGCCGCTGTTTATCAATGTGAACCCCGGCGCGGGCCAGTGGTACACCAACCTGATCGGCTATGACGCGAGCACAAGCTACGGTTCCCCCAGCTATTGGGCGCAGAGTATGTTCGGCGCGCATATCGGCGATGGCACCCCGAAGAGCACGGTAACGGGAGCGGGCGAGCGGTTTTCCTATGCGGCGAGTGTGGGATCAAAGGACCACGTGCTGCACCTGAAGTTGGTGAACGCTTCTACCGAGGCGCAGCCATTGGCGATCCATTTACAGGGCGCGAGCGCGGAAGCGGCGAGCGTGAACAGCTTGCATGCGGCAACGTACGAGGCGACGAACTCGATCGATCACCCTGATCTCATTCACCCAGTGAGTTCGACCGTGACAGTGGGCCGTGATCCCTGGCAGCATACGGTGCCGCCGCTCACCATCGAGGTGATCGATGTTCCGTTGCGGTAGGGTGCTTTCGATCGGTGTCGGGCTTGCCTTGCTGCTCGCACGCGCACACGCTCAGCAGGCGCTTACGCTGTCAGGTGACTTTCCCTTGACGCACGATCCCTCGATCGCGAAGGACGGGACGACGTACTACGTGTTCGCTACCGGCAAGGCGCCCCATGGCGGACAGTTCCCCATTCGCTGCTCGCCGGATCTGCACACCTGGACGTTGTGTGGGCATGTGTTCGACGCGATCCCGCGCTGGGTACGCGAGCGCAGCCCCGGAACAGAGGAACTGTGGGCCCCGGACATCTCGTTTGAGCATGGTGAATATCGCCTGTACTACGCCTATTCGCTCTTCGGCGTGAACACCTCAGGCATCGGCCTGGCAACGAACAAGACCCTCGATCCCCACCGCCCGGACTACAAGTGGGTCGACAAGGGTCTGGTGTTTGCGTCGAAGGCGGGAGACGACTTCAACGCGATCGATCCGAACTACGTCGAGGATGCAGATGGCGGGGCGTGGCTGGCCTTTGGCAGCTTTTGGAGCGGGATCAAGATGCGCAGGCTCGACGCCGCCAACGGGATGCTGTCCACAAGCGACACGACGCTGTATTCGCTGGCCAGCCGCACCAAGCCGAACCCTGTGCCGCCACAGAAGTTCGACCCGGCGCACCCCGTGCTGCCGCCCGACTGGACAGCGGTGGAGGCTCCCTTCATCGTGCGCCATGACGGCTTCTACTATCTGTTTGTGTCGTGGGATCTGTGCTGCCGCGGCACACGGAGCACCTATCGGACGATGGTGGGGCGCGCGGAACGGATAACAGGGCCTTACCTGGACAGAAGCGGCCAAGCCATGGCGAAGGGCGGCGGAACGCCGTTGCTGGGGGCGAACCGCCGATGGCTGGGCCCGGGCGGTGCCTCCGTGCTGGAGGACAAGGGCCAGGATTTGCTAGTGTTTCATGCCTACGACGCCGTCACCGGGCGACCGGCGTTGCAGATCTCCACGCTGGCGTGGAAGGACGACTGGCCCGAGGCAAAACTGGCGGAAAAGTAGGCCCCTGCAGCGGCGGATGGGCTGAAGCGCTGAAATCTTCCGCCTGGACGCAGAGTTCCGGCATGATAGACGCATGAACATCATGGCGGTTGCCCGGCGAGCCCGGGTCTCGACGGCAACCGTATCCCGCGTGATCAATGGGACGGCGTTTGTCGCACCGGACACGGCCGAGCGTGTGCGCGATGCCATTACAGCGCTGAACTTCTTTCCCGATGTGAACGCGCGCACGCTGGGTTCCGGCCGCAGCGGCATGTATGGCCTCATCATCTCGGACATCACCAACCCCTACTTCCCTGAGTTGGTGAAGGCCTTTGAGGATATCGCGGTCGAGCACCACCAGGAGGTGCTGATCGCGAACACTAACTATGATCCTAAGCGAATGGAGATGTGCGTCACGCGCATGCTGCAACGCAAGGTGGACGGGGTAGCCATTATGACCTCGGAGATGGGCGAGCACCTGGTGCACAGCCTGTCGCGGCGACAGATCCCCATGGTCTTCATGGATACGCCAGTGTCCACCCCCAACGCGAGCGTCGTGCGGGTGGACTACGAGGCCGGGGTGCAGGCAGCCATGCAGCACCTGTTCGACCTGGGGCATCGCGACATCGCCTTCATCAGCGGGCCCCTTTCGCTTGGATCCGCGGCCGTACGTGCGGCAGCGTTCCGGCGCGCCCTGGAGCAGCACGGGGTGGCGCGAACCAGCGCGCCGGCGTGGACCCAGGAAGGCGACCACCGGGTGGAGGGTGGGCACCATGCGATGCAGCGGATCCTGCGCGCGGGCGGTCGGCTGCCGACGGCGGTGCTGACCTCCAACGATCTCACCGCGATCGGCGCCATGGGCGCGATTCATGAGGTGGGCTTGCGCATCCCGGAAGACATCTCCGTGGTGGGCTTCGACGGCATTGAGCTGAGTGCCTACACCCAGCCTGCGCTCACCACGCTGGTGGTGTCGCGCAGCGAGTTGGCCGCGCAGGCGTTCCGCAATCTGCTCTGGCACAAAGACGACACGGCGAAGAAGGTGCCCTTGCAGGAGCATGTGATTGAGCCGCGGTTGCTGGTACGGCAGAGCACGGCGCCGCCGCGCTGAGGGGAGGCCCAGGCCAGCCGTGTTGTAAGCGGTTGCACCCAGCACGTTCCTTGGTGCATGCTGGAGTTCGTCCGGCCCGTACAAGGAGATTCGATGAAAGCGCCCCTGGTCTTGTCTGTCCTGCTGTTGGCTGCTGTTGGAGCAGCGCAAACGCCCGAGACGGGCGGACGCTGGAGCGAGGCCAAGGCGCAGGCCTGGTACGACAAACAGCCCTGGCTGGTAGGCGCAAACTTCATCCCGTCGGATGCGATCAACGAACTCGAGATGTTTCAGCCGGCGACCTTTAACCCGGCGCTCAACGATAAAGAGCTCGGTATGGGCGAAGCGATCGGCATGAACACGATGCGCGTGTTCTTGCAGGACCAGCTTTGGCTCAGCGATCCCAAAGGCTTTCAGAAGCGTCTGGATGCGTTTCTCACCATCGCCGCCCGGCATCACATCCGGCCGCTGCTGGTGTTGTTCGATTCGTGCTGGGAGCCCAATCCGCACCTTGGACCGCAGCACCCGCCGATCCCCGGCGTGCACAACTCCGGCTGGGTGCAGAGCCCGGGCAAGGAGCGATTGCTGGACACCGCCGATGAGCCGCAGCTGAAGGCGTATGTGGAAGGCGTGGTGGGCGCGTTTGCCAAGGATGATCGCATTCTGGGCTGGGATGTGTGGAACGAGCCCGACAACAAGGGCGGTGACCGCGTAGAGGATGAAGCCGCTAAAGTGCGGCGTGTGGACGAGCTGCTGCCCAAGGTCTTCATGTGGGCGCGGGCCGCCCACCCAACGCAGCCGTTGACCAGCGGCGTTTGGCAGGGGGACTGGAGCCATCCGGAAAAGGAAAGCGCAACCACCAAGATTCAATTGGCAGAGTCCGATGTGATCTCCTTCCATGACTACGAGTGGCCGGAGGGCTTTGAAGGCCGCATCCATGAGCTCGAGCCGCTGCACCGGCCGCTGATCTGCACGGAATACATGGCGCGCGGTAACGGCAGCACGTTCGATACGATCCTGCCGCTGGCGAAGAAGTACCACGTGGCGGCGATCAACTGGGGGCTGGTGGCAGGCAAGACGCAGACGTACCTGCCGTGGGACTCCTGGGAGCGCCCTTATGTGTTGCTGAAGCCGACCGTGTGGTTTCACGAGGTGTTCAAGCAGGACGACACGCCCTACCGGCAGCGCGAGGTCGATCTGATTCGTGAGCTCACCGGCCGTGGCACCCCGGGCACGGGCGCGGCAACAAGTGCCGGCTCCGAGTAGGCTCGTCAAACAAGCAATGGCTTCCATGTTGGGAAAGTGTTCAGCGCTCCTCCGTGCAGCGGCTTTGTGTTGCGGTGGCGCCGCGGCCTTCGCGCAGGGTAGCGCCGTGGCCTTCGCGCAGGGTGGCGCCGATGCCGGGAAGGTGGCCTCGGGTGGCGCCGCGGTGGTCCCAGGCAAGTTTACGGACGCCACGGCTGCGAGCGGCATTCTCTTTACCGGGGTCGCCTCGCACACCAGCCATAAGTACCTGATCGAGACCATGGGATCGGGTGTCGCGGCCTTTGACTTCGACAACGATGGGCGGCTGGACCTCTTCTTCGTGAACGGCGCGCCGCTGAGCGATCCAATGACGAAGGGCGCGGTGCCCAAGAAGCAAGGGCCCAAGGATTGGAACCGGCTCTTCCACCAGCGCAGGGACGGAACCTTCGAAGATGTCACTGAGAAGGCGGGCTTGCAGGGGGTCGGGTACGGCATGGGCGTCGCGGTCGGCGACTTCGATAACGATGGCTTTGAAGACCTGTATGTGACCGAGTACGGCGGCAATCACCTCTACCATAACAACGGCAACGGGACGTTCATGGACGTGACTGCGCGCTCGGGCGTGGGCGGCGATCCGGCTTCAGGCGGCGCGTGGTCGACGAGCGCGGCCTGGGTGGACCTGGACAACGATGGGCGGCTCGACCTCGTCGTGCTGCGGTATGTGCGCTGGGACTGGGAAGACGTGTGGTGTGGCGAGCATCGCGAGGGCTATCGGGCCTACTGTCATCCTGATATCTTCCCGGCCATCGCGCCGCTGGTGTACCGCAACAACGGCGACGGCACCTTCACCGAGCAAGCCGCGAAGATGGGGCTTGCCACACCCGGCAAAGGCTTGGGGATTGCCCTGGCCGACTTCGACCGCGACGGCAAGATCGACCTGGCGGTGGCCAACGATTCCATGCCGGAGTTCCTCTACCACAACAAAGGCGATGGGACCTTCGAGGAGACCGGCCTTACCGCGGAGATCGCCGTGGACGGGGACGGGCGCACGTACGCGGGCATGGGCATCGACTTCCAGGACTACGACAACGACGGTCTTCCGGATCTCGTGATTACGAATCTGGCCAACCAGAAATACGCGCTCTATCGCAACAACGGCGACGGCTCATTCACCTACGACACGTATGTCTCGGGGCTTGCGCCGATGACGCTGCTCCATTCAGGGTGGGGCATCCACTTTCTGGACTACGACAACGATGGCAGGAAGGATCTGCTCATCGCGCAGGGGCACGATCTCGATACCGTAGAGCTGAACTATCCGCAGCTGCACTACAAGGAGCCCATGCTGCTGGCGCGCAACCTGGGAGCGGGCAAGTTTGCTGACGTCTCAGCGCAGTCGGGCGCGGTGTTTCAGCAGCCATGGGTGGGGCGCGGCATGGCGGTGGGCGATCTGGACAACGATGGCCGCGTCGATGCGGTGGTAAGCACCAACGGCGGCGCGCCCCACCTGCTGCACAACGAAACGCCGACGCCGAACCACTGGCTGACGCTGCTGCTGGTGGGCCACAAGAGCAATCGCGATGCGATCGGGGCGGAGATCAAAGTGACTTCGGCGCATACCACGCAATACGCGACGGTATCGACCGCGGGCAGCTATCTGTCTTCCAACGATAAGCGCGCGCACTTCGGACTCGGACCGGATACCCAGGCAACGACTGTGGAGATTCGCTGGCCAAGCGGGATACGGCAGCTGCTGAAGAATGTGGCTGCGGACCAGCAGGTACGGGTAGACGAGGCGGTGCCGGGCGGCGGTGGGAACGGGACGAAGCCCTAATGCCGCCCGGCGCGTTCGAGCGCGGCGGCCTCGGTCAGCTCAGCGGCGGCGCGGTCGGCAAGGCCCTGCTTGCGGTACACCTGGCCCAGCTGGAAATGCAGCCCGGCGTTCTTGGGATCGCCCGCAACGGCTTGCTCGAGTTCGGTCTGCGCCTGCGGCAGCGCGCCGCGCCGGGCATACGCCTTGCCCAGCGCGCCGTGGACCTTGCTGTCTTTCGGCGCCAGGCGCGCGGCTTGCTGCAGTAGCGCCAGCGCTTCGTCCAGCTGATTGCGGTCGGTGAGCAGGATGGCCAGGTTCAGCAGGGGTTGCTCACTGGGGTGAGGATCGTTTTGCTGCCAGGCGATGGCCTGCCGATAGGCCTTGATGGCCTCCTCCGGCTGGTTCAGGCCCTCATACGCCAGACCAAGGTTGTCTTCCGCCTTCACCCAACGCGGCCGGAGCTGCAGGGCGTGCTGGAAGCTTTCAATGGCGTCGTTGAAACGGTTTTCGGTCTGGCGGATGCGCCCCATGGCGTACCACGTTTCGATGTCGGCGGGGTTCTCTTGGGCAGAGCGCGCGATCCACTTGCCGGCATCGTCATAGTCGTTCAGCAGTACGTAGTCCATGGCGATCCAGCGAAAGTCCAGCGCCGACGGGGTTGCCAGCTGCGCGGCCCGGGTAAAGGTCGCCAGCGAAGCCTTGGGCTTGTTTTCGTGAAAGAGCGTGGCGCCGAGCAGGTACAGGGCCTCGGCGCTGTCCGGATGCTGCGTGAGGAACAGCCGCAGCTGGCCTTCGGCCTCGGTCCAGCGCGCCTGGTCCAGGGCCATTCTCGCGCCGGCCAGCGCGGGGTCGAGCGCGGGCAAGGGGTGGGGCTGCTGCGGCGCGCTCAGAAGCAGAGCCAGGGTAGCGCGCTGAAGAATAAAAGACAACAAACACGGCTCCTTTGAAGCAGAGCAACGCGGCCCGGCTGAGGCGACAATACAGCACACGCTTGACAGTGGAGAAGCACAGTTCATAAGATTCTCCCCGAACCGTGTAACCGATTTCAGGCGCAGATCAAACAGGACGCCTGAAGCTCCGATCGCAAGCTGCCGCGGATTGCAGCGGCTTGTGTAAGCGATTTCGTCCGGTAGGACACTTGTATTCGTTATGAACGTTTAGGAGGCAGAGTGAGGCAAAGAAGTTTGTTGAGGTGGCTTCTGTTGTTCGTCGGCTTGTGGCTGACCGGCAACGCAGGATGGGCCCAAACCAACATGGGACAGATCGCAGGCGACGTCTTCGATCCGAGCAATGCCGTGGTTTCGAATGCGCAGATTACCGCGCGCAACGAGTCCACCGGATCGGTCTACAACGCAACCTCGACGAGCTCGGGCTCGTACCGCTTTCCGTCGATCGAACTGGGCCGCTACACGGTGACCGTGGTTGCCCCTGGATTCCGTCAGCAGGTCAGCAAGGATGTTGAGGTTCGGGTACAGACTGTGACCAGCCTTGACCTGCATCTGGCAACCGGTGGCGCCAACGAGACGGTGACGGTGGAAGCGGACGCTCCCGCGGTGGAAGCGCAAAGCTCGGACGTGGGCGGCAGCGTCACCGATCGGCAGATCATCGAGTTGCCCCTGGCGCTGGGCGGCGTCGGCGCCATGCGCTCCCCGGAAGCCTTCGTCTTCCTGATCCCGGGCACGGCGGGTCCCGGCACGGGCAACAGCAACAACGGCATCTTCATCTCCAAGGTCGGCGGCGGACAGAACTTCGGCAACGAAATTCTGCTCGACGGCGCCAGCCAGACACGCTCGGAGAACGGGTCCTCCTTTGACGAAGAGGCCCTTTCCGTCGAAGCGATCTCCGAATTCAAGGTCACTACCTCGACGCCCTCCGCCGAGTTCGGTCGCACGACCGGCGGTATCGAAAACTA
>CAXUIF010000004.1:0-36235 GCA_964250995.1 uncultured Acidobacteriaceae bacterium
TTCCTGGACTGGTGCTCGGTCCAGGGTCGAGCGGCCCTGCCGGCGACCCCGAACACGGTCGCGCTCTACCTCACCGCGCTCGCCCAGACCCATCGGCCCGCCACCCTCACCCGCCGCCTGACCTCGATCGCCAAGGCCCACCAGGCGCGGGGGCTGGTTTCCCCCGCGACCGTTGCGGAGCTGGCCGTGGGCGAGACCCTCAAAGGCATCCGTCGCACCCTGGGAACGGCCCAGAAGGTCAAACTCCCTCTGCTCACCGCGGATCTGCTCCAGGTCCTGGCCCACCTGTCCCCGGACCTGGCGGGCAGCCGCGACCGGGCGCTTCTCCTGGTCGGCTACGCCGGTGCCTTCCGCCGCTCCGAGCTCGCCGCCCTCGTAGTCGAAGACATCGCCTGGGCCGAGGAAGGGGCGGTGCTCACGCTGACCCGATCGAAGACCGACCAGCAAGGGCAGGGAAGGCGTGTGGCCGTTCCCCGGGGAGCTCACCAGCAAACCTGCCCCGTCCGCGCGTTGCAACACTGGATCGAGCAGGCCCAGATCCAGACCGGTCCGCTCTTCCGGCCTGTGGACCGCCACGGCCACCTCCGCAAAGGAGGGCTTCATCCGGACGCCGTAGGAGAGATCGTGAAACGGACGCTGCAAAGAGCCGGGTTCGAGGCAGACAGGTACGGGGGGCATAGCTTGCGGGCGGGCTTTGCGACCCAGGCGGCCAAGAACGGCGCCACCGCCTTCGACATCATGCGGCAAACCGGGCACCGCTCCGTTCAGACGGTCTCCCGCTACGTGCGCGACGCGCAGATCTTCCGCGATGCACCCGCAGGCCAGCTGGGGCTGTAGGCCCTGGGGCGCAGTCCGCTAGAGGGCCTCATTCCGCTGTGCAAAGTGCTTTCCTTGAGGTACAGTATCGAGCCTTTCCCCTAGACCCGCCAGAGGTGTCTTTGCGAGATTCTGATGAAGGCCATTCGATGACATGCTGCCTTGTTAGAGGACCGCGTTGTTCCTTGTGCCCTTGAAATTTCGTGGATCCTCAAAGAGCAAAGAGCATCTCCAATCCCGGCGTAAAGACATCCGCGAGGATGGCCAGGATGTCTATGCCGTCTTGTGCCTAGACACACTAAGACCTGTGTCATTGATTGTGTGACGCGGGTCCTTGATGGAAGACTCGTACCATCTGCGCAGCATCGGGATCGGAATCAGTCGGAAAACTCAGTCAGCTCGTCATACAGGCAGCCGATCAGGTTGGCGCCATCCAATCGTGCGCCCCTAAGATTAGCTCCTCTGAAGGAGGATGCTAGATGTACAGTATCGAACGACACATAAGCAGCTGTGAAGTCCGAGTCCATCAAATCACTGTCATCAAATACCGCGCCACTAAGCTTAGAGGCGCGAAATGAGCAGTTCCTGCAGTTCGCGCGGAAGAAGGTTGGCCAGTACAGATCTGCACCTGTATCTATACTATCGGTCCTCGTCACCAGCGGTGGTTCTGACCCGTATAGCGCGAACGACGCTGACATCCAGGGCCGAGAACTCCGCTCGGCTAGTCTACAGTTATAGCCTTCACCTTAAATGATCCTTGCCTGTTCTGGTCGAACCACATTACGCCGTCGTCGATCGTGATTCCGTCGCCGTTTGCAAACAAGCATTCGTCTTTTTCAGATAGGACCTCCTCCTTTGTCTTAGCAGTTAAGATTTTGGAGTACTGCTTCTGAAACTCAACAGCGTTTCGAATGGGACCGATTCTTACGCCATGAACTTGCAAGGGGTACTGCATCATCATGGCGACTCGGCGAACGTCGTTCGCCTTTACCGCGGCCTGCAACTGCTTAACAAACGCTTTCGCATTCGCGCTGCCCTGATCGCCATAGATCTGCTGTATTGCCGACTCGCAGTGATTCTGTTGACCAACGACACAGCTTGGAGCGCTGAACATACACAGGGCTACTGCTACTTCACAAGCGAGCGTTATACGTATTACGCTACGGCTAGTGCGCATAGCAGCCCCCTGCAGGATCCGGAGTTTAAGGAGACGCCCCTTCTGTGCGAGCTTCCAGAGTCCAAGAAGGGCCTATCTGTGCACCCTGGTTGGAATCCGAACTACCGGTTCGAAGTGCCGTCCGCTATCATCGACCCAAACGGAAACCTTCAAGTCATCAGCGGCATTCGCGGCCCGGATGGTGCGACCGTCATGAGCTTTGGCGGATGGGACATCCTGACCAAACACTTCGGCGATTCTTGAGGCTTCGCCCCCCCCCCCTGTGATTCCTGAGAAGCTGATCAAGTGGCTTACCCAGGTTCACTAACAAGCACTCCGTCATTAGGATGAGTGCGATACAGGTAGATTGTCATCGGAGATTTGCTCTTAGGTTTTCCAGTGCTCTTACCAGTTCATCCCCTGCAGCAGGCGCATCCGCGTTGTTGAGGCAGCATTCAACGATCCTAAGAATGAGCTGGCGTTGTTGCGGGTTCAAACCGCTAAACGATGTTGCCCAAATACCTTGATCTGGCTTTTCGCCACCACCGTATATGGCAAGCGTATGTACGAGTGAACTCAAGATAGGGTTTTCACAAGTTGGATTCTCGGCCACCTTCATCAACCATGCCCCAATAAATGCAGTTGTCGCTGCTTCATTCATGAGTACATAGTCGTCCGGATTGTCGTATAAGTAATCGCCCGTCAGGTCTTGCCACGCCTTTCCTGTGAGGACGGAGTTGAGGTCGTCTGCTGGTATCTCGTACTCGGCTGGCTCCTGATTATTGGCCGTCACGAGACCCTCGAAGCGATAAGAGGGGAACAGTTCGTTTATAGACTGCTGAAGTGCCTCAGTACTGCAATCCACTTCATGGCGTGTTGTCATGATGTCCAGCCTCCAATTCCTCGAAGTCCCGCAGGAGCCAGCAGTTGCTATTTATAGTGGGGCCACCACAGGTGCGGCCAGTAAGCATTCTGGGCACAATATGACTACACCTCCGATTACGATCGCGCCACCTATGACTACAGCACCACGCTTGACCGCGGGTGATATGGACGATTTCGGATACGAGTTGGCAATCGGCCGTGTCGCATAGTCTGTAGCGGCGGCAGGCGGCCCCCCGCAGGTCTTTGTGTAATCATCCAACGCCTTTCGGAGCTGCGCCTGCTTGATGCCAATCTGTATCATATGTCCCGCATCGTCATACCCCGGACGGTTCATCTGCCTAAACCGCTGCGCTAGACCTTTGTATCCGCTACCATCCGGTTGGCGAGTTGAATCGATTAGTCTATTAATGTTTGCCAGTTTGTCGGCACATGATTGGTTCGAATTAGGGTTGTTCGATGAAGAGCCTCCACCCGTGGACGCTACGCCGCCACCGCCGGCCGCAACACCTGCCATGAAGTAGTTGAAGCTTACGTTGCTTCCCGCTGGTACTCCAGGAATGTTATACCCGACAGGGAGCACATACGTGCCCGACGAGTTGTAATAGCCTTGGCCAAACTGCCCAGGAACAGACACCGTTCCCGGCCGCGGCTGTAGACTGCCGTTGAAGCTTGGCCCACTAAAGAGACTCTCAAGTCCTCCTATTAGGGCTTCAATCCCGATGGTGACGACGTCACACAGAATGCCGCAATCATCGCCTCCTCCGTTGTATATCGGATCACCGTTGATAGTTCCCGCCTGCGTCCCAAATGGGTCAGTAAGGGTCAACGGCATGTTGCCGACGTAAGCGTAACGATTCATGCTTTGAGGGCTACCTGGATCGTAGCTACCATCACTCGGATCGGGTGTCGTCCAGCGACCCGTGGCCGAGGAATACTGTCTCGCTTGGGCGTGGTCCAGCTGTGAGGAATCTCTCTGCAGTCCGGCAAAGAAGTACGGATCAGCAATCGACCCGGATTCAATCTGACCAAAAGGAGCGTAATTAACGCTCGTGAGCGTATTACCCGCATTATCTAATGACGCGACTTCTGACCCGATCTGGTCGCGTACGCTGTATACGGGAGTGGCGTTGGGATTGCCTGCAACATCTGCTATTTGAGATGCCCCCGCATACAACAGATCCGTCCACGTACCGGCGCCTGGCGTCAAGGTCGCTAAGAGAGAACCACCAAAATAAAACAACTCTGAACTTTGCGATGTTCCGTTACCTACTGCGATCCTCTGACCCTGAGCGTCGTATGTATAGGTCGAGCCATCGCCCAAGGCAACAAGTAGGCCATTATCATCATAGCTATATGACCCTGCTCCGTCTGCCAGTAACCGACCAGCTGCATCATAGGTGAAGCCGATGATCTGGTTCTGCACATTTGCAGGCTCCGTAAATCCACTGTTGCCCATCGAAGTGAGATTACCCCAAGCATCTAGGCTGTACTGTTGATTCAATCCTCCTGGCACCGCTTGCGACTGCCCGCCCGTCATGGCAGTGCCCGATGCAGACAACGTGAAATCCGGGCTTGGCGTGTTGGTCGATGACGACGAGACAGCAAGCGAGTAATTCGCTGCAGCCCCAGTTGCTAGTGACGTCAGCGTAATTGTGGCACCACTTGCCGACGCCACTACATTTGAGCCGGCGGAGTTCAAGGATTTCGTTAATGCGGTCGCTAAGGAGGCGGCAGTGCTTCCGCGCTGATACGAGGTAGACGCGACCATGCTGCCCACGGTGACACCGACGTTGCCGGCATCGTAGGTGCTGGTACAAACACCCGAGGCGGAGCACGTACGCGTTATCTTCTCCGATCCTGCAATCGTTATAGTTGCGGTCGAGCTGGTGCCCTTGGTGTCGTTCGCAGCAATCAAACGGTTCAGCTTGTCATACGAGAAGGTCCGTTGGACGGAACTGAGGTCATCCAACTCGCCCAGGAGGTTCGCGCCGTTGTTGGCCCACTGGTAGTGTTTGCTGAAGATCTGCGACTGCTGCGATCGATAGGTCAAAGATGTAAGATTCAGACGACCATTGAAGTTCGCCCCTATACTTACACCGTTGCCCAGCAGAGCAGCTGTAAGCTGTCCGGGAGGGGCGTAAGAACTTGCCGTCCAATACGGAGTATTTGCATTCTGGCCGCTGAAGGTACCTGAGACGGTCGAGGGTCGGTTCAGACTGTCGTACGTGTTAATGACCTGTCGTCCATCAGGATAGGTTAGGCTGGTGATGTTGCCTGATAAATCATAGCCGGCACTAATTACATAATATCCAGGTCCGTTAGGAGTGGGCCCGCAAGCGCCTGATGCGCAACTACTCTGCGAAACCAGATTACCTAGAGGATCGTAACCGTAAAAGCTTGCGGCCTGCACTCCACTAGTTTCGGATGCTAACAAACCAACACCATTTGCCCCTGAGTCATAGGAGTACGTGTTTGCCAAAGTCGGAGAGGTTTCGGATGTAACCCTGTTTAACTGATCAAAGGTAAACTGAACGCTTACGCCCCGATTGTCGGTGCGCTTTGTACGGTTGCCATTGGCGTCATAGTAAAAGCAGTCAGTCCAGATAGTTGGAACATTAGGTGAACCCTGTGCAACATCACACGACTGAGCTGGTGGATGCTCTGGTAGAAACATGTGTTCTGGAATGCTCGCAGCCTTCAACCGCGATAGCTCGTCATAGAAGAACCGTCGCACGCGCGACGAACTAGTTGCGTCTGCACTTGAAGAGGCGCTACACCCAGATGAAGACGCACCTCCATGTTGTTCGATACAGGTGATATTGCCGAGCCCGTCCAACGTATAGTCGGTCTCCATTGTGAGCTGGCCTGTCGATGGGTCAGGTTCTACAACAGAAGTAAGCTCACCAAGTACATCAAAAGTTCGTCGCGTCTGGATTCCGAGCTCGTTCGTGGTAGTAACCTGGTTGCCCAGATAGTTGGCTCTTGTGATCGTCCCATCCGGGTTCTGAACTTCTATCGGACGATCCAGAGCGTCGTAGTAAGTGTATGTAACACCGTCGGTCGTGGTCGCGGAGGCGATGCTATGAGGGTTATTGGAACTATAAATGCGCCCGTCGCCATCGTAGGTCTGCTCAGTGGAGATAGTTCCTCCTGACACTGTGGAGGATGGTCGCCCATATCCATCAACGAGTGCGCTGTTTATAACAGACGAGTTTGCGTCCTTCGTGAGCGTCGTGTCGACCCTATTGTAGGTGGGGTAGGAAAAAGTGATACTGCTCCCAGTTGGAGAGGTTACTGCCAATGGCCGTCCGGCCACTGACTCATAGGTGTAATGGACTGTATATGCCTGCCCATTAGCGACGCTGTTCTCGTCGTCTGTTGTTAACGCAGCTCCGGACGAAGGATCATACGTGGCGCGGGTGATATGGTGATATGTAACGCCACCATACTGAGTGTCGGGCTTGTCGACCTCTGTGACAAAGGTGTGTGTTGGATCGTAGGTGTAAGTCGTGTGATGCCCATTAGCATCAGTGATGCCCGTAACTGATCCAGTATCGTCGTACTCGTAAGAAACTGTAGGCTGCGGGCCATTTATATTTCCAAGTAGAACGGATGTCAAATAGGGGCCGCCGGAATTGGCTGAACCGTGTCCCGTCACGCCAGAGGTAGGAGTAGCCGTCGTTGTGTAATAGTAGCTGCTTTCGGACGCTATACTTCCGGCTGCATCCAAATGCACTTCGTAGGCCAAGTCGAAACCGTTGTAGGTATACTGCGCCTCTCTGAGCGGGATGTCAGAAGGGGAGCCTACAAAGTAGTCCCATTGTCGTATATCCGTCATCTGCCCGGTCTGAGGGTTGGCATAATCGGTTTGGACCTGAGTGGACTGGTTCGTATCCAGGAGAGTTGTGGTCTCGAGAGATCTCGTTATATATTGCGCTCCTGGATATACAGAACAGACGGTGGCGTTAGAGCACGAATTAGCAAAGTTAAAGGTCGAAGAGTCGCTGCTTACAGGTACATTAGAGCTAGCCGCGCCAGAGTATATTGTCGTTGCTGTGTTCCATGCGCCATTGTTTAGGGACAAGGTATAAACAGTCTGGTCGCCGCTGGCTCGCTGCATCGTGACTTGTTCTTTGCAACCAGTCCCGCTCGACGAACACTGGTTCAGGACTAGGGGCGTGAAACTCGTAGTACCGTCAGATGTAACGACCGACGACACCCAGCGGTTTACGTTCTGGTAAGAGTCCTGGTAGTTTGTCCAGTTATACTGGACGGTGCCGCCCGTCGGTAGGGAGACGGTGGTGATTTGCGCATATGAATCGTAGCCGAACTGATACTCGGAGCCGTCAGGAAATTGGATACTCTGTATCGCAGTCTCAGTAGCAGGCTGGGCGTTGTTTCCCTGGTATTCGGTAACCCCCTGCTGCTGGAACTCGGTGTTAAGTGTCACCTGGGTTGTAGTGACCGTATAACGAACGCGTGTTCCATTGTTTTGAATTGGCCCGTTTGGCGAAAGGACGTCATAGTACGTCTGATTGCCACTGGTCGTCACGATTACCGGGGTGCGGCCAAGGTCGTCAATGAGATTGCCGTTTGCATCAGAGGACCAGAAATTCCCAAACCTATCGATAACCTGTGGGTACACCTCGTTGCCAGAAGGGTCCAGAACAAGCGGGTTGCCCGTGCCATCATCCTTTACTTGATAGCCGGTGCCATCGAGAGCATAGCCCGGAGTGATAGTGTTCGTTGTAGACCCGTCGCACTGAAGTGTGTAATTGGCAGTACCGTCAAACACGTGCGCAGTCCCGCTTGGATCTGTCCATGAGATGGTTGACTGGTCCATTTCTCCATTGGACGGAGGGTTCGGATCGGAAGCCGAGGGGTCGATTGGTCCAGTGGCGCACGAGATGGGAGTGGTGCTTGCGACTGAGGTGTTGAGAGTTCCGGTTTCGTTGCCTTGGACGAAACGCCACCCTGCCTGCGCATTTGGGATGTTAAGGGGCCACCAGTAGTGGTGGCTGTAGGAAATGATTTTCCAAATGCGGCTGTCATATACGAGGCGCTCATTGAGCGCCAAGGCACCTCTCTGCTTGAGCGTGGAGAGAGGAATTTCCATGTGGAGATTGCCATTCGCAACGTTGATGAAGCCGTTTGGCACCGGGATGTTGACCGAAAAGGTCGGGGAACCTGTCGCATTCAAATATGTGGGGTTGGAGGTCTGAGCTCGTACCGAGCAGGCGAGGATCGCGGCGAAGAAGGTGGAGCACAACGCAAAGACACCTGAAAGACGACGCACGATATTGTCCCCTAGTAGGAAAAGAGTTGGGCGGAAGCTTGGTCGGCAGGGTTGACAGAATTGATGTGGATAGTTGAGACGAGCCGGCCGTCGAGGGTCTCTGTAATAGTAGTTGGGAATAAGACCCCATTCATTGTCGAGTAACCCTCGAAGGAAGTGACTCTCAGCATTGCCGGAATCGATTCTCCTGGGACCGGCACGTAAGCAACTACCTTCGACAGGAGATGCGTAGTTGGATCAAAGTACAGGTCTGCGACGTAACGGCGGTTTGTTACGAGTGTTTCCTTTTCTCGCGGATGGGGCACAAGGTCGATATTGATTTTGTGCAGCTGTGTTCCTGAGACTGACACCGTGCCGTCGTCAGTGAGCGAAGCCGTGCTGATTTGAGCGTCCTCTGCCGGCAGGAATAAAGCGGAGACGCCCGAGAGTACAAACTCTGGTGCAAGGCCACGCTTCTTCCCATCGGGAGAGATCGTGACCTCGTGCAAGCCGTTCACGATATCAATCGTGTGTCCCTCAGGAGCTTCCACGTCCAGACGGATGTGATTGTGAGGGAAGGCCGTCAAAGTTACAGGAAGAGCATCCGTTGATGGAGCGTAAATTATGGTGCCTAGTGCCTGAATACCGTGCCATCGGGTCCAGCCACCCGCCTCTTTACTTGCGCCCAGCTCAGCCGTAGCACCTGCATCTGCAGAACCTAGAGGTCTCCTCGTGATGTGCGGGACAGCGAGGCGATCAGCAGAGGCCCGCTGGTTAGCGCTAGGCACCTGCGCGCTGAGACATGGGAGCACAGCGCACAATGCGACAGCTACAGCGGTCCGGCGCCAAGTAGGGTTCCAAGGGCGGTGAAATACACTTGTTCGTGACACGATGGGCATAGACCTGCAATCTTGGGACGTGGCCCTGCTCAGACGGTTTTGCGGTGGAGTCCGCAGGATCGTTGTATTGTGGAACTGACAGAGTGGGAATTTGCTGAACATAGTCCTAAGGTCTCCTTGCAACCCGTTGATCCGTTTGCGCACTCAGTCGAGGTGTATGAGAACTATCGTGTCGACGTTGATGGCTGAAGCCGCCTCGTCACTGCTAGAAGTACGAACACAAAGAGACCTGTTGAGCAAAGAGTGAGGCTAGAAGTTTCCGGAGTGGTGGTGATCGGGACAGCTGGCATCGATGAGATGTCGATCTGAAAAGCTCCACTGTATTGTTCAAGCCCGGCTCCGCCATCTTTGAGCTGAAAGGTGCCCAAGCGGAAGGTCGGTGCAAAGAGCGTTGACGTGATGGGATACTGCCCTGTGTCGTAGAGCTGAACGCCGAAATCATAGAGCACCAGTGGAGGCGAGCCAGGACCCGTGATATTCAAACCGCCCCCGGCAGTGCCGTCGAAGAAGATCAGTGCATCTTGCGAGATCACTCCGTCAACGGTTACTTGTATGTTGGTCTGATCGAATGCGAATCCAGATCGCGCACTGGCATCAGGCGAGGCCGGCAGCGAGAAGCTGATGATGTTAGTACCGCTTGAAAGCGTAAAGATGTCGTCCGCGTGGGCAGTCCTGCACAGCAGCAGAGCACATAGAAACATGAATGTCTGTGTTTTCATAGTCATCAAGTGATGAAGAGGGTTAGTGGGGATTTGCGCCAACAGCCGTCGGGGACGTCAAACCTGCTGGTGTGTACGTGTGCAGTTGAGATCCATCACCAGAGATCTGTGTGATCGAAGGGCCGCCGTTGTTGGTAACCCAAGCGTTGCCTATCCCATCAATGGTGATTGCGTTCGGTCCAGCGAGCCCGCTACCTGTGATGGGGCTTCCCGGGAGCAAACTACCGGACGTTCCACTCAAACGACTAACACTATTGCTGTTACGTTGTGTGACCCACACTGTTCCGACCTGGTCTACGGCTATGGCGCTAGGTGTATTTATGCCCGACGTGGTGTTCACGACACTGCCGAGGTGGGATAGCTCGGTTACCGAGTTGGTCCCGTTATTCGCGACCCAAACATTGCTCGACGCATCGATAGCAAGCCCACTTGGAGCACTCATACTGCCGCCAGTCAGAGCTACTGTAACTGTGTAGTCGTTAGGTGCTGCCGTTAGGGACGGCTGGAAGGGAGGCGACGGCGGGGCCTGATTGGCGTATCCAAGAATCGACGTAACGTTTTTTGCCGGGCTCTTGGCAATATTGAGCGCAGCTGTGACGATCTCGGTCGGTGCAGCCCCGCTCGCCGGGGTCGTAACTGCAAAGAGGTTACCGCACGGTGTGCCGTCTCCCGCCGAACCGCCTGTAGAATTCGTGCAGTAAGCCAAAGCATTCGAGACGGTATTGATGGTTTGCACTGAAACGGTCGAACCAGCCGGAGCATCGGGGCCAGGCACAGCGCCGCTGCCAATGTCCACAAGAACATTGACGTCCGCGGCCGCGTTCACCAGCCCCGCTACATTGTTCGGCGAGGAACCTACATTCGTGGGCCCGGTCATGAAAGGGGCGAAAGCCCACACCGTGGCAACCGTCGTTGTCTCAGTAATGTCTAGAGAATTCAGATTGTAGGTGCTGAGGCAGTCCCCAAGAGCAGCCATAAGAATCAGATTTGGGTTGTTGCCCCCATAGCCGCTATTCCCGCCTTTGGACGTGATGTATACCTGAGGGTCGCCAGATGGGCAGTTGTAGCTGTCTATGCTCCAGTTGCCATCGCCATCGGTGACAACAGAGTTGGGAGGAAACAGCGGCGTCGCAGCAGATCCGTACCCGCTAGCGCCGACAGCGTAAAGCTGTATGACGGCGCCGGATACTGGGATCTGTCCGCCCTTGACCTTGCCTCCCATATGAGCCATCGCTACAGGACCTGCGCTGTGCTGAACGAAGGAATTCGTACCTGCCCCGCAACCCATGAGCGCTGCCGGAAGCACAGCCAAACCGATTCCGGCGACGGCTGCTCGCCAAGATCTGCGTTGAATGATTTCGTTAAAGCCTTTCACAATTTCTCCTTGCTCTGCACTTTGTCGTGGGCTTTCGGTTCAGAACCGTTCAGGCTCAGGGCTGTGCTCCCAGTGTGTTCGCTGAAGTGGCGCTAGCGATTGGTGTGACCACTGGGGCCGCTACTCCGATGACCTTAACTACAGGAGCAGAGCCACCTGTCGTCACCCATACGGAACCGGAGCTGTCAATCGCCACTCCGGTTGGGGTCGTCAGATTCCCTGGCTGGATGCCTGTGCTCGGTGATATAGCCGCTCCGGAATTGCTGACCACCGTGAGCGATTTGTTGCCACTGTTCGCAAACCATGCCTGGCCTAATCCGTCGATGGATAGTGATGTGGGCTGGTACAGGCCTCCAACGCTGCCTGGAGAGGTGAGCAGTGTTCCTCTTGGGGAATACTTCGCGAAAGTGTTGTTGTCGAGTTCTGTTACCCAGACGTTCCCAGCATTGTCGAAAGCAATGCCGCCGTAAGGAGACAGGCCGTTGTTTGGGCCTGCTACGGTGGTCTGGTTGCCGGCACTCGTCAAGCGAACGGCTTGGTCAGTCTGATTGAGAACCCAAATCGCATCTTCGACGGTGATTCCGGGTTCTGATCCGGATATGCTGCCGCTTGTCGCTGTGAGCGATTGCGATCCTGCAGTGTTGAAGATCACGCTGAAAGCGTGAGCTCCTTGGTCAGCCGAACTGAAGGTATACGACGCCGGGCTGTAGGTGGCCGTGGTATCCGAACTTGATAAGGCGATAGTGCCAGTAAAGCTCGTCACAATGTTGCCGTAGGCATCCGAGGCGCTCACCAGGGCGGTACCGCTGACTCCAGGCGCCGCGATCGTACCCAGGCCCGTCACACTAAGCTTCGCAAACGCGCTAGCAGTAACGGTCTCCGAAGCCGAAGCTGAACTTAACCCACTTGCTTCCGCTGTGTAGGTATAGGTACCAGCTGCCGTGAGGGGGACACCCGTAAGCGAAAATGTCACGACACCGCCCGATGCTTGAGCTGTATAAAGCTGCGAATAGCCGCTCGGTCCCGTCACCACTAGGCTGACGACTGTGCTTGAATCCGAGGTAACTACGCTTCCGGTGGAATCTTGCAAGGTTGCCTGTATAGTGCCCGCGTTTCCACCCGCAACAAGAGTTGCTGCTGGAACACTCGAGAAGACAATCTGCGTCGGTGCGTCTTGGACAACAAACGTGGCGACAGCGGATGCATTGTCGACCTGAACAGTGGCCGTGCCAGAGCCGAGAACTGTGGCGCTTGCACTCAACGCCGAAGCTGCGTAGGAGAGTGCTGGCGCCGCTGTGGTGTTCAACGCAATCGGACCCGAAGCCGTTTGTGCTCCATTGTGAAGGGTGATCGCAATGGAGGAGGTAATGCCGTCCAGAGCGAAATCATTCGCTTGCGAATACACTGCACCTGCCGAGTCTTGTCCGAGGGAGCCAAATGCCGTGACCGTTGTGCCTAAAGCGGGCGTTCTGGAACTCACGCTTGCGGTCAGGATCGTGTACGGCGTGACTGTTAGAGGCGCCGTTGAAGTGAAGGCGCTTGCGGCGATATCGCAACCGTTTCCTGTGGCGGCGGCGTTGCACCCCCACCAGTTGTCAGTTGCGGAGACGACTGCATAAGCATTGCTGCTCATGCAGCCAATGCCTAGTCCATTGGTATGGCCGCCAGTGTTGCCTACGAAGCGAGAGTAGTGAATGGCAACCGGGGCGGTCGACGTAGAAACCGTACCCTCAACGCACATACCGGCACCATTGCTGGTGTATGGCCCTGAGTACTGCTGCCCCGAACTACCGCTCAGCATATTTGCAGTGATCTGAGTGGCTATGACACTGGCTGGAAAGTTCTCGTTGTCGAGATAAAGGCCAGCCCCAAACCCGCCGGCGCTGTTTTCAGTGAACGTCGAACTGGACACTGCGGGTCCAATGTAGGTGGCGAATAAGCCGCCTCCAGAATCGGAGGCAACGTTGCTGGCAAACGTTGTGCTTGTAATCGCAACCGAAGCGTTCACTCCGCCTTGGAGGTAAACACCTCCGCCCAGCCCATCCCCGCTAGGATCCGTAGTGTTTACACTTGGGCCCGTTGTATTGCCGGTGATGGTATCCCCACTGAGAACGACAGGAAGAAATTCTCCAACCCACAAGCCCCCACCTTGTTCTGGCGAGGAGTTGCCAACAATCGAAGTACTGTCAAATTCGATAAGCCCACTTGGACTGCTGGTATTGCTGTTAGTTGCGAAGAGCGCGCCACCAGGTGAGTTCAGCGCTGTTCCCGCAGAGAGTGAAACATTCGAGAAGCCAAGCTGACCGGGACCATAGCTTTCGAAATCAATCAGCCCACCAAAGTAGTCGCACGCAGCACAGGTCGGGTCGTTGTTGTTGGTGCCGTTCTCTATTGTCAGGTTCGAAAAGTAGACATCGATCGGAGAGTACGGGTTTACAACACCCGAGTTGACCGTGAAGACCTTATCTACGCCATTGGCATTGATGATCGTTGTTCCGAGACCAGATCCAACGAAACTGATCGGGGCGTCGACATCAAAATGCGTATTCAAACTTCCGTTTACGTCATAGGTGGAACCATTGTTGCCGGATAGGGTGTACGTGCCAGCCGGAATCGAGATGACATCAACACCGTTGTAGCCTCCGGCGTAAGCCTGGTTTGCCAGCCCGATCGCATCGCGTAGCGAGCAAGGTACCTCGGAGCCAGAGCAGCGACCGCTTGTAGACAAATCATCGAGCGAGTCAACAGTGGTGTTCACGAAATACGTGTTGTTTGTGGTTGGCACAGTATAGAGCGGATGGGCTTGGCCGTCTGCAGCGACCAAGCCCGGCTGAGCTCCAGCCTGCACTTTAGCCATGGCTGTGAGGTGATTCGTTGCGGAGCTCTGGTAGGAAGACACAACAGGTGTTGTTTGCCCTACGCCGCCATGAATCGTCAAAGGGTTTGAGACCTTGATCCCTTGGCTTCCTTCCTGAACGATCAGATCGTCAAAACCGCTACCAGTAAAACGCCCAGAGCTCATGACCGCCGAGTTCGAAGGAGCGCCAACAGAACTGACCGACTCTGCTTGCACCCAGGCGATGCCTCGAGGCGAAGGAGCGGTGGTGCGCGAGCCTCCATGACGAGCTGCGTTTCGTCCAGTCTGGATTGCTTGCTGTGACGCCACACTCGTATCGACTCCGCTGCGCGCAAAGATTCGCAGTGTCGCGTCCGAACCTAGCACCGCAATCTGCTGGAAACCGCGCCGATCATACGCGAACAGCCCCGCTGCAGAAGCAATAGCGTTCGTGACAGCGATGTTCGTTACGCTAGGGCTGGAACTGAGAATCGTGTCTCCGTCCACAACCGAGACACCTGCGGAAGTCAGCGCCACAATATCTTGCGTCTTACCACCATTGACGGACACTGTTTCCACGCTCACTGCCGGGGAGCCAAGAGCGATGAAGGTCTTTGCGGAGCCATCAGTCGCTATAAACTCTAGGCCGCATGCGCCATTGCTGTTGCACTCTGCCGCAACCACAAACGTGCGGGAGTCGGCACTCTGCCAACTGCCAAGAGTATCTACTCCTCCACCGAGGGCCAAAGGCCGGGGCGTTCCAAGGTTGCCCTTTCCGTCGTTTGCTAGCAAGTAAACCGTCTTGGACCCTTTGGCCGCTACGGCAATGTCATCGTGCCCGTGACCAAGGAAGCTAGCCGCCGCAAGAAGGTCCGGTTGGACCGGCAAAGACACCGCAATAGCCTGCTTGCCAAACGGAGATCCCGAGCTTGCAGATCCCTGCAGGCCCGGCTGTACCGTTATCGCTCCATGTTGGCCCACGGCGTAACCGGTTATCAGATCGCGCCGGCCCGACGACAGCATGTTGCCGACAGCGACAGAGATTGCGCTCGATCCTGACTGCATCGAGCTTTGCAAATCGGCACTTTTCGATGAAATGACCTGGTCAATTCCCTGGCCCGAAAGGGAAGCAACAGAGGTTTTGTGCTGTTGTGCGCTGAGCTGCAGCGTTGCGAGCGAGGAAACAAAAATGGACGCAGAAAGGGCGTAGCGGAAAGGAGAACGCAGCACTATGACGGCTCCGAGCAGTCGTGAGACTGAAGTGCGGGTGATTTTGACACACGGGCTACGGTGTTGACTGAAACGTTGCAGTCAGCAGCACACGTAGGAGGTGTGGGCCTATTACCTAAATTGATTACTGTCGGCGATAGTAGACACGACAGCGCTACGCGTCAACAACTATTGTGTTAAGGGAGAAAGAATGTTCATCTCCCCACCAAGCAGAGCAAAGACTGAATGGCGTTTGTGAACCCCCTTGGAGGCACAAGGCTGCTTCTGCCGGTGCAGGTAGGAGGATTCAGTCAACGACTACTACGCAACAGCTACGCTGGGGCGGGAGGACCGCCGACGTCTAGGAATACTGTGAGAACGTGACGGCCGCTACTGCAAGGTGGCGGCTTAAGCATGCGCGCAATTTCTGCATGACCTGAGCACGATCGGCGGAGGGCGCCGAGTTTTTTAGATTGATCTCGGCATCAAATCGTGAGTTCACACCCGAGTCCCCGCTCCACTTTGGGAGCAATTTGATGCTGTTGTGACGTGACCTCTTGTTCCTGCACCATCTCCGGAATATGGGCATTTCGGTGCGACACATTGCGCCCCAGCGCCACGTCCAACCCCTCTCTATTATTAGTAAAAAGCTGCGCATCGTTCGCTCCACGCGAAACAGCGACATAGGCCATACGATTGTTGAGCAGGTCTTTCGCTCCCAGCTCGGTATCGACATGGATGAGCACACGGTCGGCGGTCTGACCTTGACTGGAATGACTAGTAACAGCATAGCCGTGGTCCAGATGCAGATGCTTCGCGGGATCGATCTCGACGAAACGGCCGTCATCCATCCGTAATGCCATCCGGAATTCGCCGATGCCTTCCACGGTGCCCAACTCGCGGTTTGCGAGCTTCAGTTCGGCTGAAGGTGCGGTGAGCTGCACCCGGTCGCCTGTAGAGAACGCCCGCTCCTGCTCGCGATAGACGGAGACGCCCTGCTGCCGGCGCGGGTCGTACGTCTTCTCGGTGCCATCCTTAAGCTCGACCTTGAGCCGGTTATTCGGAGCATCGACGCTCACCACTCGCGCATACTCTCCTTTGACGATGCCGGTCTCTTTGGAACCTCGACTGTAAAGCAACACATCGCCGGGTCTATACCGCGCAGCCCACATGCGGTCGGCTCCAGTGAGGTCCTGACGTGGTACCAGCACTTCAGTTCGGTGCTCTTCCCTACCCACGACACCCATACTCTGCAACTCGGCATGGATGGCTTGGTTGATCTCGGCGCGGGAGCGGTTGTCGGGCGAGACGACCAACGTGCTTTCGGGAGCCTTGGCGTACTCCTTCGCGATTGCCGCGATGCGCTCCCCGTGGCCTTTGAACTCGTGGATGCGGCCCTGCCGCTCCAGTCCAGCAAGCGCGTCGCCTACGTCGCCCTTAGCCAACTGCTCAACGGTCTGCTTCAGCTCGGGGTCTTTCTGGCGCACGATCTCTTCCAAACGTACCGTGCGCATGCCGCCCTCCTGCATCTGGGCAAAGATGCGGCCGGCTTCGACGGACTCATGCTGCCGGGTGTCGCCCACCAAAAGAACGCGGTCGTTCGGATGGATACGATCGAGGAACTCATGCATCTGCCGGGTGGAGGCCAGCGACGTTTCGTCCACCACGTACAGGCGGCGCTCTCCGGTGTCCACGCGCTCACCCTTGGCAAGGTGCGCCTGTAAGGTTTTAGTCTCAATGCCGGCCTCGGCCAGCTTCTGTGCCGCCCGGCTCGTAGGCGCGAAGCCCTCCACGCGGTAGCCGTACGCCTCGGCTCCTTCGCGGACGACGGCAAGCGTGGTGGTCTTCCCTGCTCCGGCTACGCCGTCCAGTCCGACGATCTGCTCATGGGACCGAAATACCTGCTCGACGGCCTGCCGCTGGCCCTGGTTCAGCTCCGGGTGCCGGTCTCTGACCTCCTCGGCCGTACGCCACCATACGAGCTCGCCCTCCGGCCCGGTCCGGGCAGTGGGTTTCCGCGTATGCGCGAGGATCTCGCGTTCCATGCGCAGCGTCTCCGCCGTCGTGTACTGCTGGCCTTCGTGTTTGGAGCCATGCTGGACGGCGCGGAACTCGCCCGTCTTGACCCTGCGGTCGAACTCCTGCCGTACCTGGCCGTAGGTGGCCTCGCCCATGCTCCGGTCCATGGCGGCGGTCAGGATCGTCCGCTCACTGTCGACGGCCGTGCGCTCGAAGACATGATCGCGGGCATAGGTGACACCTTGCCGCGCCGCAGTTTCTGGAGCCTGGCCCCGCCCCTGGCTTTGCTGTTGCGTGCGCGCTTCAGCCACCACCCTCTCTGCCTGGTTCCCATGCTGAGCAGCCAAGTCCTTATGCTGGCGTAGCACCTCCTCGGCCGAAAGCTGTTCCTTTGAATCCCGCGTCCGGTGCGCCGCGATCTGCGCCGCCGCGGGTCCGTCCAGCCCCTCGGCCCGGAGGTGGTCCTTCACCTGCTCCCGGCGCGGGCTCGATGCTTCCATGTACTCCCGGGTGTAGCCCTTGATCTCCGGCTGGCCGTACTCGCCACGTTCGACCGTGTAGCCCAGCTCCTTCAGCCGCACTGCCAACTCGCTCCGGTAGACCTGGGTCGCATAGGTCTGCGAAGCAAAGAGCTGCTGCGGCTGCAGGGCGCGGGTTTGGCCGTTCTCCCGCTCGGTGACATTGAAGATCACGGCATGGGTATGGAGCTGCGGGGCGGCATAGCCTTCCACCGGTCGCGCCGTGTCGTGCTCAAACGTCGCGGCCACAAACTTGCCTGTGGGCTCCGGCTGCTTCACATTGCCGATCCGCGCCTCGGTGTACCGCTCCAGCTCGCCCAGCGCCACGCGGACGCTCTCTCGGTGCGCCTCCCGCACCCGCTCATCACCACCCACCAGAGCCGTCAGCGATACTGACTTGGGCGCGGAGAACGTGGCATCCCAGCCAGCCCGGTGCTCGACCGTGGTGATCCCTTTTCCGTTCTTGCCCTCATAGGTCCTCGACACGGAATGCCGGACCAGCTGCGCCTCGGTTTTGGGGTGCTGGCCCTCGCTCAAACGGGCGAAAGGCTCAGAGCCGACTCCACCCTGCAGTCCCCACTCCTGCGCCAACCGGCCCTGCCATTCACTGTGACCCTGCTGGTCACGGCTCCAATAGTTCTGCTTTTCAGAGGCGAACTCCCGCGCATGATACGTGCGGGCCTGGCCGGCGGAGAGCGGTTTGGAGATTGAAAGCATATGGGTCTTAGTTCATGTCGTTGCCAAAAGAGGCGTACTCGAACAAGCCACGGTCTTCTGGTAGATCGTTCGGCCCAGAAATGACTTTGAAGCAGCTCTTCGTCGTGTGCGGCTTTCCGAAGATGTCGACATACTGGTTCACTTCTGAGAGGTACAAAAGCAAAGCTCCACTGTGCACGGCAGCACGCTGTTCGTCCGTGAGCGCCTCAAGGTTATGGGCCTTGGTGAGCTTCAAACCCTCTGGAGGCAGGTCCCCGTCTGGGACGAAGGGCTCTTGGACCCGGCGGATATTTACCTGTCGCTCAGCATCGCTGTCCGACGTGTTGCCGGACAAGGTGGTCATGAACACCTGTGTTTCCATGTTCAACGCTGGGGTCTTGCCAGTGTTCTTTAGGGTCAGGACCGCCACAATCGGCGTGCCCACTTTTACCCCAAGCCGCGGAGGCTCTGTTACAGAGATCCAAGCTCTCTCGTCAAGCTGCGTGCTGTTCTCAGCATCATGGAGTGCCTGGGTGCTGTTGAAGGTTTGCCATATGCCAAGGCATATGGTCGCAAAAAGAAGGCAGCCCGCGATCACGGCTCCGATGACGTTCGTACGGGTTTGAATCCTCCGGTGTCGTTGCTCCTCTGGATCAGGGCTGCTCAATGTTCGCTCCTACACTCGTGTTCGCACCGAGATAACAATGGGAACACGCGGTTAACCTCATTCGAAGAAAGGCGCCTGCTCGCTGCTCTGAGCAGCCGGCATGTTTCGCTGCTCAATCTCGGGCGGCTTAGGGGAAGGCTCGATCCTGTTTGACGGCGCGGGTGTCGGAACCGGTGGTTCTGCTTTCTGAACAGCCGTTGAGGGCGGCGTGGCAGGCACTACCACTGGGACCCGCTCAACAAATTTCTCCACCTTGGCCGCCAGCTCCAGATACGGAAAGCGCATACGCAACACCAGGTTCCCGTGCTTCATGTAGCCATGCAGCGGATCGAGTCCCGCGACTTCGGACGCCATCACCAAAGGCTCACGCGTGATGTCCCGCTGTTCACTCTCCCTGCCTTTACTGACCGGGAAACGACCCAAAGTTCGGCTTTCCCGAAAGCGTTCGATTTCTACCTCCCCGATGGCTTTTGAGATCCACTCCGAGGCATGCGGCTCGCTGGTCTTGAGGAAGATCTTGGTTGCCGGTTGCGACAGCATCGCTTCCGCGACATGGCCGTAGAGAGCTTCCACCTGGGCCTTACCCTGGAAGCCCAGCACCATGGGGTTGTTGGACTTCCTATTTTCCGTTACCGCCGTTTTCAGCTGCGGCAGGTGCTGCAGGCTTGCCAGCTCATCCAGCACGAACCATGTCTTCTTCCCTGATTCCTCATTCATCAACCGGAGCACTAGCAGATCTAGCCACAGGCTGATCAACGGCCGCATGCGCTCGCGCATCGTCGGCCGCGAAGTGAGGAAAATCCAGCCCTTGCGCTCCTTGGCCCAAGTGACCGTGCTCCATCGTCGAGTTGTCTCACTCTCCCGAGGCAGGAGCTTGAACGCATCGGCCACGATGTTCAGCGACCCTAAAACGCCCGAACGCTGATTGGTGGCCCCCTTCTGGATCATCGCCTCGAGCTCTGTACCGGCAACGCGCTTGTCGATCTCATCAGCGTTCGACATCCACGCGGTCAGCTCCTGAGGCGTCGGCTTGAGACTCAGCAGGTGCGCGAAGATCTTCCGTGGTGCTTCCACGAAGAAGCGGTTCTCCCGACCCTGGTCGGGGAAGAGGCTGGCGGCCAGCGTAAGACCTTCGGCCTCATGGGGCACCTCATCCCCCGGGGACCAGAAAGGGCAACGCGCGTCCAAAGGGTTCAGGATTACGTCACCGCGCGCCTCGTTATAGAACTGCGGCAGGTACTCCATGGCCGGGTCATAGACGACCGCGGCCTCACCCCGCTCCCAAATCTGCGAGAGCATCTGCCGGATGGCGGCGCTCTTACCCGTGCCGGAGTCGCCTACGATCAGGAAATGCATCGCTTCACGTTGTCGCGGAATGCGTGCCCATCGGCTCTCGTTTTTTCGGAAGAGCTTATCGGCCCAGGTCTGCTCTTCGTTGATCAAAGCCACCCCATTCGGCAAGGTCGTCGTGAACAGCTTTGATACGCCCAACCGCTCGTTGAACTCCGCGGTCCGGACCAGTTCTGGGCCCCGCAGCCGGCGGCCATGCTTCCAGATCATCCGCCGGGCGCGGTCCCTGGGGACAGCGGCGAACAGAAAGAGCACCAGCATCCCAGCCGCTGTCAGCACCGGCACCCGATAGAGCTCCCAGCTCGCGAGATCGCTGTAGACGGCTTCGGTCATCACCCGATGCAGTCCACGGTCGTTATACATCCCGGTCACGAACTGCAGCCGGGTGATGCCGTCCTTCACTCCCTCTTCGGTCAGCTGCCAGCCCGGTCTGCCATCAGATCCCACAGTCGACTCGACCTCATCGCCGATTACCAAGCGCTGGATCTTGTTCTTGCCCGAACCGACGATGGCTTCTAAGAGCGTGTACTTGGACACCGCGCGGGCCGAGGTCTGCCCTCGCGCGCCGCTCTTGAGGTAGTCCTTCCAATACAGATCCTGAGCCGCCGTCCAGTTCTGTCGATACTGAACCGCCAGCAACAAAGCCAGCGTCAGGAACGCCAGCAGGAAGGCCCCGATCGTCCATACCGGCCGCCGACTCGGCCAGGCCTGCTTGTACTGCTTCCGTCCCCACTCTGCCATCCTGAGCCCACCTTCTCTGCGTCTACCTGCTACTTGGCTCTGACCGTGAGACCACGGCGGTCATCCGTTCGGTAGCCTTGCGGGCCTTGTCCCCATCGGCCTTCTCGATCCACTCTCGCATCTGCTCGGCCGTTACCGGCTTCCCGTTTGCGACCGCAAAGAGCAGATTCATCGTGATCGTTCGCAGGGCTAACACCTCGCTCAACAGCACCTCATCGGCCGCTGCGCTCTCGGCACCGCGCCCCAGTAGCCGGCCACGGATCCACTCGCTCAGGTTCATGCCGCTGGCTGCGGCCAGCGACTCCAGGTGGGCATACTCGGCCTCGGTCACCTTGGTCGTGGCCGATCTCGATCGCAGGATCGGAGGATTGCCCATCACAGCTCCCCGTACTCCTGCTCAAGCCGGGTCCAGACCCGAGCGACTTCCGGGTGCTCCCAGGCTTTACGGAACAGCTCCCGCACCTGTTGCCAGCCCACCAGCGGAAAGCCCAAAGAGATCGCCCCATCGCGGAACCAGTACCCTTCCGCGGTTGAGCCGGAGACTACATACCCAAAGAACGCTTCACCATCCCACAACCCGTCGCCACGGACGTTGCCGTGCTGGTCTACGGCTCTTGGTCCAAGGTCCTCGAGCATGGCCCGGAACTCGGCGATCTTGGGGTACTGCCACAAGCTGTACATCGGGCCATGGTCCCCTGGAAAACTCAACAGCAGTGAAACCATGTCTCGGTCAGTCGGCTGCGCGAACGAGAGCTTGTACTCCCCCTCATAAAAGATCGGGATCCCTTCGCTGTGGCCAGGAGTCCTCGTGCCCGGGTGACGCTCCGGATCGTCTTCCCACCTGTCTTGTTCACAGATCGCAGACTTCTGCTGCCCGTAGTGCCCTCGAGCCGCCACCCGCCACAGCACCGGCCAGTACGGTGTGAGTACCTCCTGGATCGCCTCCACTCCGGGAAACTGCTCCCCAGCCAGTACACCGTACAGCGCACGGCCAATGGATGGATGGACCCTCTGGCCGGCGCGCGCCTGGTCCAGCAAGTGCCCGATCTTATGTCGCAGCTCCTGTTCCGTTCCGCCTTCGACACTCGTCGACCATCCTCGAAGCTGACCCAGGTACACACCGCTCTGGTCGGGCCCCGTCAGGCGCACACCATAGAGCGCCTGGAAGGCTTCGAGTAGCCCGGCCCAGCTCGCAGGCCGGAGAGGGTTTTTGTGGAAGGACTCTGTGCCGACTTGGACGTAGCGCGCCACCAGCATCCACTCGGCCAAGGTCAACAGCTGCCCGTGCTCGACCTTCTTACGGATCGCGAGCAACGATTGGGTCGGCTTGGTTTGTAGCTCCAGAAGCTCAAGGCCCTCGTGTCGGGCTGTCTCGAGGAGGCCTTTGGCTACCTCGGAAGTCGTCACCGGAGCCCCGCCGCGACGCAACGAAGCCATCTCCCGGATCGCCTCCAGCCGCCCTCGCAGGCCGGTCGTCATCCGCATCGACAGGGTTTGCACCTGACCTTCGGCTAGCTCTCCCATGGTGCCTGTTCCAGTAATACGCTGGACCTAGTTGTACTACAGGAAGTGTGTACACGACTATAAGAGCCCGTAGCCGCAGCAACCGCCGGTTGCTGTACAGCAACTCTGTCCGGGTTGGATCGCCTAAGTTGCTGTCATAATTACCGTTGCTCTTTAGCAACTCGGCGGAGCCACACAGCTCCCCGTGGGGGTGACGTGTCAGTATGTCTCCCGCTGCGAAGCAGCGCGTCTTGGTTGTTGGGCTGTTTGGCTCGCCGCCGCCGAGCCTGTGGGCTTGTGGGACGCGCTGTTTGCGTTCCAAGCTCGCACAGTTTGCGAGCAACAAGTCCATTGGCCATGAGTGCCGGGACTACTGCGGCAGTGTCATCCTAGACGCTAGAGACACGCATGCTGCCAGCCCGCTTCGACGACATCACCGCACCCGACATCCTGCGCCTGATTGAGCTAAAAATCACCGAGCGCAAGACCCTGGAGTACAAAGAACGGCTCGCTACAGGCAATCGGGAAGAACGGGCGGAGTTCCTTGCAGACGTTTGTTCCTTTGCCAATGCTTCCGGCGGCGACATTCTCTTTGGCATCGCCGAGGAACGCGACGACGCAGGCAAGCCCACCGGTATCCCGGGCGCGATCAAGCCGCTGGAGATCGACAACCCGGCAACGGAATGCGCTCGCCTGGAACAGATGATCGAGAGCGGGATCCAGCCGCGTATCCCCTTGGTGCAGGTGAAGGGTCTGACGCTTCCTGAAGGCGGAGCCGTCATGCTCTTGCGCATAGCCAAGAGCTGGGTCGGGCCGCACATGGTGACGTACTCGAACCTGAGCCGGTTCTTTTCACGGAATAGCAGTACCGGCAAGGTGCAGCTCGATGTCCAGCAGATCGGTGCGGCTTTTGCTTTGCAGCGCGGTTTGGGCGAACGGCTCCGTAACTGGAAAGCTGACCGGATCGCGAAAGCCATCGCGGAGGAAGGCCCCATCCCGCTCCCAGGAGCGAAGCTGTTGCTGCACTTCATCCCTGCGGCTGTCCTCACCGCGGACGAGCCCTCATACCCGCGCACGTTTGAACCTCGGAGCTGGGGGCAGGGCGCAAATTTAATCAGCTACGGAGTCGGCCTTCGACGATACAACGCCGACGGTCTCCTGCTCGCCTCGGAGGCGTTTCAGGACAGTGGGAGATCGTACCTTCAGGTGTTCCGGGAAGGCGCTCTTGAGTACGGCGACTCGTATGTTTTGGACAACCACGGCAACAATGCCATTGCCAGCCAAACGCTCGAAGAGAAGCTTGCGCATACCTTCGCCTCGGCATTGATTCTGCTGCGACACCTGCAAGTGCCCGAGCCCATCTTCGTGAGCCTGGCGCTGATTGGAGTGAAGGGCAGAACTTTGGCTCTCCCGCAAAATGCCGTTTACCTCAGCTACCAGAGTGACCCGTTTGATCGCGACCTGATTGTGTGTCCCGATGTGCTGCTTGAGCATTCCAGCACGGACGCGCCCCACCCTTCCCTTCTGCTTCCCCTTGTGAACTCCGTTTGGCAAGCTGCGGGCCGGGAACGAACGCCGTTTACCGACAATCAAGGAGCTTGGCTGTTCGCCAAGACCTGAGAGTACCGTTTTCCAGCTGTGGCAGGCTAAGTGTATGGCGACGTTCGCTCTTCTTCTCGACCGGCCCGGAGGCGGCTTCTCCGCGATCCATGCAGCTTGCGCCATCACGGCAATGCTGCGGGAGACAAGGCCTCCACAAAGCGTTTCAACGGCCGTATGACCTGAGAGTCGCTTTGGAACAAGTTGGCATCGACCAGAGCCGGCTGGAGGCGCCCATGCGCATTCTGAATAGCGGATTAGACCGACGTTTCTGGTGATCAGTGAACCGGAGGCTCTTGCCCTAGGCCTTCTCGCCGAACTGGATCAGCCTGGATTCTTGGGTAATTGTACTCGTGGCGCGCGCCAACACATTGGCGAGAGCGGGCCGATGGCATTTACAGCCTTTCTGCAGAGCGTACCTCAGCTTTTGGTTTGGTGTAGTTCTCTTCTCGGTAGCGCCGCATGTACGCAGCATGTGCCTCCGGGTTCTCCTTTTGGCGATGCAGGGTGCGGCATTTGTTGCTGCAGAAATCCTTTGTTCGTCGTTCGATCAGGGCAAATTTGCCACACCCTTTCCTGCGGCAAAGAAGGATAGGAACGGCCTCCTCTAGAGAGAGGACGCCATCGTGGTATTGCTCCAACTGCTCGAAGATGAAGCGAGTGACCGGGGCCAGAAGGCTCCGAACTGAATCCGGGCGCCTCCAAAAGTAGAGTGGCGCGCCCTGGTTCCCCGTCGGATCGAACTCACCGTTCGTGTCATAGCTGAAGGCTGTGAGTTCTTGTTCCCCATGCTGCAGAAGGAAGCTGAGAGCAGCTTCGCGATCTTTCGGATGTGCCCGGTTAGGGTCGGCAACCCACGCCAGCATGTTTCTGAAGCCTGGCTGCAGTTCACGGAGGATCTGTTCAAAGGCATCTTGTTTAGTTCGCTTCTCTGTTTGTCGGCGGACAGCGTCTTCGTAGAGCTCCAGTCGATAAAGCTCTCCCTGAATGTCTTCGAGCTCCTTATGCCCCGAAAAGCACAGGGCGTTGGTTGCCCGCAACATGGAGCCGGCGTGGGCGAGCGATGAACCGTTGACATCGCAGTTGGCAAGCCGCACCGCTCCCGCCCAGATCAGTCGCCCCCGCTCCTTCTCCTGAGGAGCATCCAGCGCTAGACCGATCGCCTCAGAAAACTGCAGCTTGCGTGTGTCAGTGTTCTTTATCAATTGACGAAGCTGGGCGTCCAGTTCCTGGGCCCGCGCAGTTCGAGCTTCTGGGGACTCCTCAGGACCTAACGGCTTTGGACGCGGTTCCAGTTTGGTTCGCATGTAATGGCGCTACCTCCTCCCAGGGTCAACGGTACCGTAATGCTTTTAGTGAGCCAGTACCGATATTACGATGAAGCGGTTGGGTACAGACGCACCGGACCACGCTGATTCTCCGGCAAGGAATCCAGGCAAGAGCGCGCCGGGGCGGTATTGACCCATGAGAGGTTTTGCTCGTTTTGAGCATTCCGTGGCACAACCTCTCGCGTCAGGCATGCAGATTCACCAGGCGGCCGACGCAGCTCTCAAGAGGAAGGCCGTACATGACTCCTGATTTACCCGCAAATCCGGCCCCGGCTGACACCACAGCCAAGCCGTATCATCTGCTCCCGGCAACACCGGAGAAGCTCCAACTCACGAATCTCACTGATCTCTTTGACTGGTACCGCGTCCATCTCTGCGGCAAGCAGCTGGTTGACCCTCGCGGGCAACGTGTGCACTTTCTCGACACAGATTTCGTCCACCTGATCAAACTGGTGGACAAGTATGGCCGGGAACCAAAGAACGCCCGTATGACGATCGAACAGATCCAATCGGGCCGGATCGTCTTGAACCCGCTACGTATGAACATTCAGCGCGCCCAGGAACTTACCTGGGCGCAACAGCTTATAACGGAACCTGACCTGATTGTCCCGAACTGGCAGCCCTTGGGCCGCGCAAATCCAGGCGACGCCTACATCAAAAACTTTGCCATCCCTGGGGCGAAGCCCGTATTCCGCGTTCTGATCTGTGGTCACGAAGGGCGGAAACGCCGCGCCGTGACCATCTTCCCTCGGGAACGCTTTGCTGAGGTCGAGATCGCCACCGTGCTTTGGCCGTAAAAGCGAGGGGGCCGCTCAAAGGCGGCCCGCTCTAACCCTACTCTGTCCCAGGCTGGGGTTTAGCAGGCGAAGCCTGCGTACTGCTACATGTATGATGCCACACCCGAGCTAAACGGAGCGCAAAATTCCTTGTTCCACTTCTGGGGCAGTCGGATCCCGTGGAGGGCTGACGTTCTTACCTGAGATGCGGTGACTCTGCTTTCAGTAGTGATGCTCGCCTGCTTTTCTAACCGAGTCCTCTTAGATCAAGAGTTTAGAGTCTGCGCCTTGGTGTGCTCCGGTCGGGTCCACCGAGCAACAATCCACTCCAGTTTCGCGTGCGCTGGGAGCAGTACCCCTGATGACCTGAATCGTTCGTTTCGCCCCAATCTGCTCACCAAACGGGTCTAGAAATTACCTGATCGGCTCACGACGTCTTGACATAGACTCGTCATCGAAACCCAGCTTTTCTCAGCGGAGATAGACGAGAGCCATGATCGATCTCAGTCAAGTCGGTTCGTTTCCGAGTTTTAAGCCGGACGGCACAGCGCAGATCCATTTCGGTCTGTACCTTCCGGGCGTGAAAGCCCCTCAGGGGGCCTCTCCGGCCGGCTTTACGGTGAAAGTCCGTATCATTCATGCGGCCGACCGCTTCAACCCCTCCGTGAAAACGCTCGACGCAGATCTGAGATGGGTACCGCGCTCTCCATTGGACCTGTGGGAGGCTGACGTACCGATCCCGAACGATCCGGGAAGCCATTCCGGAATGGAGGGCGAATACCTGTATCGGTACCAGCTCTGGTGGACTGATCCGCAGGGGCGGTCCACCCTGGTGACGAACTGGTTCCCGGACCCCTTCGCCCGTTCCACGGATATCGGCCTGATGTCTGCGACCATGCTTTCAAAGGCACCTGAGGCGTTCCCTTGGACAGACCAGGCCTATCGCACGCCGGAACTGACCGATCTTGTCGTTTATGAACTTCACGTGGCCGAGTTCAACGATACCTTTGCCGGCGTGGTAGATAGGCTGGATTACCTGGCCAGCCTCGGCGTGAACTGCCTAGAGCTGATGCCGGTTACCAGCAACAAGCTGGATTTTGATTGGGGCTATGGTCCGGTTTACCACTTCTCGCCGAGCGCGCATTTCGGTGGCTCGGAAGGCCTTAAGCGTCTTGTGAATACTGCACACGCTCGCGGCATCGCAGTGATTCTTGATGTGGTCTATGAACACGTTGATCCTTCCTTCGCATACCACGGTGTGTACAACGATATCGCTCAGATCAGTGGAGCGCCGCATCCCGCCAGCCCCTTAACAAGTGGATCGAACAGGTACGGCTTCGGTCCTGCTTGCGACTTTACACAGCAGTTCTGCAAGGACTTCTTCGTCAGCGCGAACCAGATGTGGTTGGACGAATACCACGTTGATGGGTTTCGGTATGACGAGATCACTGACCTCTACGTAGGTGCCCGGGCAGCCGGGTACCGTGATTTCGCTGAACGGGTCTATCGTCATTCACTGCAGATTCCTCGTTTCCGGGGAGGGGCGGGCTCTTACAGCCGCATCATCCAATGTGCGGAGGCTCTCGACATATCCAAGCAGGTAGTAAGCGAAAGCTACACCAACGCGGCCTGGAGGAATGATTTGCTCTACAAGGCCGAGGATATGATCCGTGCGAACTATGTGGACGACGACTTCGCGCATACACTCGATCCGGTGTTTTCCGGATACCCAACCTCACAGACCGTGGTGGACACCGCGGGCAAGCCAATCGAGCGGCCGGTCGCTCCGTTTCAGTACCTTGAGAGTCACGACCACAGCCAGTTGATTGTCTTTGCCGGAACCGGCTCGGATTCTGGACCGATGCCGGAAGGCGATCGCAATCTTTTCTACAAGCTGCAGCCCTATGCCATCGCTCTCTATACATGCCAGGGCATTCCGATGTTGTGGGAAGGCCAGGAGTTCGCTGACAACTACGATCTACCGAATACAGGCGAGGCTCGTGTGCACCTGCGCCGCGATACACATTGGGAGTACTTCTATGATCTGAACGGGCAGCCTCTGATTCGGCTGTATCGCGTCCTAGGTCAGCTCAGAAAGACATACCGGGCTCTCCGCGGCCCCGAATCGTACTACTACTACCAGCAGTCTCGGCAGCAGAATCAGGTGCTTGCATACCATCGCCATGCACCGGCGGTTGGAGCTGTCCCAGAGGAATGGGCAATGGTCTTGCTGAACTTCGCCAACGACCCAGGCAACATCTCCGTTCCCTTTCCTCGCGCAGGAACCTGGAAAGAGATGCTGGATGGGACAACCATCATCACCGTCGCGAGAGACGGAGACACGCAAACGATCACAGTCCCCTCACACTACGGGATGATCTATTTACGACAATAGGCGTACATGGGAATCGAGCCGAACGTTTCTGTCCGCATCCTGCCATCCCCATTTCCAGTCGCGATCTTGCGAGAGAGATCGTATCGCTCATCCTGGAAGCGGGCATTGCTGCCCTGTCCGAACGCGTGATCTCGTCCAAAGCGTAGCGCCAGGGGAAGGAAACGACAAAAACGCATGAAGGTTTGCTCCTGAGCCCAGCCTACCTGTTTGGGGCTCATCCTCGCTGACCTTTGGTAACCGTGGCTTAGTGTCCTGAGGCTTCCCTCTTCGCGTGCCTTGAATGGGCGCTTCGTCGTGGGGTGATGGTTAAGCTGGCGAGCTGGTGTTCCGTGGCGCCAACAAGGGCGGCAAAGCTTCCGGGCTCGAGGGTTCAGTGGGTCTTGGGTCTTTTCTGCTGATTGGCTCTTCTCGCGACCGCAGCCGCCGCATTGACGGCCGTACGGCGGGCGTACTCTTCCCCATTCTCCCGGGCCTTAGTTGACTCCTCAGGCGAGCTGCGGTTCTTCCGGGCTCCACCCCCAGTCGATCGCGATCATCGCAAACGTGAATTCAGCAGCATAACGCTGTTCTCCCAAGTCACCGCCCCGCTTCTCAGTCTTCCGACAGCGTCTGGTTAAGCCCTTCTATTCCAGACAGAAAGGGGGAATGAGAACATGCCGAAATCCAATGGGCTCGATGGTCGTCAAGGCGACCAGGATGGCCGCATGAGCGCCAAGCATGGGAACACGCGGGTCGGTACGCTGCGCGAAATCTACGGTGAGAACTTCGCACCTGGCGTTCGCAGCGATGCACACCTCAGCACGCTTCTTGACCGCACCGGCAGCAATTCGCTTTCCGATTACCGCCGCAATCACAACAAGTAGGTAGGCTCACCGCGGCTGATTGAGAGCTGCTGACGCGCTAAGCTCCGCCCCTCGCGGAACACATTCCGCGTGGGGCATCAGCTCGCGCTTCAGATGACGCTCCTACCCTGTTGTGGGCACTGGAGGTACTTGCGTTACTGTTGCTAATGTTCATGCAGGGATTGGCCAACAGATACCTCGCCCGCTCTGCAAGCTTAAGGCGTTGTCACAGGGGTCTGATTAGCAGATGGCTTTTTGAACAGCGACGTTAAATTGATCCCGGCTCCGAAACGATAGAAATCACGGTTGGGTTGCGTAAGAGGCAGGACCACTACCGCGGTGTTTGGTACCGCTCCTGTTCCATTGCCGGTGAGAGAGGCTACATCACCAGCTTGCAGAACCAAAGGAGGGTAGTTTGTATTACGCGCGAAACGGATCGTAGCTGACCCGAACAAGTAAAGAAAGCTAACGCTTTTGACAGGAAGAGGGTGCACAGCATCAACCTTGAACACCCAGTGCCTCATCTGACCCCCGGTAACTGTTGCATCTTGGCCAAACAGAAAGTCTACAATTCCGCGCTCACAGGGTCCAATGCGCTTAGCGGCGTCAGCGTCCCCGCAATAAAGATTGCCGGCTCCCGGGAAGCGGTCGATCGTACGAAAGCCAACTAGGGCTTTACCAAGAAAGCTGGTACGGTCCTGATTGCTGAAACCGATCGTCGTGACCGGGGTGTATGTAACGGTTGTTGCTCCGGCTGCAGAGGTGGTGCTGTTTGCGTTCACGAGGCATGATTGAGTTGCAGCATTCGTCCCGGTTCCAGGAAGGACATTATCTGCTGCAAACTGCTTCTGGAATCGCGTCTGGAGTGTGTTGCATTCGATAGTCCCGAAAGCGGGAGCTTTGAACGCCTGATTTACGTTATTGGCGGTGAGCGGTGTTGTGCCCCCAAAACCTGCGACCAGACTGATCGAGTAGTCTCGCAAGCCAGGTCGGGTGAGCATTGCCTCGCCCCCGAGCATGTAGTCGACTGAGGTCCCTATGCCAGAGAACGTCTGTGTCGTCACGTTTCCTGCTGGGTCGGTCACGACCGAAACAACTCCGCTGGTCGACGAAGCTTGAGGCGACCCCAGCAAGCGAACGAATGCCCAAGCTTGCAGTCGAGGGATATTGTCCGGACCTGCACGTGTGAACAGTCTGATGAACGGTGTTGTCGTGCTGGGCAGAGAGCTTTGATCGCTTTGCTCCACCCCTCCAATCAGCGACACGCTCATATCGCAATCGCTGAAGGGTGTTCTTGATTGATCTGATTTGTTAAGGTTTGGGTGTTCATTACACTGAGGGGTCGGAGAAGCAATACCGAGGAACATAGCCCGGTCTTGGTCAGTGAGCTTGTACGTCCCGTTTGTGACGGCAGCGGCCCCGGTCTGTAGGGATTGATAGATCCCAGACCAAAATGACGACCGCTTCAAGTACCACGTCTTGTCTGACGAAGAAAGCGGCGCTCCCGATTTGTACACTCCGGTAGCCGCACATTGTGCCGCTGTGGCTGACGCAGCTAGCGCTTGGCTGCTAAGACTATTGAAGTTGCTGGTTGCTTGAGTACAGCCTGCATCCCCGGCCTTGGTGCAACCACCGCTCGCGGTTACAGCGGCCTGAAAAGCAGCATCAGCCGTAGCTTCATCCGGATTTAGAACTGGTGCCGAGGGTGGTTGCGAGCAGGTCTGAGCCCTAGCGGTTGGCCAAGTACTGATCGTGATGCACCCAACGACGATAAGCTCTGCGAAGAAACGAACGCTGATACGCATCAAGAGCTCTCTCCTGAAACGTCTAGATTGACTACTGATTTATTGGCGACACAGTAGCACCGTTTCGGAGAAATGCAAGGCTAATTTTTGAGCAGACCCCTATTACGGCGCGACGTCCTCCCCAGGCTTCGAACTCGGTTTTGTGCCATCGCGGAAAACGCCTCGCATATGGGTCTTTGTTCCCTGCAAAAAGAGGTGGAAGCGCTGTCTCCAGCGAGACAGAGGTACTGGTGGCGTTGAGGTACTTCCTCCGGAAGGCTGCTATGCCCGCATCCACTGCAGCGCGGAGGGCATGCTGATTCACCTTATTGCCGCGTCGCGCGAAGGTAATGGTGTTTTGGCTGGCAAGGTGAAGCTGGCGCTCGAAGAGCTTCGAGGTCAGGTCGTTGTAAAACGCGTCCTGGGACTGCTTGTGCCGACTGACGAATAGAGGTTCCAGCTTGCGAGCCACAATGACCTGAACGGAGAAGTCCAGCTTGTCCAAGGTTTCGAACACGGCCTTGCGAACCTCGGGACAGTCGTTCTTTGCGTGGAAGCCGCGCAGTGTTTTCTGGATGGACGGAATGTCTTTCAGGTAGCGATCCAACGAAATTTCGGCCCGGAGCTCGACCAGCGCTTGGCGAATCGCTTCAGGGTTCGAGGTGCGGAGAAGCCGACCCCAAAATTGCGGGAGCAGCCTTCCTGACCGACGATGAGCTTTTTGCCCCTTGCGTAGAAACTGGGATCGCCGGTCTCGTCGACGTAGAAGAACCGGTGCTCGTCCAAGGGCTGCTTCATCGAGTAGATCTAGTTTAATTTGCGCTTTTTAGGTTTTTCACCGCTCCTAGGCTGTCTACTCCTGGTTTCTCATGTTTTCTCCTGTTCTCTTGTATCTCTTGCTTCCTTATATAGGCATACAGGAAAGGCCAAGATTCCATACCGGGAAAGCCAGCAATCCGTACAGGAAAGGCCCTGTACCACTACGTGGAAGGCCACGATTGCCATACAGGGAAAGCCACGGAAAACACGACAGACCTGTGATTAATCTGGATGGCGGTGGAAATACAGGAAAGGCCAATCCTGACGGAGAACACTGGCCTTTCCTGTAGGCATCAAGAATGGTTCTGGACTGGCCTTTCCTGTATTTCTGCAATCGCCTTGGCTTTCCCTGTAGGTCAGGGCGTCTTGCGTTAATAGGGAGACGCGAGCCGCCGGTGTCTACCTTTGGCCAAGTCGTCGGGTAGAAGTGGCTCTGAGTAGTCGACTTCAATACCAGCAGCTGTTACCTCAAGGTTTGCCTGAGGCCATACAGTCTTGAGGATCGCGACAGCTTTGCGTACATATGCCCTGAAACGCCACGGATTGCTTCCTTCTGGGAACTGAGGCTGTAGCTGCTCCCATGAGATGCGAGATGGCGTGCGGGCCGCATAGCAGCGTGCGTACAGCCAATAGACCAGGTCCGTGATCTGGCTTGGGCCATCCAACTCGCGCCAGAGCTTGCGCGGTAAGACCACGTGGTGTTTCACGATGTCATCGTACAGACTCGAATTTAGGCTGAATCCATACCGGCCTCGGAGCTCCGGCAACACTTGCTGCCCTTCTGATTCGAGAGTCTTGCCAGTAATGCTCTTGGGAAGGAATTGCTTCTCCACGATCGGATAACGTGCTGTGGCTGTAGCGTTATCTCGGCTACGCTCAATGCGAATGAATAATGCGGCGATACGCTCGAAGCGTTGCACAAGCTGGCGGTGACCACTGCCACCGATTGTGAGGCCCATCTCGCGTCGATATTCACTCGCACTCTCCCATTCAATGAAATTGCTCCGGCCGCTTATAGCGCGGTCGAAGATCCATGCGAGCAAATGCCTGTCAGCCCCGAAAGGCATCGCGGTTCCGCGGCTTGCCTCCGTGGCAATAAACGTCACGCGCAGAGTTGAGCCGTCGCCCAACCTAGCTTCGCGCGTCACTTCGGTGTCGTCAGTACGGGAGTACGGCAGAGAGCACATAATTAGGGCCTGGGCCATCTTTATGACTTCATCGCCTAATGTGCCGTCGTGCCTGGCTGCGGCCAGTTCGGTAACCTGGCCCGCCTGCTTCGCACTGGCCCGATTTATTTCAGCCCTGCGATCCCTCTGAACCGCCTTCTTAGCCGTTGGCATCGTTCACTCCTTTCTGACTAGCTTCTGCAGAGCAGACATCATGCACGTAGGTCATCTGCCTAGACAGATATCTGTCCAGATGCGTATCTGCTCAACAAACTCTCAACCAAGTCGCTGAAGTCCTTTTCCGGGTATGCGTCCTCCCATTTTCGATAAGCCTTCTTCTCTGTAGCCTTTTTCACGAGGACCATGACCCGTTTGTACTCGGCATTACGAGTCTTCGCCAATGGCCTGGCCTCCTTACGAGGCCCCGGTCGATCTGGTCCGATTCGATCGATGAAGACCGAATTTGGCGGGGGCTCAGGAGTCGGTGCAAGTTCTGCCACCAGCTCAGCCGGCGGCGCTGCGCTCAGACCCTTTGCGATGGATGCAAGGCCTTTTAAATTGCTGCTCATAAGATCTCCCTTCCAACTTCACAGTAGGCAGCCCAAGCTCGAGCTGCATTGCGATCATCTACCCTGTCTACAGTCAGCCCGATCGCTGCCGCTTTCTCAAAGGCTTTTAGGCGTGGGATCTCTGCTGCAAACATCGGAACCTTATGCTCCTCGAGGACGGCTCGAAGCTTTACGCCGTCTGTTTCAGGAGGTGGAGGGACCTTTGTCATGAGGACGCGAAACTTCTCCGCTCCGAGATGTCTTAGAGCAACGATGGACTGAACGAGAGAGCGGGTATCAAGTGTTCCCGGAACTGCGGGAATAACCAGCAGATCGCAAGCCTCAACAATCTCTTTAAGGTCAGATCCTTCTGGGCGCTGTCCCGTGTCTAGTACTACGTGCGTGAAACGACCAGCAAGCTTCGTCGCCTGGCTGTAGGGCGCCGTAGTGAATGGAAAGCCACTGGCCTCAGTCGACCACTCAAGGGCATTCCGTGTTCGGTCAGCATCGAGCAATAGTGTGGGTGCCTGCATATGCAGATATGCAGCCAAATGCACAGCTGTCGTCGTTTTGGCGACGCCACCTTTGAAGCTCGCCACAGTAACAAGCATCTGCTTCCTCCAGCTGTGAGGATAGCTGCACGTACTGACGTATGCCCGTGCAAATATACAGAGAACCACATCAGTATATATCTACTTATCTGCATAGGCAGATAGCGCTCGGGCGATGATGAATCCGTGCGGAGAGGTGGATATCTGCTCAGGCAGCTGGGCACCTTCAGAGATTGCTGGCATCATCTAGACACTATGACGGCCAACTGTCCTCGCTGCAGCAGCACGAGCTTTACGTGGACTTCTTCAACCTTCGCCGGCGTTCGCACGCTCTTGATCTACTGCTCGGCTTGCGGGGCAGTGGTGGGAGCTGTGCGGCGTGACTAGGGTGCTCTTAGCGCAATGCCGCTAGGAAGCAATCCTCTCAACCTTGGTCAAAGCCATCTCATCACCGTCGGTCGAACGAAGTTCGAAGTCATTCCTGGTAAACGGATACGGAGCAGGGAAGCGATGCAAAGGCCAACGCAGCGAGCGCTTTATTGCCGGTGCGGTCGGGAGAGGATCCTGGCCAACGGCATATGTGCCGTGTGCTACGCGCTGAAGCGGCAGGATGCGGCGTATTTCGGTGGCCTGCGAGAGTTGGTGTTAAACCGCGATGGATACGCCTGCCGCGTCTGTGGCTCATCCGGGCGCAGCAAAAGATCCATCACCGTGCACCACCGTGTGCCTGGGAAGTCGCTCATGCACCTCATGCTGGCGCTCTGCCCGGGATGCCACGCCAAGGTCCATCGCACGAAGGCGGTTCTAACGGAAATGCCTCCCCTCCTGCTTCAGCTGTGGAGAGAGCAGCACCCTCACGGTCACGAGCAGAAGTGCCTGAGCTTTCAGGCAAACGTCTCGCCTGCGGTTCCTGTGCCCCTTTTTCCATAAGGCTCCAGGGCGGTCGTTCTGCATCGGATCGGAGCCGCCCTCGTCCCTCCGGACAGGACGACCAAGAACGGTCCAGTTTCAAAGGATCGTGGAGTGTCGCCTACGCCGGCGCGGCACTCCGCAGCCGTCCCAGGAACGCCTGCAGCTCCTCGTCCGTCATGATGACTGGCACGGCTGGCGGCTCGATAGCCTCGCGGAAGCGGTCCAGGTCGTTCTGCATGACCATAGCCAGTGCGACCAGACTCTCGAGCATGCCGACCGCGGTGTCGGCGGTGATCTCGATCCGGCCTGGAGAGAGCGAGACGTTAGCCGGTAGATCGGGCAGCCGGGCGCGGCGCAGGTCCTCGGGCAGGCTTACCTTGAGCGTCTTGGGCCGCCCTACAGGCTCGGCCTCGGCCAGCCTCTCTCGCAGGGCTTGTTCGACCGAGGGAGCCGCGATCATGGCGTCCAGGAAGGCCAGCAACGCCGGCCGCTCCACGAAGTGAGCGCCGCCCACGGCCTGCACCTCCCCGATGGCCTTCATCAGGGACTGGGCACTGGCCCGGCCGACGCCGAAGAGCGCCTCCACATCCTGCCGGCTCCAGGTTTCGGTGCGGGCACGCCGGGCGCGTTCGCGCAGCGGGTGGAGATCACGGGACCACTTGACCGGACGCGGCATCGGGGAAAAACCTCCAGAAATGTCCTCCTCAGGCTACCGGGATTGTTGGCCTGGCTGCCAACAACGAGAACCCGGGAGGGAACCTTTAACCCCTGAGAAGAAGGCATTCTCATGGGTTGAGGGTGCTAAAGTGAAGCCCATGCCCGAAAACAGCCCCCTGGCCCGCGTCCACGAC
>CAXUIF010000005.1:0-15808 GCA_964250995.1 uncultured Acidobacteriaceae bacterium
GTAGAAGGGCCGGGGGTGGGGCGCCTCATTCGGCTTCAGCAGGGCTTCGCCGGGCATGCGATCCCCAAGGGAGTTACCCACCGCTTTGCCGCCGCCGCCATGGAGATTGATGCCCGCGTAGCCGAAGCTGGCGAGGGAAAGCGCGTAGTCGGCAGCCCAAAGCGCGGCAGCGAGCACGTCGGAGACGTTGGGCTTGCCCCCGCGATAGCAGGTGTTGCCCTCGCTCATGCGGTAGACGCAGCCCAGCTTGTCGGCGGCCTCGCGGGTCGTCGCAGCCACGGCGGCAACCTTGGGATCCGTTTTGAGCAGGCGGGGGATGTTTACGTTGGGATTCTCGGGCGGCCCGCCGAAGTAGTAATGATGGGTGACGGCGGCGACATTGGGCCGACTTCCTTGCCCCGCGGCCGTGCCCGTGCCCGCAGGCGCCATGGCGCCGAGGCGTTCGGCGATCCGTGCGCTCCAGGTAGGGTCGCCGGCCGTGTCGGGCAAGCCAAAGCGGGCCTGCGGCACGCGCGCACGGATGCCGTTAGCCATCGCGAGCCAGTCATCGAGATAGCGGTCGACGTTCCAGGTCTTGGGATCGCGAAAGCGATGTTGGAAGAGATCGGGCTCGTTGCCGAGCTGAAAGTATTCGAGTTTGGAGCCGAGCGTGCTGAAGACGAAGGCGGCTTCTTCGGCGCCACGTGCGGGCGTGCTGGTGCCGAGATTGATGCCATACAGGCAGGTCCAGCCGGTGGCGTCGAGAAAGGCGCGAAGGTTCTTTACGGCCTCGGGCGTGACGGCGTAGGCGAGCTGCTGGAAGGGCTTGGTGCCGGGCTCTACGGAAGGCACGACGTGAGGGGGCAGCGGCGGTTGCGTGCTGGCCGCTGTAGGCTTCCACCAGCCCACGTCGGAGGTGTTGCCGCCCAGGCGCAAAACGCCGGTGGGCGTGAGTTCGCGGAAGCGAGCGATAAGCCCGGTGTTGCCGCCGGAGAAGAAGGTAGGGTCGGCGAGCTGTTCGATCTCGTAGCTGAGGCCGATGAAGCTGGCGGGCACCTGCGGACCGTTGTGCTCGGGATGCAGGATGAGCGGAGCGGCGCTAACAGCGGCCTGAGCGAGCGTACGCACGGGCGGTACGGTGAGGGTAGCGGCGGCGGCGGAGCTCTTCAAAAAACGGCGGCGATCGAGCAGGCTCATGGAGCTATAGCGTATGCCGGGTGCGGTTGGGTTGTCATGTTGCGGACGGGGCCGCGTACGCACTTGAAAGCAGACGCGGCACCTGTTCCGTGGCGGGGCCAAGCAGGATGTCGTCAAACGCGTCGGCGTTCAGCGGCGCCTCCGGACCGATGTAGATCGTGCGAACGCCGCGCTGGCGGGCGACCTGCACGAACGCAGCCGCGGGGTACACCGCGCCGGAGGTGCCGATCACCAGCAGCACCGTCGCTCGTTCCAACTGCGCAAAGATCCCGTCGAGATCCAGCGGCACCTCGCCGAACCAGACGATGTGGGGGCGGACTGCGGCGCCGCAAGCGGGGCAGGTTGGAAGGTTGGCAGGATCGAGATGGAGCGCAGCGTCGGCGAAGGGCTGGTCGCAGCGCACACAACGCGACTGCGACAGCGTGCCGTGCATGTGGTGAAGGCGCTCCGAACCGGCGCGTTCGTGGAGGTCGTCGACGTTTTGCGTAACGAGGTAGAAGCGGTCACCTAGCTGTTGCTCGATGGCTGCGAGGGCGCGATGCGCGGCGTTGGGCTCCGCCCCGCGCGCGTCCCGGCGACGCAGCGAGTAGAACTGCCAGACGAGCGCCGGATCCGCTACCCAGGCATCGGGCGTTGCCACCTCTTCCACACGGTAGCCGTTCCACAGCCCGCCCGAGCCGCGAAAGGTGGCCAGGCCGCTTTCGGCGGAGATGCCGGCCCCGGTGAGCACGAAGAGGCGATCCGTCGCGGTAAGTTGCATCACCAAAAGATGCCTGGCGTGCGCACCAGGTGCGGGCTGGACGCCAATCGGTTTTCAGGCGAGCGAATCAGGCGTGCGAATCAGGCGCGCCAATGGGCGGCAAGCCCGCTTCCCGTGGCGGGATCGGTGGCCGGAAAGGGCAGGCTGTGCATCCGGCTCAGGGCCGCCGCGTCCGGCGCCGTCCGGCAGATATCCCACTGCTGGTCTTCAGGATAGGCACCTACGACCAGGAAATCGCTGGACGCCTGCACGCGGCAATGCCCGGTGCCAACGGGCAGCACGGCAACATCGCCGGCGTTGACGGTAAGCCGGTGGCCGCCCTCGCCTCCCAGGACAAGCTCGGCCGACCCAGCGGCAAAGCCGAGCACCTCATGCGCTGTGGAGTGGAAGTGGTGAAAAGGATAAACGCCGTTGCGCCACCGGGGTGGCCATTGATGGCGCTTGAAGGCTTCTTCCAGAATGTCGGCGAGGTCGCCCGTGTGCGGGTCGAACGCGCGGTGGTACAGCAGCACGGGCAGGCGCTCATTGTTGGGCATCCAGCCGTTCGGCGAAAGGGAAAGGGTTTCGGGTTCCACCGTACGTTGGGCATGCGCGGCGGTGCTGAGACCCAGAGCGGCCATCGCGGTGCTGAACTGTCTGCGGTTCATTCCCACACCTCCTGGATTCAGATGCAGCGTCGCGTGGATCCTGCCGTCCGAGCTCCGTCTGCGAAGCATGGTCTGTTGGAACCACCTAGGCGCGGACTGCAGCATTGGCAATCACCGCAGGCGCGCGGCGCTCCATCACCTCACGCGCAAAACGCGTCATCTCGTCGTGCTGCGGGGAGCTCTGGAGCAGCACCAGTGAGCAGCCCGCGCCTTCAAAGTCGGCGAGACGTTGCCGCACGGTTTCCGGCGTGCCGATGAGACCCGAATGCAAGCCGCGGTTGGAGACGCAGTAGTCGCGCAAGGAAAGCTTCTTTTCGAGCTTCGAGCCCGTGGTCCATTGCTCGAAGTTGGCAAAGCCCGCGGGCGAGGTGGAGGGGTCCGGGGCAGCGGTGATGCGGTCCACCTCCCTGTTGGCCTCGGCTGCAGAGTCACGCACGATGCAGTAGCCTGTAACACCGAAGACCAGCGGCGGCAGGTGCGGATGTTGCGCGCGACGGTGTTGCATGTCCTGCACCTTGGCGGCGATGGTGCGCGGGTCGTCGCCGTGCATCAGGTACGCGTCGCACTTTGCCGCGATAAGGTCTTTGGCGGTTTCTGACTCGCCACCCGCGTACAGCGTGGGACGGCCTGCGCCTTCGGGTGCCCGGGAATACGTACGGCTGGGTAAAGGCTTGGGGCTGAGGAGGTTGTCGTCGACTTTGTAGAAACGGCCCTGGTAGCTGGTGTGCTGCCGGGACCAGCAGCCGTCGAGCACATCGAGCCACTCCGCGGTGCGGGCGTAACGGTCGTCGTGCTCGTCAAAGGCGATGCCGTATCTGAGCGCCTCGTCCTTCCACCAGGAGCTGACGACATTGAGCGTGAGCCGGCCGCCCCCGTTCGCCTGACTGATGCGATCGATGTTGGCGGCATGCTTGGCCAGCAGCGCCGGATTGTGAAACGTGGGGCGCACTGCGACCATGAGTTCGAGAGTGCGCGTCACGGCCGCAAGCGCGGCGACGGTGGTCCAGGCGTCGAGCGAAGGAGCTTCGGGGCCCTTGATGTCGTTGAGATGGAGCTCGGCGATAAGGGTGAGATCGTAGCCGAGGGCTTCCGCATGGACGCAAAGGTCCCGGACATAGTCCCAGGTGGCGGGCATGCCCTCGTCATCGATGTTGCGAAGCCAGCCGCCAAAGACGGGTAGCCAAAAGCCATAGCGCATACCGCTAGCCTAACGCGAGCCCGCGTCCGCTACAGCCCCGAGGCGACGAGCATGAAGCCATTCGGCGCGACATGGCACGTGGCCGTGGCCGACTCGTGCCATTGCGTACCGTCGGCGTAGGTGAGTTCATTCAGCTCGACCCACAGCACGCCGGTCAGCTTGTCCGTGTAGATCATGGAATGGAAGAGATGACGGCGGTCTGACGACGGCGAGAGGTTGAAGCTCTCAGTCGCGTCGCGCCGGGGTTTTTCTGCTGCCGCAGGCAAAACCTGGGCGCCCGAGAGACCGTGCAGGGTGACCTTTGCCTGGGAGATGCCGCGGGCATCGCCGGGAGAAAAAGTGAGTCGGTAGCTCTGTCCCGGGCGCCTGGCGTTGCGATTCGTAGCAACCAGCCCGCCCGCCGCCGCATGCTGGGCTGTAAGGTCGACGGGGCAGCTCTGGCTTGCGGGCTGCTGCAGCACCACAACCGCGTTGCTGGAAGCGACCTGCGCTGGAAGCGCAGCACCTACGAGGCTGAGAGTGCACACTCCAAGAAGCGTTCGCATGGCGATCTCCTTTGACGGCGGCTGAAAATGGTCGCTCAGATGAGGAGGGGTGAAGCCCATGAGCGGCCCCTCCCCGCTGACAGGTCCCAGACTACGCCGCCTGCGCGGGCCGTTCCAACTGCTCCATCCAGCGATCATTGCCGTAGCGGCCCTTGAGCAAGGCCTGGAGGTCGTGATCCAAGTCAAGTTGCGGCCAGCAGATGTCATTGCCGAAGAAGACCTGGATGTCGCTGATCTGCTCCGGCGTGGCCTCCTGGAGACCTTGCATATCCTCCCGCGGGATCACGAGGCGCCTGCCATTATCGAGCCGAAGGATAATGAGGTCCAGAGCCCGGTTGTACTCGCCCGAAAGCGCGTGCGTCTCCGGAGGGAGAGTGCGAGCCTCCTCGAGCGCGGCGTCTATCTCTTCGTCGGTGGTGGTGCATATCCAGTCAGCCACGAGCCTTCCTCCATAGTGCAACCAGGTCGTCCGCGTACTTCGTCGCGGTACGCAGGATATGATTCACATCAGACCGCTTACCAGCGCTGGGAGAGATAGCACCCCGTCTGGAAGGGAGCCGTGTCTCCCCATCCTGCAACTCTACAATGACCTCCAACCCTGCATAGAAACATGCACATGGGGAGGAGCATGATCCTCGGTGTAGGCTGAAAAGCGCACGCCATCAAACGTCTTCGAGCCCACACAGAAAGTCTAGCTTCGGCGCCTCGCCCGAACAAGCTAAAGTTCCGCCACCATAGCCTCCTGCTCTTTGTGCGTCTTGCCGGTGAAGATCGAGGTTTCCAAACCGGCCTCTGCTTCCAGCCAGTCGACCAGCTTGGCGAACGGATCGAAGCCGATGACGTTGGGGCCGTCAGCGACGAAGTTGGAGAGGGCGTTGGTGTCGTAGTAGAAACGCTGGCCGTCGCGGGAGTCCGTGATGTACTCGACGCCGCCAATGTCGATGCCGCTGTGCCTCATCAGGAGCTCGACGTCGGCGATCGCCTCGGGCGGCGGGGTGAAGGCTTCCACCGTGATGCCGCTCTTGGGGGCGTCGATGGCGCAGGCGGCACGGTTCAGGTCGGTACCGCTGGTGGTCCGGCAGATATCGGCCGGGCAGAGGTCGAAGGTTTCGCCGGTGATGTGCACCTTGATGGCGTAAAGGAACTTGCCATTGAGCACCTCAACGCGAATGATGTGCGCGTCCTGCGCGGGGATGAACTCCTGCACGAGCGCCGTTGAGTCCATGCCGAACTGAAGCGCGTCCGGGCTGCCGGGCGCGGACGCGACAGCATGTCGCAGCTGGCTGGCGCCGTCAAAGCGCTTTACGCCCGCGCCCGACCCGCCGATGTTCGGCTTGACCACAATGGGCCAGCGCAAGCCTTCGGTGGCGGCGAGCGCCTGCTCCGGCCGGTGAATCACGCGGGCCTTCGGGTACGGCAGGCCGAGTTTGTCCATCAGCACGAGCTGGCCGGCCTTGCTCAGTTCGGACGAGAAGGCCTTGAAGCCGTTCAGCACCTTTACCCCGCGGCTTTCGAGGTGCTCGAGGAAGCCGAGCGTATAGAAGATCTGGTCGCCGTGATCGCGGCTCCAGGCGGAAGGACTCATGCGATTGAAGACCAGCGCATAGTTCTCCTCGGGATGATCCGCAGGATCGTAGAAGTGGTCCGGAGCGAAAAGCTTGACGTACGGTGTGCCGCGGCGGTCCAACTCGGCGAACAACGGCTTGAACCAGTGCGGCTGCTCGTAGTAGATGGCGATGGGAAGAGTTTTCATAGGGAGCAGGAGTGCTGAGCGGCAGTGGGACTTAAGCTGTTCGTAAGAACGAGGCTACAGCGTTCGCGTCAGGGCCGCGAGCATTTCGGTTTACCTCGAAGGTGAGCCGTTCTGCCGCGAATCGGTTTCTTGGTAGGCCGGCGCTTGCTGCTTACTGCCGCAGGTGCTTGATCAACTGCGTTGGATGGATCGGCTTCGGCAAAAGTTCGAAGTTGTGGCCACGTTCGCGGGCGCGGGCAAGGATTTCGACTGTGGCAGCCTGGCCGCTGAAGAGCACGATACGAGTTTCGGGGCAGTGCTCGCGGATGGCGATCGCCGCTTCGACCCCGTCGACGTGGGGCATCATCACGTCGGACAACACCAGCTCCGGGCAGTCGCGTTTGGCCAGGTCGATGGCTTCGCCTCCCGAGTACGCCGCCTGTGCAATGAACCCGTTGCGGTTCAGGATCTGCACGATCGTGTCGGCGATGAGCGTTTCATCGTCCACGACCAGAATGCGCGGGGCAGGCGGTGCGGCGTCGGGGTCGCCGCCGACACTCGCGCCGGGATGGGGTTTTGCCGGATTGGTAGCACTGAACAACAGATATGAATTCATTCTTTTGCCTGAGCGAGGCGGGTGGACGGAACCTTCACAGGCGCCCCGCATCTCCGCGTCATGGGGCGTAGCCCCGTCGAGCACAACAAGTTAGGGCATGTCTAACGGCAGTCTACTGGAGAGTAGCGGAGCTTGGCGAGGCAAAAAGCGCCTTCGCGCCGGTTTGTGGCAGATAGACCCGAAACACCGTCCCGGCCGGGTCGTCGGTGCGGGAGCGGAAGCGGACGCTGCCGCCGTGCTTTTCGACCATGCCCCGGGTCACCCACAAGCCGATCCCGGTGCCGCGCGACTGCTTGGTCGTGACAAACGGGGTAAACAAGCGACCGCGCACGTGGTGCGGAATGCCACTGCCCTGGTCGGAGATGAGAACCGAAACGCCATGATCGCCGTCGCGGCGACGGTGCCGCGCGCGGATCCGGATGAAGGCCCCCGTGGTCGGGGAGGCATCGATCGCGTTGACCAGGAGATTGGAGACGACCTGCCGAATTTCGCCCTGGAGGCCCACCACCGAAAGCCCAGGATCAAGATCCAGGACACAGCGCAGCCGCTTGCCGGCCAGTTTGCGGCCAAATAGGTCCACCACGGCTTGGAGCAACGCGTTCAGATCGATGCTCACCGGACGGCTCGTATCACGGTAGAAGCCCAGCGTCTGTTGCGCGATCTGGGAGACGCGCGCCAGTTCGGTGTCGGCGGTTTCGAGCATGCGTTCCACCGGGCCCGGGGTGGTTGGGTCGGTCTTGGCGAGGTAGATCAGGTTCGTGACGGCTTCGAGCGGATTGTTGATCTCGTGCGCGATCGTGGCCGCGAGGCGTCCTGTAGCCGCCAGCTTTTCGGTCTGACGAAGCGACTCCTCCTGTACCTTGCGGGCGGTGATGTCCTGCACGGTGCCGATCAGGCCTTCGATCCGGTCGGTGCCCTCCTCGAACGTAGGGGTGCCGCTGGAGCTGATCCAGCGCAGCGTGCCATCGGGCAGCTGAACGCGATACTCGGCTGCATATTGGCCGCCCGCCACAAGCACGTGACGGAGGTCGGCGGGGATGCGCTCCGCGTCGTCGGGATGGACCAGATGCTCGAGGAGGTACTGGCGGGAGATGGGCTGGTACGGCGCCACGCCGAAGAGCTGGGCCCCGCGCTCATCCAGGTCGATGAGCCCCGTGTCGGCAGACCAGTTCCAGGTGCCCAGCTGCGTGGCGTCCAGAGCCTGCCGCAACCGGCGGTCGGAGGAGCGCTGTTCCGCGCGGGCCGCGTCCACCAACGCGATCTCGCGTTTCAAGCTTTCAGTTAACCGGGAGTTTTCAAGCGCGACCGCGGCCTGTGCGGCGACGGTCGCGACCAAGCCCTCACTGTCCTGCTGGAAGATGCCCGGTTCCGGATGCCCATAGATGAGCGCCCCGAGCACCTCCCCGGCACGGCTGCGCACAGGCACAGCGAGGTAGCTGCGCACCGGCACGTGACCGGGGGGCATGCCGGCAAGCGGAGCGTTGCGGCCGTAGCGTGGATCCACGGTGATGTCGTCGGAGCGAAGCAGGATGTCTCCGTAGAAGGTGGGGGCGAAGATCGCCGTGGAGCGCGGCATGGGAAACGCCGCAAACGCCTTGGGGTCGATCCCGGAAAGCTTGTAGAGCTGGTAGGCTTCGCCTTCGGAGCCGAGGTTGTTATAGAAAAACGCCCCGTAAGCGGCTCCGCACAGGGCGAGACCGGCGTCGAGGGCCGCCTGCACGATCACGTCCAGACTGCGCTCAGAGCTGAGCAACAGGCCCGTGTCGATCAACAGGCGCAACCGGTCCTCAGTACGGGCGGCTGCGTTTTGTTCGGCCATTGGATGGAAGGTTCGTGCACCCATCACAGTCCTTAGGATGCGAGGGGCGGTGCTGGCGACCATGCGGCTTCAAAACACCTGCAAACCGCAGCGTTTCGGTAGCGCAGTCCCGGCGGGCAGGGCTACGCGCAAAGCCTGTGAAGCCGGGTGGCTATAGACCGAAGTGAATGTTGATCCCCGTAGACAGGCGGAGGCTGTTTTGCACGTTGGTGCCTCCATTGGGCAGCTGCGTACGGACATACTCAAGCTCGATGGCCCGCAGCTCAAGGCGGTCATAAAGGTGAAGGTTCACACCGCCGCCTCCCAGGTAGGTGAGTGCGGAGGCATGATCCAGAAGCGTCCCATTGACGGGATAGGCTCCCGCGATCGCGATCACGTAACCTGCCTTGCCCTCGGCAAAGACGCCGCCCTTGCGGGTGCTCGCCGTCGGCGTGATGTGGCCCCAGTTCCAGGTGTAGCGCGGGCCGGCCATAAAGGCGATCTGCTCCACGTCCTCCGCGCCCCGCAGGTTCACCGTCGACAGACCCGTGCCGCTGATCGCCAGGCCGAGACCGCCTGCGAGGCTGTAGGCAAAATCCACCTTGGCGCCGCGCAACATGAAATATGGATTCGTGCCGGAGCCGACGAACTTGGTGCGCTCCTGGAGGTACGTCACGCCCAGGTCGGCGGGCACCTGCTGCGCACTCGCCTTCCACCCTGGCAACGCGGCCGTTCCGAGCAGCAAAGCAAGCGCTGCACGTCGCGCGCGGGCGGCGATCAGGCGGAAACGCCCGGGGAGCTTCGAGATGGATGGGTGAAGGAACAAGGTCAGACTCGCGTTACGGGGCGGTGAGCATAAGGTTGGTGGGGTGCGACAGCGTTCCGCCTGCGATCGCGGTTACCGTGACGACGTAGGCGTGAGCTCCGGTGGTGCCTGTGGGGCCAGAAGGGCCCGTGCTGCCAGGGCTGCCCGTGCTGCCGGTCCCGCCGGCGGCGCCGGTTGAGCCGGTAGCCCCGGTTATGCCGCTGCTGCCGGTCGCGCCGCTGCTGCCTGTCGCGCCACTGCTGCCGGTGGGGCCGCTGGCGCCAGTCACGCCGGAGCCGCCCGTGCTCCCCGTTGTGCCGCCAGCACCGGCACTCCCCGTGGAACCTGTCGTCCCCTGGCTGCCCGTGGACCCTGTGCCGCCAGTCCCTCCAGGGGTGCCGGAGGTCCCCGTGCCGCCGCTCGGTCCGGTCGCGCCCGGGCTGCCCGCCGCGCCCCCGTCGTAGTAGCCGCTGGAGGCCGTCGCAAGGCAGCCTGTGAGACCGATCAGGGACCCGGCAGCGGCAAAGACCAGGGATGCACCCAAGAACCGGCCCACCTTGCGCCGACGCCGGTAGAGCGGACCCAGCAGACCGGCGGCGGCCAGCGACACGGCCGCGGAGCCAAGTGCGAGGGAGTTGCCGAGGTGCGTGCCTGGCCCATACGGCTCACGCATAGCCGCGCCAACCGCGCTTCGGGTAAGCGTCAGAGTCAGCGGGCTCACCCCGGCGCCGCTCCCAAGTTGGGAGGGGGTCAGGACGTAGTTGATGTTGGCGGGTTGGCCCGTCACGGTGAAGCTGACGGCGGCAGGCAGCGCGGAAGCGCCCACCGGCGTGAGCACAAGGAAGTAGCTCGCCGATCCGCCGCTGCTTCCGATGGTGCCCGTGGAGGGCGCCCCGGCCGCCACCGTAAGCGTGAAGTCCACGACGGCGATGGTGGTGTTCGCGGTTGCTCCCAGGAACTTGGTATCGCCGGAGTACACCGCGGCGAGCTGGTGAGTGCCGGCCTGCGGAAAAGAAGTCGTCAGCGTCGCCGAGCCGCCCGCCAGCGTGGCCGAGCCCAGCACGGTGGCTCCATCGGTAAACTGCAGCGTACCGGTGGGCGTGGCCGCGGTCAGGCCGGTGTTGCCGGAGGCGAAGCTGACGCTGAGGGTGACCGACCCCCCGGCCAGCACGGGGTTCGGCGTTGCGCGAAACGTAGACGCCACGGCCTGCTGAATGACCTGCACCGGATTGCTGGTGCCGGTGAAGGTATCGTCGGCGACGCTCACATAAAACGTGCCGAGCGAACCGAAGCTGATGCCGGTACCCGGGGCGGAGAAGGTGTGAACGCCGCGATCGCTCGGCGTGAAGGTGTAGGAGCCGCCGAACAGAAATACGGCCAGCGGATCGGTGGCAGAAAACAGGATGTGGCCGAGATAGCCGGTATAGACTGCCCCGGTATTGTCGATGGCGGTCACGGCGACGCTCACGGCGCTACCGACCGTGGTGGTCGCAGGCGCGACGGTAACAACGAAGTGATCGATGCGGGAGGTGCCGATGCCATTCAGGTGCAGGGTGAGGTTGGTGGGGAGTCCGCCCCCGACGGCCTCGCCCGCGATGGTGGCCGTGGACGGATTGACGCCCGTGTTCAGCGGGGTGAAGGCGAGTTGGTAGACGCACGTGGCATCCACTGCGAGCTGGTTGGCAGCAGACGGCACCGCCCCTGGCGTGACCACAGGACAGGTCGTGCCGGGCGCGCCCAGGTTGTACGCCACCCCGCTTTGGCTGGGGTTGGTGCCACCGTTTGGGATATTGAACTGCAACGGCTCGTTGCCGCCATCCGCAAGCGTGATGCCGAGGTTGCCGTCCGTGCTGTCCAGGGACCCCACCAGCGTGGGCGTGGGATAGCTGTAGCTTGCGGCATTACGACGCACTGTGATCAGGCCGGCGGTCAGATCCGTCAGCAGAAGGTCGCCTGCGTCCGTGAGCGTGACGCCCTCCGGCTGCGCGATCGTAACGCCCTGCAATGCCAGTACCGCACCCACGCCCGCGGAGGAGATGCTGACAAAGCGCGTATTGCCCGCGTCGGCCACGGTCAGTGTCCCGGAAGCGCTCACCGCGATGCCGGTTGGGGTGGAAAGGGACAGGCCAGAGACCGCAACCGCGCTCGCCTGTCCACTGGCCAGCGAGAACTGAACGATGCGGTTGTTGCCCGAATCCGCGATGAACAGGTTGTGATTGAGGTCGACAGCGAGTCCGGCGGGGTTGCTGAGCGGCGTGGAAAGGCCGTTGAGCGGCAGCGTGGTCGCAGACGTCTGATCCGGCGCGACCCGCACAATCGTGTTACTGCCGGCGTCGGCGATGTACAGATAGCCGGTGCCGTCGACGGCGAGGCCCGTAGGCGTTGCGAGCGTCACACCGGGGGTGGCCACCGCCTGGAGGGTGCCTCCGGGCGAAAGAAAGTAGACCGTGTGCTGGGCGGGGGACGACACGAACACGGTGCCCAGACCATTGATGGCCAGAGCGGATTGGTTCGTCCCCGCGACCGTTGCCAAGTCCGTTGCCGCGCCGCTGGGCGCGATCTGGAGCAGCCGGCTGTTGCTGATGTCATTCACATACAGGTTGCCGCTGCCGTCCAGGACCGACCCGGTCGGCAGAAAGCTGGAAGGCGTCACGCCCGCCGCGCTGGTGACGGCGGTCGCCGAAAGCGGAGCGGTTAGTAGCATCAGCGGGCCCTGGCCGATGCCGCGGAGTGGGACGTTATTGACGATCGTGCCGGATTGGTCCCGCAGCGCCAGCCAGCCCTTGCGCAGGCCAACCTGCGTGGGGTTGAACTGGAGCGTAATGAGGCAGGTGGACGGTGGGGCCTGCACGCCCACGCAGTCCTGAGTTACGAGCGTGAAATCGAGATTGCTGGCCCCCTCGGTCACGACATCGACCGCCGAGATGGTGGTACGCACCGTAGCGTTGAAGTTCAGGCTGATCCTGCCGGAGTTGGTACCGACAGGGGAGGGCCCGAAGTCCACTGGACCGCCCTGCAGCAGACCCTGAGCCCGCGCCGCAAGGGAAACGCAAAGAAAGGCCAGAATGCCCGCACAAAGCAGCCACCCGCGCGCGATCGCCGGCAAGCGGCTATGGCGAAGGTTGGCGCACGTCGGGTCCATGGGTCTCCTTGCTTTGGTGCGTGGCGCCGCGGCGAGCGGGCAGGGTCAGTCGGGCCTCCGGCGCTTGGTGTAGCTCAGCAAAGCGAGTCCGGATGCAAAAGGGATGGTGCCCTCCTTGCACTATGCGGCGGCCCGGGCAGGGACGGCATACAACTTCCAGCGCGTGAGCCAGAACGACAGCGTTACTTTCGTCACGGGACTTTGGGCACCAGTCCAGATGTCCATCGTGCGCTGGAGTCGTCAGAACCGCGGGTCATGCGTGGCCGGTGGGTGCTACCATGCACCGAAACGCATTCGGCAGTGCCGCACCCGCTTCGGTGCGTCGATCACGGGTGCGCCCTCAAAGGGGGCTCCATGGCGGAGGGAGATTGGCTGCGGCCGGCGGTGCCGGTGGAGGCGGCAGGGACGGCCTGGGCCGGGCCGGCGCCCGCCCGGTTTGAGGTGCGGCCGCTCTCGCTGGGTGAGGTCCTGGACCGCACCTTTGCGCTGTACCGGTCGCGCTTCTGGCTGTTTGCGGGCATCGCCATGGTGGCCGCCAGCGTGAACGCGGTGGGCCAGGCGGTGTCGCTGGCCACGGCCCATCGGCTTGGCGGCCAGCTGCAATCAGCAGCTTCCCAGACGCCCGCGGCGGCGCTGATGAACCTGCGCGCAATTGCGGCAGCGCAGGCCAGCACCTATGGGGTCCTGCTGCTCTTTTTTCTGGTCTCTGCGGTCACCCAAGCGGGCATTGCCCTGGCGGTTACGCAGGTGTACCTGCAGAAGCCGGCAAGCGCGAAGGCGGCGCTGCGCTCCGTGTTGCCGCGCTGGTCCCGCTGGATTGGGATCGCGCTTTGGCAGGTCGGAAGCCTGGCCTGGCCGCCGCTGACGGCGGTGGTGCCGGCGGTGCTGCTTCTGGCCTTTGGGGCGCGCAGCGGCGCCGGGAGCCTGACCGTCATCGGCGGTATTTTATTTGTTTTGGCGGCGCTGGCCGGGGTGCCTCTGGGCATCGTGCTGTATCTACGGAACGCGTTAGCGATCCCCGCAGCGGTCACCGAGGGCCTGCCGATCCGGGCCGCCATGCGTCGCAGCAAGCGGCTTGCAGCGGGCACGAAGGGCCGCATCTTTGTGGTGTGGCTGATTGCGTTCTGCTTGTTGGAGGTGGTCGGGATCCTGGAAACCCCCATCGTCATGTTGATGTTGGTGGCCCCCAATCAGCAGCACTATCTGGCACGCGGTTTGGCGCTGCTGATCGCCTTTACGGGACATACGGTGGTGGCGCCGGTCGCCCTGATCGGGCTGACGCTGGTGTACTTCGATCAGCGTGTCCGGCAGGAGGCGTTCGATTTGCAGCTGCTGCTGGAGGGGGTCCGCGAAGGCGGACCTGCCGCGCCGGGTGAAACCTCTCGCGCGATGGCACAGGCCACGGAGAGCTATGGCCCGCTGCTTTAACCGGGGCCGCGGGGCAAGCCGGCGGCTCGGCCTCGCGCTGTCCCTCTTCGCGGTCGCGGCTGCGACGTGGCATGCCGAGGCTACCACGCCGGTACCGGTGAGTACGTTTGCGGCCCAGCTCGCTAGCGCGAGGCAGCAGGCACAGGCATGCGGCGCGCACGCGGCGGCTTGCGAGGCCTCCGGCCTGCCCGGGCACGAGCAGGTCGAGGGCGGCCCTGGCGGGCCGTTTCGCGCCGACTGGCAGTGGTTCGGAGACGCCCTCGCCGGAGCCAAAACGGTCCCAGAAGGCACGCGCGCCCAGACGATGAACGTCGTGCAGCGGCATCTCGCGGAGCTGGGCAACGAGGCGGGCGCGCCGTCCGGAGTGCCCGGCGCTCTCTTCGGGCGAGCACGCACCGCGGCCAATGCGGCCCTGGCGCGGGACGAGTTCCGGGCGGCCGACGGCCCGACCTGGGTGGAGCGGCAACTCGCCCGGCTGCAGGACTGGCTCTTGCGGCTGTTCACCGGTGTGAATCGGCTCGGCAAGCGGGCCCCATGGCTTGCCCCGCTGATCGAGTGGAGTTGTTTTGGGCTGGCCGCGGCCGGGCTGCTGCTCTTTGTGCGGCAAAGCCTGGCGCGGCAAACGTTGCGCATCGCGCTGAGCGAAGGTGCGGCGCTGGCCACCCGCGGCGACCGCGGCGCGGCCGATTGGGAGCATCTGGCCGCTGAACGGGCCGCCGCGAGGGACTGGCGCGAAGCCATACATTGTCAGTACTGGGCCGCCATCGCGTCCCTGGAACACCGGCGAGCCTGGAAGCCGAACGCAACGCGCACGCCGCGCGAATACCTGCGGCTGCTCCGGCCAGGGTCGGAAGCACAGCGGGCCTTGCGCGAGCTGACCCGGGCCTTTGAACGGGTCTGGTACGGGCATGCCGAGGCCAGCGAAGCACTCTATCGCGCGGCTCTTGGAAGCTTTCACGCGCTCGAGGCAGCCCGGCCTGAGCGTGCGGCCACCCTTCTCCAAGAAGCGTCCACGGGCACACCCTATCCTGCCGCGGGAGGGGCTTGATGGCAGCGGCGACCATGGCGCTCGGCCATCACACCAGTCTGGACAGGCGGTTCATGCTGTGGCTGGGAGGCTGTGTGCTGCTGGTAACCGCGGCGGTCAGCGTCCTTGCCCCAGAGAACGCAAACGACGATCCGCGGCCTTCCAGCTATAACACGGCCCCCGGGGGCACCAAGGCGGCCTATCTGACGCTGGAAAGCATGGGCTGGCCGGTCGCCCGCTGGGATCAGCCCATGAACGAGCTCGCGGCCGTCGATGCCCCGCACACCACGCTGCTGCTCCCTGCCCCCGGCTTCACGGCGCTGGACAAAGACCGTATCGCGGCAGCGCTGAAAAACTTTCTGGAGCGTGGCGGGCGCGTGGTGACCACAGGACCGCAGGGAGCGCTGCTGCTCCCGGGCGGGGCGGTCCAGGCCAGCCGGCGCTTAGGCAAGCTGTGCTACACGCAACCTGAAGGACCAGGCTCGCTGGCCCGTGCCGGTGAGGTCGAGATGCAGGACACGGTGCGCTGGGCCGACGAGGGCCCCAGCGCGTTCGTGGAACAGCGCTGCGGTCCGGATGCCGTCGTGGTGCGCGTACCGGTGGGCGCGGGGGAGGCTATCTGGTGGAGTTCGCCCAGTCCCGCGACCAACGCGGAGCTGCACCGCGATGCAGACCTGCGCTTGCTGCTGGCGAGCCTGGGCGAAGGACGGCGCGTGCTGTTTGACGAGTCGCTGCTCCAAACCGTGCGGTCCCCCTGGAGCGCGACGCGCGGGCTGCCGCTCTGGTGGATGCTGGGCCAGGCGGTGCTGGTGTTCGCGCTTGTGGTGTTTTCGTTCAGCCGGCGGCGCGGGCCGATCCGACTCCCCGCCGGGGTCCCGCGCAGCTCGCCCGTGGAGTTCGCGGTGAGCATGGGCGACCTGTATGAGAAAGCCGG
>CAXUIF010000005.1:15818-21815 GCA_964250995.1 uncultured Acidobacteriaceae bacterium
GCGCGGTGCCCTGGGGCGCCGGTTTGCACAACCCCGGCGCCACCGGCGCCGCCACCGAAGCCGCACGGCGACGGCTGGAGCGCGTGCTCGTCCGCGAGGGAGGCCTTTCCCGAAGCACCGTACAAGCGGGCCCTGCGGCAATCGCCGAAGCACTGGAACGGCGTTTTGGTGGCGTGTGGCGCAGCCTGGGCGATCATCTGCAGCAAGCAGCTATCGCGGCCGAAGCGGACCCCAAGGCGGGCAGCGCACTGAAGCTGGTGCGGGCCCTGGGCGAAGAAGCCGCGCGTGTGCGACGAGCCGCGAACCCGGTCAAACCTGCCGTGCCGGGTCTGAAAGCGGACCCCAGGGAGGCTGGGGAGCGGCACATGGAATCTACCGAAGCAGCTTTCGAGCAAAACGAGGTGTGATGGCGGACGGTTTGGCAACAGGTTCAGGAGTCGGCGCGGCCGAAGAGCTGTTTCAGCGCGGAGCCGCGGAGATCGGGCGCATCATCGCCGGGCAGGACGAGGCCGTAGCGCAGGCGCTCGCCACCATGCTGTGCGGCGGTCATGCCCTGGTGGAAGGCGTGCCGGGCGTCGCCAAGACGCTCACGGTCAAGACGCTGGCGCGCTTCTTGGGGCTGGAGTTCCGCCGCGTGCAGGGCACGCCAGACATGATGCCCGCCGATATCCTCGGCACCACCGTCTTCACGCCGGCGTACCAGGACCGCCCGGCCGAGTTCCGCTTCCACCCTGGGCCGGTGTTTACCCAATTCCTGCTCGCAGATGAGGTGAATCGTATGCCGCCGCGCACCCAGGCGGCACTGCTGGAGTCCATGGAAGAGCGGCAGGTGACCGCGGACGGCGAACGGCACGCCCTGGACAGCTTTTTTACCGTGTTTGCAACACAAAACCCGGTGGAGTTTGAAGGCACCTATCCCCTGCCCGAAGCGCAGCTCGACCGCTTTCTGCTGAAGATCAGCATCGGGTACCCCACCTTGCACGATGAGCGCACCATCCTTGAACGCCACCACGCAACGCTGCGGCCGACCGGGCTTGCCGAAACGCCGGTCGAGGCGGTCTCGTTCGATCTGCTTGCCCAGGCCCGGCGCGAGATCCGCAGTGTGCGCGTGGAGCCGGCCCTCTTCGACTACATTCTGGGCGCCGTCCGCCGCACGCGTGAGTGGCCAGCGATCTCGCTCGGGGCCAGCCCGCGCGCCTCCACCTCGCTGCTGCTGGTGGCCAAAGCCTTCGCCGCACGCGAGGGCCGTGACTTCGTTGTGCCCGACGACGTGAAGCAAGCGGCAGTCCCCGTGCTGCGGCACCGGCTCGTGTTGCGCCCCGAAGCGGAGCTTGAAGGCCTGGACCCGGATCGCGTCGTGCGCGAGGTGCTGCAGGCGACACCGGTGCCGAAGTGAGAAGAGGCATGCGCCGGGAGGTCAGTTGGCATTCTCAACAAAGCCCTGCTGACTGGAGCCTTCGGCCGGCCGTTCACCGCTTCACTGCCGCTTGAAACCCTTCCCGCATCAGGCTCCAGCCAACAAGCATCAACACGACGCCGGAAAGGAGAAACACCATATCCCAAAGCAGGTGATTGCCGTTCTGGAACACGTGATGCAGTTGCAGAATCTCGTGGTCGATGGTGCCTTCGACGAGGTTGAAGAGCCCCGCGCCCAGCAGGATGGCGCCCACCAGCGCGCGGCCGGAGAGCAGCGTCCCGGGCCGGGTGACAGCGCGCCACAGCAGCACAAGCCCCACCGCAACTGCGGTCCACGTGAAGGCGTGAAAGAAGCCATCCCACACCATGTTGATTTGCTCGTTGACCAGCGAGTCGCGCGGTACCCGGTTGGACAGCATGTTGTGCAGCTGCAGAATCTGGTGGAACAGGATGCCGTCGACAAAGCCGCCCATGCCAACGCCGATCACCGTGCCGGCCAACACCAGCGGACGCGTTGCATGACTTGGGGTCATGCGACCGGCTTGCCTTCCGCCGGCGTCAGAGGCTTGGCTGAGGTGCCGCTAGCCGCAAGGTCGGGCACGGCGGCGTACAGCAGAAGAAGGGCCCCCACCAACACGGGCACGGGCGCGGCTACCAGCAGCAAGGTGTGCAGAAAGTGCCCGTTGAACAGCCCGGCACGCAGGACCTGCCCATTGCGCGAGCCGCACACCGTGCAGGCCTGCGCCACTCGAGGGGTCATCGCAAGCAGAGCGAGAGCGAGAGTGCGGCGAAGCGGCAGGGTGCCCAACCTTCCTTGTGCGTGGTCGATGTGCGTGCGGTTGCTCCTTTGCTGGGACGCGGGGGACATCCACGCGGTTGTGAGGTTTGCATGCGGACGCTGATTCCCTCCCCCGCCAGCGGACGCGCGCAGCCGCTGGGACGCGCGGGCCGCTGGTTCGGCTTTGGCCTCACACCCCGCGCAGTGTGGCTGGTTGTCGCGGGTCTCGCGTTGGCGTTGCCGGCGTTCTGGCATCTCCGCGCCATCGGCTTCATGATCGGGTGGGATCTTCTGGTTGTGCTGGTCACGCTTTGGGACGCGGTCCGGCTACCTCGGCCCCGTCAGCTCGCCGTGACGCGGACGTTTTTGGACGCGCCGCAGCTCGGCATGGCCACGCGCGTCGAATTGGCTGTAAGCAGCGAGGCAGAGCAGGTGCTCGCGATGCACGTCACTGACGATCTGCATCCGGCGCTGGTCGGGGTCCCGGAGACGCGGCGCGTGGAGGTCTTTCCGCGGGAGGCGGCCCTTGTGCACTCTACGGTTTGGCCTCGGGAGCGAGGCGAGTTCGCCCTCGGGCTGGTGTTCTTGCATTGGCGCGGCGCGCTGGGCCTCGCAGAGCGCTGGGGAGCGGCGCAGTTGACCGCACAGGATGCAACGGCCGCTACGACGCAGCTTCCCTCCAGGGAGGACAACCAGAGAACCGACGGCGTCGGCCTGCGCGTACAGCGTGTGCGCGTCTACCCAGCGCATGAGCAGGCTCGCGGCGACAGGGAGTTCTTCCTGATGCGCGCGCGCCAGATGGAGCGGCAACGGCGACAGCAGCGGTTGCGCGGCGGCGGGCGTGAGTTCGAGTCTCTGCGCGAGTACCAGCCCGGCGACGAGTTGCGCTCCGTCAGCTGGACCGCTACCGCCCGGCGGGGCAAGGTCGTCACCCGCCAATTCATGGCCGAGCGCAGCCAGCAGGTGTGGGCTGTGCTCGACGCTGGACGGCTGTCGCGCACGGCCTTTGAACTCCGGCGCGACGAGGGCCCCGCCTTCGTCGGCGAGACGGAGGCCGAACGCGACGCGGCCCACCGGCTTACAGTGACGCAACTCGATCAGGCGACCACAGCCGCGACGATGCTGGCGCAGATCGTCGGCCAGTCCGGAGACAAGTTCGGCATGCTGGCCTATGGCAGCGAGGTGCAACAGGTGCTGCCGCCGGGTGCGGGCCCCCAGCATCTGCGGCTGCTGATCGACCTGCTCAGCGCCACTCGCAGCGAGCCCGCCGAAAGCGATGCGCTGCTCGCCGTCGCCCGACTGAAGCAGCTGCAGCGGCGCCGCGGGATGTTTGTGTGGATCACGGAGCTGGCCGACACGGCCGGACGCCCCGCCCTCATCACCGCAGCGGCGGAGCTGGCACGCAGGCACGTGGTAGTGCTCGTGCTGCTCAAGCACCCGGAGCTGGAGGCGTTGGCCAACGAGCCCCCCAGTGACCGCGCCGCCATGTTCCATGCCGCCGCCGCGACCGAGATGCAGGAGCGCCGTCGTGAAGCCATCGCCCAGCTTGAGCGGCAAGGCGTGCTGATTGTGGAGGCCTCGGCCGAACAGATCGGCGTGCAGGCCGTGAGCGAATACCTGGAGATCAAGGCACGCGGTCTGTTGTGAGGCAATAAGCCAGACGCGGGAACACCTGACGCCGGCTCTGTTTCCTCTTAGGCGCGGCCGTGGCGAGCCCGGGCACCCTACGCCTCCCTGAGCAGTTCCGTGCGGTACTTGGGAGCCAGTGCTTGTGCCTTCTGCAGAAACGCCGCCCGCTGCTCTTCGCTGAGCGGAGGAGGTGCCGCAGTGCGCGTGGCCACAGGCGTACCGATCTCCCGGAAGAAGTCCTCCTGCCCTGCGGGCGAGCAGATACAAAGCAGCCGTGCCGCTTGCTTCGACGCATTGTGGAACTGGTGCGGAGCGTTCGCGGGTATGTGCACGGTTGCGCCTGCCTTTGCGGTAGCGCGTTGGCCGCGAAAGGTCAGCTCGACCTCGCCTTCCAGGAGAAGGAAGGTCTCTTCGAAGTCGTGGCGGTGGGGTCCCGGGCCACCGCCGGACGGAACATACATGTCGATCACACAGTAACGTCCCGCGGTTTCGTCCCCGGTCACCGTAACGGTGTAGGTATCGCCAACGAGACCGATGTGAGGAAGATTGGCATCTGCAACGGCTCGCACAAGGATGAGGTTGCGTGTGAGGTCATCGGGCGGAACCGGTGGGTAGGTGGACGCTTCTTCGGACATGGTGGAACTCCTTGAATGAGACCGTATCTCACGTGGCCTTCACGAGCCTGCGTCCGCCCTCGCTCCACCACAAGCACAGGCCGGTAAACAACAAAGCGCCCACGGCGCACTTCACCGCCACAGGCGCATGCGTCGGGGACAAAAACCCCTCAAAGCATCCCGCAAGGATCAACAAGGGGATGGTCGCCGATACCAATTGCACCGCTTCAGCGCCAGCCCTGGCAAGGGCGTCGCGACGGCGCAGCTGGCCGGGAAACAGGATGCCTGCGCCGATGCGCAGGCCCGCAGCCCCGGCAAGCATAATGCTGGGGATCTCCAGGGCGCCATGCGACACCATGAAGGCGAGCAGGCTGCCGGCCATCTTGTGTTGCGCGCACGCGGCCAGCACCGTTCCGATCTCGAGGCCATTGTTGAACAGCAGATACAGCGTACCCAGACCCCCCGTGATGCCCGCTGCGAAGGTCAGGAAACAGACCGAAATATTGTTGGTCATGATGCCGCTCGCGGCTTGCGGCTTCATCGAAAGCACCGCGTCCGTCCACATCTGGTGATGGTTGATCTTGTCCATCATCGCCGGCCCCAGCATCAGGGCAGCGAAGTCCGGGCGCAGCAGCTGAATCAGCATGCCCAGGCCAAAGGTGAGCAGAAATACCGCCGTGGCCAGCCACACATAGGGCAGAAGGCGCCGTAGCAGGCGCGGGTAGCCGTGCGCCAGAAAGTGCCACAGGCTCCAAAACGAGATGCGGCGGCCGGAGTACACGTAATTGTGCGCGCCCCCGACCAGACGGTTGAGGTACATCTCCAGCGAGCGGGACGACGGGTCCGCGCGCACCGTGGAGAGATCCGCCGCGGCTTGCCGGTACAGCAGACCGAGGTCGCGCAGCTCCGGGCGCGGCAGGCTCTTGATGCCTCCACTGCGGGCCTGGTCGAGCAGCGCCTCCAGCCTGGACCAGTTATGCTTGCGTTGTTCGATCCAGAGATTGGTGATCATGAGCAGCAGTTTTGAGCGGCGCGGCTTTGCCGACCAGCTTAGCATTGAGACGCCCGAGCAGGTGGCCTTGGAGTTCCCCATCGCGGGGATCGGCAGCCGCTTTGTCGCCCTGCTGCTGGATCACCTGCTCCAGTTCGGCGTGCTGGTCCTACTCTTGCTCGTTGTCGTCGCGGTGATGGCCGCAGCCGGCAAGCACGGCATGGAGACGCTTGGCGGCAAATGGTTCTTCGCCGGCGTGATCTTTGTGCTCTTTTTGCTGTTTTGGGGCTACTTTGCTCTGTTTGAGGCCTTCTGGCACGGGCAGACCCCCGGAAAACGTCTGATGAAGCTGCGCGTCATCGAAGATGCCGGTCGCCAGATCACCCTGTTTGAAGCGCTCGCCCGCAACCTTCTGCGTTTTGTCGACTACATGCCCAGCCTGTACCTCGCAGGTGTGATCACGATGCTGGCCAACAAACGTAACAAGCGTCTCGGCGACCTTGCGGCGGGCACCCTCGTGATTCACGAACGCGCCGACGCCCAGCCGCTACTGTGGACCGGCGCAGCCC
>CAXUIF010000005.1:21825-34737 GCA_964250995.1 uncultured Acidobacteriaceae bacterium
CCGGGCTCTTCGCCCCCCCCGCGCCGCCTCTTCACGCGACCTCGGAACCATGGCGCACGCCACCTGTCGCCGAGCCCGTGTTTGCCGCGGATGCCGTCGCGCGCTTGTCCGGAAAAGACCTCGTGGTCATCGAAGCGTTCTTCGCCCGCGCACTGGATCTGCCGCTTGAAACCCGCGCGGCCATGGCTTACCGCATCGTCGGCGAGATGACAACCAAGATGGGTGTCCCTACACCGGAAGGCAATCCGGAACGGACGTTGGAGGCCATCGTCGTTCAACTGCGCGGGCAGGGTCGGCGCTTCTAGCGGTGACTAGACCAACCTACCTTGTGCGCAATACGGTAGAGCCGGCGTGAGCCGGCGCTGGTAGGCAAGGTCGTTACGAGTGCCTCAACGGGCAAGTTGCCGAACCGGAGGAAGCACCAAGTCTCTACCCTGCTTCGCATCCAGCATCAGGCTCTCGCCTTCGCCTAACGGATGCACCCGATCGCGCAGACCGCCCTTTACGGCCGCGGCCAGCAACCGTGGCAGCGGCTCCGTCATCGGTTCACGCCCCAGGCGAAACGTGTTGAAGTGCATGGGGATCATTGTGTCTGCCCGCAGGTCCACAAACGCCTGCAGAGCCTCTTCCGGGCTGGTGTGCACCGCCCGGTAGCTGTCCGGAAAGTACGCCCCGATCGGTAGCAGCGCAATCTGCGGATGCAGCCGGTTGCCGATCTCGTGAAAGCCGTTGAAGTAGGCGGTATCGCCTGCGTGGTACAGCGTGGGCGTTCCGGGGGAGGCGAGCGCGTAGCCGCCAAAGCCGCGGTGGGTGTCCTTGAACATCCGCGCGCCCCAGTGCTGGCACGGCGTGGCCGTCACGGTCAGCGGGCCCAGGCTCGTCGCGTCCCACCAGCGCAGCTCACGCACCTCGCCGAAGCCCAAACCGCGCAGCAGGTCGGAGACGCCGTTCGGCACCACGGCCACGGGCGCGGGCCGGCCCCGCCGTCGCATCTCGCGGCAGATGGCCCGCAGCGACGGACGATTCAGGTGATCCATGTGCGCATGGGTCAGCAGCACGGCGTCGATTGCGGGCAGATCCCGCACGCGCACACCCGGCCGCCGCTGCCGGCGTAGCACAACCAGCCGCGTCGCAAACACCGGATCGACCAAAACTCCCAGCCCGGCAATTTGGAGCAGAAACGACGAGTGGCCAACGAACGTGATGGCCGTCTCCCTCGGCTTGACTGCGGGCGGCAACTGCGGCTGCCCCTGCAGAGGATGCGCATGGGACTCACGAACAAGTCGAAGCAGCTGTCGGAGCTTTGCTGAACGCCAGGACCGGCTTCGCTTCATCGGGATCGCACCCTTTCTTCCGCCTTATACAGATGCCCGAGCGACGAAAAAGATCGCGCCGTGCTTTTTGGCTCTGGCACACCCCAACCACTGGACGGACCCGGCGCATCTGAAGTTGCACATGCGCCAGCAAGTTTGAATCCAAGCGGCGCGCGTGCCGGAGACGACCGGGTATGAAGGAGAGCGCCAGCATGGCAACCGCACCGGCCGAATCAGATCGCAGCACGGGCAAACCCGTGGGCACGAACATGGCTTCCACTGCCGCCGATCCTTCACGAGACCCAAAGGACCACACGCCGTCTTCTTCAAACCCCGAAGCAAAAGATATCTGGGCGCATGTGGCGCACTCACCCCTTAGCAACCTGTGGGACTTTGAAGGCGCCTCGCCCTGGATGGTCCTGAAGCGCTCCGGCAAGGCCTTCATCGATGACAACCTTGTCTCGCGGGCCGCCGAGCTGGGCTACTACTTCCTGTTCGCGCTCTTTCCGATGCTGCTCAGTGCAGCCAGCATTCTCGGCATCGTTGCGAAGAAAGCCAGCACCGTCTACGTCGGTCTTCTGGACTACCTTGCGATCGTCATCCCGCACCAGGCGTTTCAGATGGTGATCGACACCTTCAACCAGACAGCCACCGCGGCCACGGGTGGCAAGTTCATTTTCGGTCTGGCTGCGGCGCTCTGGGCGGCCAGCGTCGGTTTTGCCGCTATTCAGGACACCCTCAACATTGTCTACAAGGTGAAGGAAACGCGCCCCTACTGGAAATCCAAACTGCAGGCCATTGGCGTCACCGTGCTGCTGATTCTGGTCATCACGATCACGCTGTTCACCATGTTGGGTGCCGATTATCTGGTTCGGCGCATCAGGGACTTCACCCTGAACCACACCATCGCCGTGATGGAAGTGACGCTGGTCCACATTGCAGCCTGGATCCTCGTACTGGGCCTGCTTATGGTTCTGTTCGCGCTCATCTACTACTTCGCTCCGGACATCAAGCAGAAACGCTGGCACTGGCTTACGCCGGGCGCCGCAATTGGGATCGTGGGCTGGATGGCTCTGTCGCTCGGCCTCCGGGCTTACCTACACTACTTCCCGAGCTACACCGCCACCTACGGCTCCCTGTCCGCGGTCATCATCCTGCTTACCTGGTTTTATCTCACCGGTCTAATGATTCTTGCTGGGGCCGAAATCAACTCAGAGATCCAGGCCGCCGTCGTAGAAACCCGCTTGAAGCAATCCGGCCAGTTGCCTCCGCACGCGAGTGCCGAGCCGCAGAATCCCGCCACGGTCGCAGCGTAACGTAGTGCCCATCTTTTAAGCCTGGTCTCAGCCCCTTGCCGCAATAGACGGTCTTGCTTAACAAACTGAAAGGGACCTCCGTCTGCTTCCGGCGCTCTTGGCCGTACAGCCTTCGGAGGTCTCTTCTGCCCACACACTCGATGCAGCGGAGGGGCACCAGCCTTCAGTCCTGCCAGCGCTTGCCCCGCTCCACCCCGATGCCGTGCTCATAGATCATGTTGCCGCCAAGGTGGGCCGAAACCGAAACCACCAGGTAGGCGATGACCCCCAAAGCGCGCGCCGTGCCCCGCAATCCGTTCTTGCGACGCGACCATAACGAGCCGGCGAACAGCCCGGTCGCCGCAACGTTCAGCAGCGCGTGCACGGCCCCGATCCGGCGGGGCGCTGCGGCCTTCACCTCGGCCCAGTCGTTCATGCCCGTGATCGCCGCGCCGCCGGCACCGACCAGCCCCAAGATCACCAGCGCATCGGCTGCCTTGTCCATCGTCTTGCTACCGCCAAGCGCCCCGATCGCGTCGAACAGCACCGCTGCGGTCCACGATCCAATCGGCACATCCGTCATCAGTGCGTGGAGCGGCTCGTGCAGCCAGGTGCCGTGCAGCAACTCGCGGACCCGATCGCCCGAGGGTCCCTCGCCGCCCAGCACCGAGCGCACCGCCTTCTGTACCGCAACTTCCGCCCCTGGCGTAATCCAGCTTTGCTTCTCGGCCAACCGCGCAAGCGGATCCCTGCTCACCGTCTCCAGTATTCCCACTGATCCGTACCTCCCCGTGATCCCTTGGTGTCAAAACTGTAGGATGCGGCTCGTGGCTAGCTTGAGGCGGGTGTTGGTGATGTCGTTTCGACCGGCCGCACTACACGGCTCACTTGAGGGTCGCGCGACCTTCGTCCCTTTCGCGGGAAGACATGCGGGCACCCCCGGGCCTCGAACAGCCGATCAGGACGGCTGGTCTGCGAGAGGACCGTACGCCGCTGCGGGCACCTGTCGCAGCACGCATGCGGTGATCCACGCCGCATCCTCCTCCGGTGTCGTCGCGCTCGCGCTGTCCATCCGCCGCTCATTTGCGCCGCGCACCATGTCCAGCGCGGCCCATGCCAGCGGACCGAAGTCCATCGTCGCAACCTCCCCTGCCGCGACGCCCTCGGCAAAGATACCCATCAGGTCGCCATGCGCCAGCCGCAGCAGAGCATTGGTTTGCCGCCGGTGCCGGGCCTCGCGCCCCAGCGTCAGCAACAACCGGTAGATCGCCTCGTGCTCCTGCCAGAACAGCAGCCGGACGCGAAGGTTGACGGCCAGGCGCTCACGGAAACCATGCGTCTCCGAGGTTCGCCGCCCAAGCTCTTCCCGCAGCTCGCGCACCGCGCGCGTCACTGCCGCGGTATAGATCGCCTCTTTGCTCTTGAAATACAGATACAACGTGCCCTTGGCGAGTCGGGCCGCCGTCGCGATGTCTTCGGCGCGCGTCGCGTCAAAGCCCTTCCGTCCAAAGAGCTTGATTGCCGCTGCAAGGATTTCCGTCCGGCGCAACTCGCAAAGAGCCTCATTCCGCTTCGAACGTACAGGGATGGCGGCAGCCGCGGGCACGTGCACACCGTAGCACATCTGCCAAGTGAAATGCGCTGAATCTCACTCGCCCCACGCGCCTCTAATGACTCTGGAGTCATTCGAATGACTGGCGAGTCAGTGCTAGAGCCGCCTCCACGGGAGCAGGCGGTGGAAAAGAGTTTCAGCCGCGACGACGCGGCCCTGACGGCTGTCTCAGAGGCCGAAAGATCGCTGGCCTCCAGCGCCACCCGCTTTGAACCCAAGGTCCCGCTCGACCCATCCGCTGCCGGTCCCCGCCAACCCGCGACGGATCGCGTCTTCAATCCCTGGATCATCGCTCTGGTGGTCACCATGGGCACGTTCATGGAGGTGCTCGACACCTCCATCGCGAATGTAGCGCTGCCCCACATCGCGGGCTCCCTGTCGGCCTCGCAGGACGAGTCCACCTGGGTGCTCACCAGCTACCTCGTCGCAAACGCGATCATCCTGCCCATCTCGGGCTGGATCTCTTCTGTGCTCGGCCGCAAGAACTTTTACCTGATTTCGGTCGTCCTGTTCACCGTTTTCTCCGCTGCCTGCGGCCTGGCCCCGACCCTGGCCACGCTGGTCATCTTTCGCGTGCTGCAGGGACTGGCCGGCGGGGGCCTGCAGCCCAGCGTGCAGGCCATTCTCGCCGATGCCTTTCCCGGCGAAAAGCGCGGCATGGCGATGGCTGTCTACACTGTAGCCATTCTCTGTGCGCCGGTGCTGGGCCCCACCCTCGGCGGCTGGATCACGGACAACTACTCCTGGCGCTGGATCTTCTACATCAACATTCCGGTTGGCGTCCTGTGCGCTTTTCTTACCCGCATGGTATTGCGTGATCCGCCCTACCTGATCGCCGCGCGCCTGCTCAACAAAGGCAAAAAGCTCCGCATCGACGGTACCGGCCTCGCCCTCGTCTCGATCGGCCTGGCTTCGCTCGAGATCGTGCTCGACAAAGGCCAGGAGCTCGATTGGTTGGGCTCCAGCTTCATCGCCTGGTCCGCGTTCGTCGCCGTCGCCTGCCTGTTGGGTGCTGTCTGCTGGGAGCTCCGCACCGACAACCCGGTCGTCAATCTTCGCTTGCTCAAGGAGCGCAACTTCGCCTTCTGCTGCCTCATCGTTCTCGGTGTGTACACCGCGCTCTATGCGACCACGTTTCTGCTCCCGCAGTACATGCAGGAGTTGATGGGCTACAACGCGACACAAGCGGGTTTTGCCGTCTCGCCCGCCGGCCTGGTCACCATGGTCGAGGTCCCAATTGTTGGCTGGCTGCTCAGCAAAGGCACAGACGCCCGGCGGCTTATCGCTGCCGGCGTCGTTACGCTTACGCTCGGCACGTGGTGGCTCTCCCTCGGTAATCTCCAGGTCGCCGAATCCAACCTTATCTGGCCGCGTGTGGTGCAGGTACTTGGCTTAGGCATGACGACCGTGCCGCTTTCCACAATCATGTTTCGCTTTCTGCCCGCGGACCAGAGTTCCAATGCCGCCGGCATCTACGCGCTGGTCCGCAATGAGGGCGGATCGATCGGCATTGCGGTCTCCAGCACCTTCCTCCAGCGCACCGCGCAAATGCACCAGACCTACCTTGCCGGCAATCTGTCTGCCTCTAACCCGCTCACACGGCAAGCCCTACACGCAGTGACGGGCGCGCAGGGTGTGGCGAACGCGAACCAAAGCTCCGCCAGCCTTTCCTTGCTCTACAGCAGGCTCCAGGAACAAGCTGCCCTGCTGGCCTACATGGACCAGTACCGCCTGTTCGCGTACCTGCTTTTCGCCATGCTGCCCCTTGTCTTCTTTCTGAAACGTCCACCTCGCATCGTCGGGAAGATCGAACTCGACGCCCATTAAGCTTGACCGGGTTTCGGAAAACGGCTACGGCGCTGGAGCTTTTCACGAGAGCCCTGGCCGTAGCGCCCGACGTCTACTAGCACCAGGCACGGCGCCAGCGACTATGGCGTGAAGAGCACGGCCGAACCAACGGACCGCACGGCAGTTTTGCGCGCCGGCAGCGCCCAGTTTTCCTGCTTCAGCACCACGTCACGCAGGAAGGCAAGCACCTTTCCACCGTTTTTTGATTATACAGCGCCTGCATAGGACTCATATTTGTTATGAGCGTAAGGCAGCGTCAGATCTCGTGAAGCGCCCGCATAGGCCATGGACCATTCGGCGAAGTCCCGCGCCGCAACGAACCCGCTCCCAAGCACGACGAGATCCGAGTGCCGCGGGTCCAGTTGCAGGCGTTCGAAGACGCCCTGCACCGCTTCGAAGGCGCCTTCCAGCACCTGGGCAAAGAACACCGTGTTGTAGAACAGCGCGCCGGTGACGCCCACCTTTGCGTTGTTCACGCGCGACGCGCGCAGGATCGTCTCAATCTGCGCGTCGATCTGCGCTTCCGTGCCGGTCATATTGTTGCGGCTGCAATACAGGATTTGGTAGATCTTTTCCGACATGTCTCCCCTATGCCGCCGCGAGGGCCTGGCTTTCGTTAGAGAATCTGAACCGCCGCAAAAGGGCGTTCAACTCCGTCGCGGGCACGGCTTTGCCGAACAGAAAGCCCTGCGCGCCGTTACACCCATCCGCCTCGGCGTGGACCAACTGCGTATTCGTCTCGATCCCTTCGGCCAACGTGGCCATGCCGATGCCGTCTCCCAGCGTCGCGATAGCTCGCACGATGGCGCGCTCCTTCGCCGTTCCGCCCACCAGGGAGCGGTCGATCTTGATCTTGTCGAACGGCAGCTTGGCGAGTTGCCCGAGGCTCGAATACCCTGTCCCGAAATCGTCCATGGCCAGCCGCACGTCCATTTTGTGCATTTCGTTCAGCGCCGCCACGACCACGGCCTCGTTCTTCAGCAGCAAGCCTTCGGTAATCTCGATTTCAATGCGCTGACCCGAGATACCGGCATGATGCAAGGCGGCCTCGACGGACTGCGCGAAGAGCCCATTCTTGAACTGCACCGGAGACGCGTTGATGGCCATCACCAGATGGTCCGGTAGTGCCGCGGCCTGATCGCATGCTGTGCGCAGTACCCAATCGCCGATCATGCCCATCAGACCGGTCTCCTCCGCAAGCGGGATGAACTCTCCCGGGGAGATCCACCCCAGCTCCGGGTGACGCCACCGCAGCAGCGCCTCAAAACCGGTCAGTGCCTGCGTTTGCACGTCCACCTGGGGCTGGTAGTGCACCTCGAACTGGTGCAGCAATAGCGCCTTACGAAGATCCAGTGACAGCGAATGCCGCTTCTTCCTGTCCTCCTCCATCGCGGGTTCAAAGAACTGCACCATGCCAATTCCGGCAGCTTTCGCACACTGCAGGGCTGCGCCGGCACGCTGCAGCAGGACCTCCGCATGTGTGCCGTCCTCGGGCGCCAGCGACACCCCGAGGCACGCGGTGACATTGACCACCTCGCCCTGGACCAGATACACCCGCTGCAGCAGGTCGTTGAGTCGATCCGCTGCGGCACCGGCCCGAATGACTGACTCTACCGAATGCAACAACACCGCGAACTCATCGCCCGGCAGCCGCACGACAATCTCGTGTTCGCGCACGGCCGCGCACAAGCGCCGTTCCGCCAGGGCCAGCACCTCATCGCCGATCGCATGCCCCAGCGTTTCGTTCACGATTCTGAAGTCGTCCATGCCGATCCTCAACACGGCAAACGGGGCCCTTCCTTGCGGTAAAGCGGCGATCGCCCTTTCCAGGCGTTCGGTGGCGGTTTTCACAAAGCTCCTCGGCAGGCGGTGTGCCTGATTGATGTTCTTGCCGCAGTGTAGGAACGAGCCGAAGCCTCGCGAATCCCCCACCGGAAGCAGGGCTGTGCTGCTTTCGCAGACGTTACTTCCGCTCATTACCTCCCGCTACAACGTTCGCCGCGGGCCTCCCCTGCCTACAATGACGAGGTGCCTACCCGCGTCCGCTCGTTCTGCAAAATCAACCTGGGCCTGGGTGTCGGGCCCACTCGCGCGGACGGCTTTCATGGTCTCGTCACCCTGTACCAAACCCTTGCTCTGCACGATCGGGTCACCGTCCAGGCCCGGCCGGCCGCCAACACCACCGTCACGCTCGTGGCCAACCATGCCGCCGTACCTTCCGATGCGGGCGGCAATGCGGCACAAAATACCGCGTACAAGGTGGTCACCGGCGCGCTTTCCAAGCTGAAGCTCACAGCTGAGGTGCACATTACCATTGATAAGCGTTTGCCCATCCAGGGCGGCCTTGGTGCGGGTTCGGCCAACGCCGCCGCTGCCCTGATCGCGCTGGAGGCCGAGCTCGGCCAAGCGCTGCCCGGCCCCGAGCGGCTGGAGTTGGCGGCCGAGGTCGGCTCGGATGTGCCACTGTTCCTGCTCGGGGGTACCGTTCTGGGCCTGAGCCGTGGGGAGGCCGTGTACCCCATGCCAGACTCGCCCGCGCTCCCGGTCGTGGTGGCCGTTCCGGAGGTGGGCGTGTCTACGGCGCAGGCCTTTCGCGACCTGGACGTGCAAATGGCCGCTTCTGTTGGCTCGCCCGCAACCCAGACCTTGACGCAGACGCTTCTTACCTATAGGCTTGAGCAGTTGAGCCGCGTTCTGGTATCCCCGTTGACACCCACGGGAGCCGGGCGAGTACCAACCGGTATCGTCAACTCTTCCCCTTCCCTGTCCGATGACAAAGGGGGCCTGCCCAGCGGCAGCGGTCTCAGCGCAAGCGGGGCCCGGGAGAAAAGCGATCTGGCGGAGAACCCCCTTCTCACGCTTGTCCGCACCGGGATAGAAAACGACTTCGAGTCGGTTGCCTTTCGGCAGCATCCTTCCCTTTGCGACATCAAGCGAGCCCTTTTGGGTGAGACGTCCGGATCCTCCAATGGCCAAGCCACGCAGGCGCTGTACGCAGCCCTGTCCGGCTCCGGATCGGCGCTCTTCGGGATCTACGGATCACCGGAGTCCGCGCGCGAGGCGCAACAACGTGTGCAGTCTTTGGGGCATCGCGCGCTTCTCACAGAAACGCTGCCGCGCTCCGCCTACTGGCACCGGATGTTCGCGTAAGCTGTGGGTAAGCAGCGGCGAACGGTTCCGGAACACACGGCATCATCCGGTTCGCGAAGTGTGAGGTCCGGCCTTGGCCGGAGATCACTGGGCGATCGACTAACGGTAGGTCAAGTGCCTTTGACGCACTCAGTCCAGGTTCGAATCCTGGTCGCCCAACCAACCCTCATGTCGGCGCTCGTCGGGAGCCAAGGAACAGCAAGGGAGCTTTTGAGATCGACGGCAGCCGAACCGAGGCTGCTGAACATTGAGCAGAACGTCTCGGCCCGCAAGGCCCTGAGGCGATCAAGGCAAAAGAAGTACCCGGATCGGGCGAAGAGCAACAAGCCGCCCCGGTCCGCGATGGAACCGCAGTTGCACCGCGCAGCACCGCACCCTCCGGCAGTGGAACAAACGCCGGCAGCACCGAACCAAGGCTGTACGACACTCTGATCAGGTCAACCAACCTCCTGGAGTCTCAAGCGTGGCGAACGAAAACGGTATGACAGCGGTTCCATTCCCCAGTTCCACCCATCAAGGCAGTGAGGCCAGCGCGCAGACGGCGGTGCTCGAGCCTGTGCAGCTTCCTGCACAAAACCCGGCGCCCGCCCAGGACGGCAACGGTCCGGGGTCGCCCGGGATGACCGCCAAGCCTGCAGCCCAACCGAAAAAGCCCAGCAAGCTCAGCGAAGACAAGCATTTCAAGATCGTCTCCGGCTCCGCCAATCGCGCGCTCGCCGAAGAGATGGCCGACTTCCTCGGTGTGCAACTGGTCCAAACCGACTTTCGTCGCTTCTCCGACGGCGAGATCCGCTTTCAGCTTCTGGAAAACGTTCGCGGCGCCGACGTCTTTGTCGTGCAGCCCACCTGCTACCCCACCGATCAGCACCTGATGGAGCTGCTGATCATGATCGACGCCCTGCGCCGCGCCTCCGCCGGCCGCATCACCGTCGTGGTCCCCTATTACGGCTACGCCCGCCAGGACCGGAAAGACCGTCCCCGCGTGGCCATCACCTCCAAGCTCGTGGCCGACCTGCTGGTCACCGCCGGCGCCAATCGCGCGCTTTTTGTGGATCTGCATGCCGCGCAGATTCAGGGCTTCTTCAACATCCCCGTCGATCACCTTTTTGCTTCGCCCGTGCTGGTCGACTACTTCCGCAAGCTCAACCTGCCGAATCTGACGGTCGTCAGCCCGGACGCCGGTGGCGTCGAGCGCGCGCGTTTCTTCGCCAAAAAGCTGGAAGCCCCCTTAGCCATTGTCGACAAGCGCCGCACCGACGTCAATGTGACGGAAGTGATGAACGTGATCGGGGACGTACAGGGCCGTACCTGCCTTGTGCTGGACGACATCGTCGATACGGCAGGCACGCTGTGCAAGACGGCCGATGCGCTGTTGGCGCAGGGCGCTGAGGCCGTCTACGCCTGCGCCTCGCATGCGGTGCTGTCGGGCCCGGCGGTTGAGCGCATTGAGCAGTCCGGTCTGAAAGAGCTGATCGTCACCAACACCATCCCGCTGACCGCCGCCGCGCAGGCCGTGAGCAAGATCAAAGTTCGTTCGGTCGCGGGCCTGTTGGGCCGCGCCATCGAGAGCATCCACATGGAGACCTCGGTCTCCACGCTGTTCAACTAAGGCAGGACGAAAGCAGCAGGAGACAGGAAGGGATCAAGCTTCCGACCTCCCGCCGCTGACGACCACAACCATCGCGGCCAAGCCGCAAACGGAGTCGAGCAAGACACGGCAGCATCGGGCAAGCGGACCTTCTACTTCCTGCTTCCTCTCCCCTGCGTCTCGCTCTTCGCCCGAAAGGAAACCTACCATGGCAAGCAACACCCCCACCCAGGCCGTCGCGGCCACACCGCGCACCGGCACCTTCAACAAAAACCATGCGCGCCGCGTGCGCGTCCAGGGACTGATCCCCGCAGTGGTCTACGGCGCCGGTCAGCCCTCGGTGCCGGTGACGGTTGATCCCAAGGTCATTACCAAGATCCTCTACTCCGAGACCGGCCACAACACCATCTTCGATTTGAACATCGAGGGGGCCGCGCCCACCAAGGTGATGATCGTCGACTGGCAAAACGAGCCTATCAAGGGCAAGCTGCTCCATATCGATCTGAAGCGGATTGCGATGAACGTGCTGATGCGCGTCTCGGTGCCCGTGCAGCTGACCGGCACCGCGGTCGGCGTCAAAGTGGGCGGGGGCGTTCTTTCGCAGGTGCTGCATGAGATTGAGATCGAGTGCCTTCCCTCGGACATCCCGAGCCACATCGACTTCGACATCACCAACCTCGAACTGAACGCCGCCGTGCATGTGAAGGACCTGCCGCACACGGGCAACCTGAAGTTCCTCAGCGGCGAAGACGAGATGGTGGCGCAGGTGAGCACGCCCAAGGAAGATATCGCCGTCGAAGCCGCCGCACCCTCCCCCAGCGAGCCCGAGGTCGCCAAGAAGGGCAAGACGGAGACAGATACGAAGTAGGCAGGCAGCAGGGGGCAGCTTCCGCGCTTGCTGCTCTCCTTGCTACCTGCTCGCTGCTTACTCTCATGAAGCTCCTCGTCGGCCTCGGCAACCCTGGTATGGAGTATCTCCAGACGCCGCACAACGCGGGCTTCATGGCTATCGACCGTATCGCCGCGATTTGCGGCGTGGGGGTCACCAACCGCCGGGGACGCGCAGAGACCGGCAGAGCGAGGCTGATGGGACACGACGTCCTGCTGGCCAAACCCGAAACCTTCATGAACCTGAGCGGCCTGGCCGTCGCCGCGCTGCTCAGGGACCTCAACCTCGGCCTGGAGGACCTGATCGTTCTCTACGACGAGCTGGCCTTTTCGCTAGGCACGATCAAGCTGGCCGCCAGCGGCTCGGCCAACGGCCACAACGGCGTCAAATCCGTCACCGGCGCACTGGGGACGGACGTTTGGACACGCGTCCGCATCGGGGTCGGTAAACTGACACCCGAAACGGGCGTTGCAGCGAAATCGGGCGGCATGGGGTATCTTCTTGCGCCGCTGCGCAAAGCCGAGCTCGCCACGCTGGATGAAGGATTGGATCTGGCGGTGCGTGCTGTAGAAGCTGTACTGGCAAAAGGCGTCAGTGCGGCGATGAATGAGTTCAACAGACGGTTGTAAGTTCTATGTTGTACGTCGAAGCGGTCGAGCACAGCGCTCTGACGTACAACGCAAAACGTAGAACGTACAGCGTCTTTCACAGAGCCAAACCGGCCCCGGAAACGAAACCCGGAGCGGTGCGGGGCAACAACCCCGCAGAAAGAAGTTCCTATGAATCGCAGCTACGAAATCATGTTTATTCTGCGCCCGGACCTGGAAGAAGCCGAGATCGACAAGATCATCGAAACCTTCTCCGGCTATGTCACCACCGGGGGCGGCACCGTCAAGACGGCCGACAAGTCGATGGGCCGGCGCCGTCTCGCCTACACCGTCCGTAAGTTCAATGACGGTTTTTACATCCTGCTGATCGTCGAGGCGCCGGCCAACCTGATCGCCGAGATCGAGCGCCGCCTCCGCGTCTCCGAACAGGTCATCAAGTTCATCACGGTGCGCACGGACGAGGAAGAAAAGCGCGTCGCCAAGATCAAAGCGCACCGCGCGGCCCACGTGAAGCGCTCCGCCCTGCCGCAGGAGAACCCCGAAGCCGCCTCCGCGACCACGGACCTTTCCGCGCAAGCCGAACCGCAGCCGCCGACCGAGGTGCCCGCC
>CAXUIF010000006.1:0-14053 GCA_964250995.1 uncultured Acidobacteriaceae bacterium
GGACTGGGTCTAGGCCTCTCCGCCAATGTGGTGAGCGACTCTTCCGGAGCTCATCTCTCCGTCGCTTCTACCAATGGCCAGTCCGTCACCTTGAGTTCAGATCCTACGCTCCTCTTGACCCAATCCAGCATAGGAAGCGACGCCTCCCTCAAGGTAGACGGCGTGCCCGTAACCAGCTCGTCGAACACGGTGACCGGCGCGATCGCTGGGGTCACGCTCAATCTGCAGGGCGCTACGAGCGGTTCTCCGGTCAGCCTCAACGTTGCGGCCGACACGAGCCAGATTACTTCCGTCCTTTCGCAGTTCGTTACGGACTACAACTCAGCCGTGTCGATGGTGAGCTCCCAGTTCTCGTATAACTCGAGCGCGAAGTCACAAGGTGTCCTCGGAAGCGACCCGACCGTCCGGTCCCTGCAAAGCACTCTGTTGGGAATCACCGGCTACGTATCCACGTCCGGAGGCGCTTCACTCGCGACCTTCGGCCTGAGCGTAGGGAATGATGGAACTTTGAGCCTAGACACAGCGAAGCTGAACGGGGCACTCGCTTCCAACCCTGCTTCAGTTCAGGCGTTTCTACAAGGGTCTGCCCTCAATGGCTTCGCCAACGCCGCGCAGCAGCAACTTCAAGTTTTCAGCGCCCCTGGAAGCGGTGTGCTTGCCGCAAACCTCAACAACTTGGCTCAGCGATATAGCGCGCTCCAAAGCAATGTGACTGACTTTGAGTCCGGCTATATCGCTTCGCAGCAGACGGTACTCACGACGATGTACAGCAACGCGGAGATCGCGCTGCAACAATTGCCAACAAAACTGAAACAGATTCAGTCTGAGTTCGGCAACGGTACGGGGAACTAACGTGTTCAAGCGAGAAAGCAAGCTGGGCTACCAATCTGCATCGGCAGACGGCGCGACGCAGATTGGTCTCCTATCGATCGTTTACGCAGCTATGGCTGAGGACCTGCGAAGCGCGGGACGAGCTGTTCAGGCGGGAGACATAGCGGCTCGGTGCCGCGCCTCCAATCACGCTCTGGCACTGTTGGGTCACGTTGAAAGCTGGCAGCTCGATCCTGCAGACGGTCGTTTGTCGGCCAGCCTGAGCGCCTTCTACCAATTGGTGCGTCAGCAGATCCTTTTTCTCCAAATAAACGGCACCAGCCCTGCCTTTGAGGCTCTTTCTGAGACGCTGTTGAGCCTGAGAGCCACATGGCAGGTGAAAGAACAGGAACTGCTGCACACCCACAAAGCATCCTCCCAGGCGGCAGTCAATCAAGCACTCACAGACGGAGAGGCCCAGCCAACGGCCAGAGGGTCTGCATGGTGCGCCTAGGCTGAAAGCTCTGGACAGAAACTCGCTCTCGCGGCTTGGCAAACAGCCCAGGCCACGTATGAGTTGCTCAACTTTGGCTGTCCCGGGCGAAGTCTTGCGCCTTGAAGTTTCGCTTTCGTGGAGCATGCTTTTCGAAGGCGAACAGGCCTCAACCAGGGCTGAGTAGGATTGGCCGGCCTGACCCGGCTTGGGCCGGGACGTGGGACTTTGGATTGACGGTGCACACCGCTTGCCCATGTGGCGTTCGGGGTCCTGGACGAATGCACTTTGCGCGCGTCAGAAAGGCGCAGGCCGTCGGGTCGCTCGCCCACGCGGTGCGCTGGGCCAACTCCTGCAGTCGGAGCCAGGTAGTCCCACCCTCACCCGCGAAAACAGCAAACTCCACTTTTGTTGTAGCCGGACGGCTCAAACGGGGTACACTCCCCCTACTTGATCCTTCAGCCTGAACCGGTCGACAGCCTTTGCGATCCCTTGCGCACAGCGTCGAGCCGCTGCTTCCGGCGTAGAAGCTTCCAGTACCGTCGTGAACCAAAGGAGCAGGTATGCATCGGCGCAACATCCCTCGGGTCCTAACCGGACCAGTTCCCGTAAGAGCTCTCGCATCCGTCTCGGTCTTCGCCGTAGCGCTCATGCTCGCTGGAGCGGCCAAAGCGGAGATCGCTGCGTCCGCGAAAAAGCAAATCGCAGAGATCGGGGCCTTGAAACGGAACCTCACTCCCGCCGAGCAGAAGTTATCGTTCGATTTGCTCTTGCTGGAGCGCGACGCGCAACACAAACTGCCGGATGATCTGAAAGGCCTGATCAACGCCTCTGCCATCGACGGCAACGGATCCACGCTTGTCACGGTGGACGGTTACATGACGCCGTCCCTGCTTTCGAGTCCCGCGATGCGCGGTGTGGAGAAGATCGGCGGTCAGGTACCTTCCAGCGCGTTTGCCACAGGAAAGGTCCGGGCGCAGGTGTCCATCAACCGGCTGCTCGAGCTTGCGGAACAGGTCGATGTGAAGTCGGTGCGGACCCCCGACCGGTACACAACCAACGTGGGCTCACTGACGACGCAGGGCTACGTGGCGCATGGGGCAAATCAGGTGATCTCGAGTGGGGTCAACGGAGCGGGCGTGAACGTGGGTGTCTTGTCCGACAGCGCCTCCGCTGCTCGGGTGGCAGCGCTGATTGCGACCGGGGACTTACCTCCTAATACGACGGTGCTGCCCGGCCAAGCGGGTAGCGGTTCGGACGAGGGAACGGCCATGATGGAAATCATCCACGACATGGCTCCCGGCGCGAACCTCTTCTTCGCGACGGCCGACCCGACGGAAGCGCAAATGGCCACGAACATCCGCACGCTACGCTTTGCCTATCACTGCGACGTGATCGTCGACGATGTGACCTACTTCGCCGAAGGCGCTTTTCAAGACGGCACCATCGCCAAAGCGGTGAACGACGTGACCGCCGATGGAGCGCTTTACGTCTCTTCGGCAGCAAACTCCGGCAATCTTACGCGGGGCACCTCAGGTACATGGGAGGGCGATTTCCTTGCGGGCGGGGCTACCAACTCCGGGACTCTGCAGAACTTTGGCACAGGCGCGAACCCCGTTTACTCCGACACCCTGACGGCAGCGACGTCCGTGATCTCCCTGAAGTGGTCGGACGCACTCGGTGCAGCCAACGACGACTATGATCTGTACCTTCTGAATGCGGCAGGGACGGCGGTCATTGCGGCGTCAGCCTCGCCGCAGACGGGCACGCAGGATCCTCTCGAGATCATCGGCACGAGTACAAGCTTTGCTGCGGGCGATCAGGTCGTCGTGCTGCTTTACGCGGGCTCACAGCGCGCATTACGGGTGGACACAAATCGCGGCCAACTCGCGATTGCTACCAGCGGCTCCACCTTCGGTCATAACGCCGCGGCAAACACCTACACGATGGCGGCCGTTTACTGGAACAGCGCCCACCAAGGAGCGCGGCTGTTCACAGGTGGACCTGCGAACCCGATTGAGACGTTCAGTTCGGACGGCCTTCGAAAGATCTTCTTCCACCCAGATGGCACGCCGATCACTCCGGGCAATTATCTCTTCGCCACCAATGGCGGAACGACGTTGCAGAAACCGGACGCCGCGGCAGCGGATGGGGTCACGACCAAAACGCCGGGGTTCAACCCCTTCTACGGCACCTCCGCAGCGGCGCCTCACGCAGCCGGTATTGCGGCACTGGTCAAGTCAGCAAACCCGAAGCTGACAAACATGCAACTCCGCAGCATCCTTGATGCCACAGCTCTCGACAACATGGAGCCTGGCGTCGATCGCGATAGCGGGTATGGCATTCTCCTTGCCCCAGCCGCTGTGGCGATGGCAAAGGCCACCACGCAAGTTCAGTAGCTCACGCAGCATCGGTAACAAGGTGGGCCGAATCGCCGCTCGCGGCTTGGCCCGCCTGACTCGATCGATCAGGAGATCGCATGAAACTCTGCACCGTCCTTCTCTCGTCTGTCTGCGCTTGCGTGCTCTCGGCACCAATCGTCAAGGCAGAGATAGTTTCGTCCTTCACGACCAGCCTCACACCTTCTTCGTTGACCGAAGCCGGGCGTCCGTACCGGAGCGGCACGCCCCAAGACTGGACCGGCACGGAGACCTACTCGGGCGTGACCTCCGTTGCCAACACCTACTTCTACAACACGTACAACTTTGCTGCTTCCAGTTTCAACGGGGCACCTTATGTAGAGGTCACGGACTTCGAACCAAACAACACAGCGAACTACTTTCTCGCGGCGTACGCAGGAAGCTACAACCCGGCGGATCGTGCAGCCAATTGGCTGGGCGATGCCGGCTTCAGCGGCAATGCCATCACCGGCGATGGCGGAGATTTCCAAGTCATCGTCCCGACGGGCGACAACCTGGTGCTCGTGCTGAACTCCGTGGGTCTCGGGCTGGGCACTCCGATCCAGATCGTCCTGAATGCCTACAGCGACACCAACTACGATCCGCCGGTGCCGACTTCGTCGAACGTGACTCCCGAGCCTTCCAGTGTCGTGCTGCTGGGAACCGGCTTGGCGGGCGTCCTCGCAGCGACCCGTCGTCGTTTTCGTCTACCTGCGTAGGCGCGATAGCAGGTCAGGATAGGCGAGGCCATCTTCGAGGTGGCCTTCTCCTTTTTTGCATGCGTCCCGCAATCTTTTCCGCCCTACAACCTCGTCAGCAGGCAGACCTTGTGTCGCGCTATCGGACGTTCCTGCACACCAATGCGCCTGAACGCAGCTAGAATGACCGTGTATGCCACTGCTGAAAATTCTGATTTTGGCCATTGTTCAGGGCCTGGCCGAACTTCTGCCTGTTTCGAGCTCCGCCCACGTAGTCGTCGCAGAAAAGCTGATGGGACTCGATCCTTCCAGCCCCGCCATGACGCTCGTGCTGGTCATGTTGCACACGGGCACAATGTTTGCGGTGATCTTCTATTTCTGGAGCCAATGGAAGCGCGCCTATTTTTCCACGGCAGATGCGTTCAAGCGCTTTCTCATACGCGCACTCTGGGCGACTGCGCTCACCGCCATTGTTGGCTATCCCATGATCAAGGTAATCGAGAAGACCGCGTTTAAAGGCGCACCGAAGGCCGAGATCGAGATGCTGTTCACACGCCTCGACCTCGTCGGCGCAGCGCTTTTCGCCGCGGGCCTGCTGATTCTGTTTGCCGGATTGCGTGAGCGCAACAACGAGCAGCTTGTCAGCCGTAGCGCCTATGAGCGCGCGGCGTCGCGTTCCGGGGACAACGTTACCTTTGGCCAGGCAGGGTGGATGGGCGCGGTGCAAGGCTTGGCTTTGCCCTTCCGGGGCTTTTCCCGCTCCGGCTCCACAATCTCGACGGGTCTGCTCAGCGGGGCCAACCGCGAGCGTGCCGAGCGCTTTTCCTTTGCGCTCGCTGTGATTTTGACCCCTGCCGTCATCGGACGAGAGGCGCTCCGGCTCGTCAAGGCGTCGCACGAAGCGGCGGCGACGGGTGTTCCCATGGACCTGCACACCAGCGTCGCGACGTCCCTAATCGGCATGGTACTGAGCTTCTTTGCGGGTCTGCTCGCGCTGCGCTGGCTCAGCTCCTGGCTCGAACACGGCAGGTGGTGGCTGTTTGGGGTGTATTGTCTGCTGGCGAGCGGCGTCGTGTTCTATTTGCACTTCGCGCAGAGGCTGTAGGCAGGGGCTCACGCGGAATCCAAACGGCGGACGAGCTACCTTACAACACGGCGGTCTGGACGAGTGTACTGCCAGGCCCACCAGATCATTGGAAGCTGGAACGGCAATCGGGCCCAGAGCATCCATTCAGGCACCTGGGCGTATCGTTCGGCCCGCTGTAGCATCCACAGATTGGCGGGGTACACCGCCACAAGCCAGGCAACAAGACCCCAGGCGGCAGGACGGCGTGTTGCTGGAATGAGCAGGGCGATGCCGCCCACGGCGGCCGTCGCTCCGGAGAGCAACACAAGACCACGGTGCGCTGGCAGGTAATCCGGCACGATTGCCGCCAGAAAACGCCGAGCGATCGTGTGAACGATCCCAACGCTCACAAAGGTCAGCCCCAGCGCCAGTTGTCCTTTTCTCACCATCACCCCATTCGCACAAAAGATAGGGCGGCCGGAGCCGCCTATCTTTGGTCGCATGTAGTCACTGCAGCCTACTTGCCCGCAAGAGCGTCACGATGGTTCCGCACGTAATCGTGCGATGTCATCACGTGGGCTTGCTGGCGGGTGAGCATGTCGCGCACGGGTAGCGGCAGATCGTGCTCCAAAGCCTTCTTGTAGGCGTCTTTGGCTACATCTTCGCCCTGTTCCGCGGTCGCGAGCAGCTGATGATCGCTGCCCGCGCCAAGGTGAGCTTTAAGGTCGCCCCACACGCGATGGACCGCGCCGCTTACGGTTCCGGATTCCTTGACATCCGCCATGCCCGCGCGGTGCAGCTCATTCTCAAGCTCTGCCCGAAAGTTCGCCCGCTTCAAGCTTTCTGCAAGAAAATAGCGCTTCAGGGTATCGTCTTTCAGATGCTCGCCAATGTCGGCGAAGCCCTTTTGACCATCGTGCAACACCTTGATCACGTCAAGAAGCGTTTTCTCAGTCTCCTTGTTCCGTTCTGATCCATCCAGTTCGTTTGCCATTGCTCCCTCTCTAAATCGTGCAATCCTGCGATGTTTGCAATTACTCTGCCGCGCGCACCAGGAGGTCTTGAACGACCGTCCAGGCTGCGCGACGCAGCTGCCGTGTTCTCGTCAGCGTTCCCCTGTACGGATGCGTGCAGCTTTGCTGGCGTTTGCCTCCCCGGACCTCGAGCCCTCAATTAACTTCCATCCCGCAAGCGGATATCTGTACAGAGCGCCGGGGTCACCACACTGATTCCGCCGGCGCTCCCCCGTTTTCGCCATACCGTTCCTGCGCCGACATGACAGAATGGGATTGCTCTGGTTGTTGGAGGTCTTGTCCCCGTGCCGCTGGGTTCCGCCCAGATGGACCGACTCTGCGCATCCAATCACGTGAAATCGCAACGCCTGACCTATGCACCCACGCGCAGCCGCCGCTTGAACGAAGTATGCGGGCTCGCCGTGTTGGCCGCGGCCGTCCTTTTTCTCCTCGCGCTCGCCAGCTATAACCCTTCTGACCCATCCTGGAACACGGTGGGGGGCGGCACGGCCAATTCGTCTCATCCCACACACAACTGGACCGGCCTCGGCGGTGCGTATTTCTCCGATCTGGTGCTGCAGTTCCTGGGCGTGGCCGCGCTTCTTTTGCCCCTGGCCGTGGGTCGCGTAGGGATCTCCTGGATGCGCTCGCGCCAGGTGGGTGCCGGCGCAGTGAAGACCTTGGGCGTCGCGCTGTGGCTGGTCTTTGCCCCAGCTGCGGTTGCGCTGCTGCCGCTGCATGTGCTTTGGCACGGCGCTCTGCCGCTCGCCGGGGTGGAGGGCCGCTTGTTGGCCGACACACTGGTCCGCATGCTGAACGCCCCGGGCGCCATGATTCTGACCGGGCTGATGGTGGCGGTGTCTCTTTACCTGGCGACCAGCTTCGCCCTGGGCAGTGCTCCGGCGTGGTTTCATGGCCGCTTTGCGTCTCTTCGCAGTGCGCGGGAGAAGGCACCCTTGTGGAAGCCCCCGAAGGCCGCGCCGGACGACCTTGCGGGACGACACGGGTCGTCTGACGTTGACCCGCAAGCAGCGGCCATCGCCGCCCATGCGGAGAAGCATTCGCTCCTTTCAGGGTTTCTGCAGCTGTTTCGCCGCAAGCGGACGTCCGTGGAAGCGGGCGAGCCCGCCGCCGACTTGAACCCTGTCGGAGAGCAGGTATCGTTCTGGGAGTCCATGCCGCGCACCGACGTGGACGCACCGCACCTCCATGGGTTGGCCGCAGCCAGCGCGGCCGCGGCCCCTTATGCAACGCAGCTGGCTGCGGCCGCGCTCCCGTTGCGGTCGCGGGCCGAGCCTGACACGGCCGGTACGGCGGAAGACAAGCGCCCCGAGCCGACGCCCCCCGCACCGCGCATCAGCGCTCGCGAGGAGGACGATTGGCTGAACGCGCCCGAGCGTCAGGCCTTCACGCCCATTCTGAGCCGCGCCGCCGAGGCCAATGCCGCAAGGGCCTCCGCCCAAGCCGCCGCAGGAGGCCCCCAACTGGTCCGCCGAGCGGCTAGCCCGTCGGCTCCCGAGCCGAGCAACTACCCCACGCCAGCGCCCGTCCCCGACCCTATCCCCGCACCCGAACCGCCCGTACCCTCGGTCCCCGTACCGCCCGCACCGCCTGCACAACGCGAGCGACACTCTCAACCGCCGTCGCCTCGCCCCCTCGCCACAACCTCGGTTACGCCCACGCCCTCACCCACTGCCGACATTCGCACGCAAAACATTGCCTTTGGCGAGCGCGCCGATGCGCACCAGCTGAAGGGCTTTCAGCCGGTCAAGTCTGTTCGCGGATACAAGCTGCCACCGTCCTCACTGCTACACGCCAGCGAGGGCCAGACGATCGTGCGCGAAGAGGCCCTGCGCGCCGAGGCGCAGGTGCTGGTGGAAAAGTGCGCCGAGTTCGGGGTGGCCGGCCGGGTCGAGCAGATCAATCCCGGCCCTGTCGTCACCACGTACGAGTTCCGGCCCGATGCCGGCGTGAAGTACTCCCGCGTCACGGGTTTGGCCGACGACCTTTGCCTTGCCATGGCTGCCGAGTCCGTGCTGATCGAGCGTATGGCCGGGAAGTCCACCGTGGGCATCCAGGTGCCGAACACAAGCCGAGAGACCATCTGGCTCCGCGACGTCGTCGAAAGCGAACCGTTTGCTTCCACCAAGTCGCGCCTGCCCATCGCGCTCGGCAAAGACATCGACGGCCGCATTGTGACGGCCGATCTCGCCTCCATGCCGCACGTGCTGATCGCCGGTTCCACGGGGTCCGGCAAGTCGGTCGCAATCAACGCCATGATTATGAGCGTCCTCTTTCGCTCTACGCCGGAGCAGGTACGTATGATCCTGGTGGACCCCAAACGGGTCGAACTCGGGATGTACGAGGGCATCCCGCACCTGTTTACCCCCATCATCACCGAGGCGAAACTTGCGGCCAATGCACTCAAGAATGCCGTGCGCGAGATGGAGCGCCGGCTGAAGCTCCTGGCCGCCAACCACGTCCGCAACATCGATCAATTCAACAAGCTCTTCGATCACGGCTCCGAGTACCTCTTCGAGGACGTGAACCAGGAGCCGCTGCCCTACATCATCATCGTCATCGACGAGCTTGCCGATCTCATGATGCTGGACCGCGCCAATGTGGAAGAGTCGATCACCCGCCTTGCCCAGATGGCCCGTGCCGTCGGGATCCACCTTGTGCTTGCGACACAGCGGCCCTCGGTCGACGTCATCACGGGCCTGATCAAGGCCAACGTGCCCACGCGCATGAGCTTCCGGCTCGCCACCAAGATCGACTCGCGCACGATCATTGACACCAATGGGGCCGAAGCCCTGCTCGGGCGCGGCGACATGCTCTTTCTGCCTCCCGGCACCAGCCGCCTCCAACGTGTGCACGCGCCCTTTGTTACAGAAACGGAGATCGCCGCCGTGACCGCGTTTTGGAAGGCGCAGGGCGAGGCCGACTACGTGGAAGGCTTCCTTGAAGGTCCCAAGGACGATAAGTCTGACGATGGCTCCGGTTCGTCCAATCAGGGCGAAGAGGCCGACCCCATGTTTGACGACGCCGTCCGGCTCGTCTTTGAATTCGGCAAAGCCTCCACCAGCCTGTTACAGCGCCGCCTGCGCATCGGCTACGGCCGCGCTGCCCATCTGATCGATCTCATGGAACGCGACGGCCTTGTCGGTCCCGCCGATGGATCCAAGCCACGCGAGCTGCTGAAACCAGCCAGCTACTTCAGCGAGGTCGATGCGGCGCTGCGGTAAGGTCCTATGCATCCCTTCCCAGGCCTTTGGCACTCTGACCACCATAGATCGATGTACAGGAAGAAACAGAGGAGACCCGATGACAACGTTCGCGAAAGTGATCGCAATTGCAACCATGGTGCCCGCTCTAGCCGGGGCCGCAAGCGGTCAGGACATGGCTAAGCTTAACGACCGCATTGCCTCCTCTACCGCGGTGCTCCACCAACTAGCCACCATCCCGGACAAGGGCATACCAGACAATATTGCAAAGAAGGCCCGCTGTGTTGTGGTGGTGCCCAGCTTCAAAAAAGGCGCGTTCATCGGCGGGGCGGAGTACGGACAGGGACTGGCAACCTGCTACGTGGGCGGCAAGGGATGGAGCGCTCCGGCGTTCGTCCAGATGTCGGGTGTCAGCTTTGGCCTGCAGGCTGGCGGGCAGGCGACGGATCTGGTCCTCGTGGGGCAGACCAAGGAAAGCGCGGATCGGCTGCTCAAAGCCAAGCTAAAGCTCGGCGGTGACGTCAGCGTGGCCGCGGGTCCAGTGGGCCGTGATTCGCAAGCCTCTACGACCGAGCTCGCCAACGCAGGCTTTCTGACCTACTCCCGCAACAAAGGGCTCTTCGCCGGCATCGACCTGAACGGTGACGAGGTCAACCAGAACGCGAAGGACACGAAGGCCTTCTACGGCAAAGACATCCCGTTTGAGACGATTCTCAATGGGGGCACCCCAACACCTGCGGCAGCACGCCCCTTTGTGCGTGAGGTCACCCGTGTCTTCGGCGGCCCTGCAACCCGGAAGTAGGACAAGCGACCGCTTTAAGCTTGAACACGACCCACCATCCTTAATAAGCAAAGCGAAGGACCTCGTACCTCACCCAGAGACTTGCACGACACTGGGTGAAAGACAGAGGTCCTTCCGTTCGTCGGGATGGCAGAGCGACGGGCGCGTCCGCTCCTGGACCGCTTGGGCCTGCGGCCCGCTACTCTACGACCTGCCCCTTGCGCGGTCGGCGGTTCGCCTGCAACACCTTCTTACGCAGGCGCAACGACTTCGGCGTCACCTCTACCAGCTCATCATCCGCGATGAACTCAATGGCCTGCTCCAGCGTCTGTTGCCGGTACGGCACCAGGCGTAGCGCCTCATCGGCCGAGCTTGCGCGCATGTTGGTTAGCTTCTTTTCGCGTACAGCGTTCACGTCGAGATCGTTGTCGCGCGAGTGTTCACCGACGACCATGCCCTCGTAAACCTCAATCCCGTCCGGCACAAAAAGGACGCCGCGATCCTGCAGGCCATTGAGCGCGTAGGTGGTCGTGGTGCCCGCGCGGTCGGAGATCAGCGCGCCCGTGGGCCGCTGCGGAATCTCTCCCTGGTACGGGATGTAGTCGGCGGCAATCGAGTTCATCACAATGGTGCCGCGTGTTTCGGTAAGCATCTCGTTGCGCAAACCGATCAGCCCACGCGACGGAATCTTGAACTCCATCCGCACGCGGCCGGAGCCGTGGTTGGACATCTTCGTCATCTCGCCCTTGCGCGGTCCAAGCCGCTCAATGACGGTGCCGACAAAGGCCTCCGGGATGTCAATGGTGAGCTGTTCGGAGGGCTCCATCAACGCGCCGTCGATGCGCTTGGTCACGATCTCGGGCCGCGACACCATCAGCTCAAAGCTCTCGCGACGCATCATCTCGATCAACACAGAAAGTTGCAGCTCCCCGCGCCCAAGCACCTTGAAGGTCTCCGGCGAACCTGTGTCTTCGACGCGAATCGACACGTTGGTCAGAAGCTCTTTCTCAAGGCGCTCCTTCAGGTTGCGCGAGGTGACGTAGGATCCTTCACGGCCCGCGAAGGGCGAGTTGTTGACCGAAAACTGCATCGCAATCGTCGGCTCGTCGATGGTGATCAAGGGCAGCGGCGAAGGGTTCTCGATGTCGGTGAACGACTCGCCGATCGTGATACCCGGAACGCCCGCAATTGCGACGATATCGCCCAGCGTCGTTTCCGTGATGTCGGTCCGCTTGAGTCCGTCGAACGAAAACAGCTTGGTGATCTTAACGGTTTGCAGGGAGCCATCGCGCTTGGAGACGGCAACCTCCTGCCCGGTACGCAGCGTGCCGTTGAACACCCGCGCAATCGCCAGGCGGCCCAGGTAGTCCGAATAGTCCAGATTGGTCACCAGGATCTGCAGTGCGCCTTCCGGGTCACCCTGGGCCACGGGAATGGTGTTCTGAATCAGCTCAAAGAGCGGCTGCAGATCGGTGCCCGGCTGCGCCAGGTCCATCGTGGCCGTACCGGCCTTGCCGTTGGTGTAGATGACCGGAAATTCCAGCATGCTTTCGTCGGCGTCGAGATCGATGAACAGGTCGTAAACCTCGTTCAGCACCTCCTGCGCGCGCGCGTCGGGACGGTCAATTTTGTTGATGACCAGGATGGGCGTGAGCTTGGCCTCAAGCGCCTTGGACAGCACATAGCGCGTCTGCGGCAGCGGGCCTTCACTGGCGTCTACCAGCAGCACCACGCCGTCCACCATCTTCAGGGCACGCTCTACCTCGCCGCCGAAGTCCGCGTGACCCGGCGTGTCCACGATGTTGATCTTCGTATCGTGGTAGTGGATCGCAGTGTTCTTGGCGAGAATGGTGATGCCGCGCTCTTTTTCGAGGTCGTTGGAGTCCATGACGCGCTCGATCATGGTCTCGTTGGAACGAAATGTGCCCGACTGGCGCAGCATGGCGTCAACCAGCGTCGTCTTGCCATGGTCAACGTGCGCGATGATGGCGATGTTACGAATGGGCTGCGTGGCGATGGCGGTTGCAGTACTCACGACGGAAGTCTTCCTATCTGGGCGCGCGCGGTGGGGAGCTTCGAACCAGCGCTGCGGTGTTCATGGAGGCGCGAACACGAAAAGTTGGTAACCGCTTGATTCTATCAGGGGCTGCCTCTTCCCTCTTTGCTGCGCCACAGGGTGCTGTAAACTCGGTTTACCCCATGGACATCAGCCGCCCTTCCCAGCTTCAGTTGCCGGGCCTTCACGGCTACCAGCTGGATCAGGCGTATGACGAAATGTTTCTGTCTCATGGCGAGTTACATCCGCACTACAGCCCTCTGCTGGAACTGATTTCGGCACTGCCGCAGGGTGAGATCCAGCGCCGCAAACAGGCCGCCGATCTCGCCTTTTTAAACCAGGGCATCACGTTCACGGTCTACGGCCGCGACGAAGGAACCGAGCGCATCTTCCCGTACGATCTGCTGCCCCGCATCGTGACTGCGGCGGAGTGGGAGCGTGTGGAGCGCGGCCTCACGCAGCGCATCACGGCGCTGAACCTGTTTCTGAAAGACATCTATAACGAGGGCCGCATCCTTCGGGACGGCGTCGTACCACGCGAGCTCGTGTATTCGTGCCCGCAGTTTCGCCGTCAGATGCAAGGCCTGCAGGTGCCCCGCAACGTCTACGTCGCCATCTGCGGCACGGACCTGATCCGGCTTGGCAACGGGGACTTTGTGGTGCTGGAAGACAACCTGCGCGTCCCCAGCGGCGTGAGCTACATGCTCACCAACCGGCGCGTGATGAAGCGCATCTTTCCGCAGCTCTTCAGCAGGTACAACGTGCGCCCGATCGAGCACTACACCCAGGTGCTGCTGAGCACGTTGCGCTCGCTTGCCCCGGAGGGCCGCCCCGAACCCAACATCGTGCTGCTCTCGCCCGGTGTCTTCAACTCCGCCTATTTCGAGCACGCGTACCTGGCTCGTCAGATGGGCATCGAGTTGGTCGAGGGTCGCGATCTGGTGGTCCACGACAACGTTTGCTACATGCGAACGACCAGCGGCCTGCGCCGCATCGACGTGATTTATCGCCGCGTCGACGATGACTTTATCGACCCGCTCGCCTTCCGGCCCGACTCCATTCTCGGCAGCGCCGGCCTGTTCAATGCCTACCGCGCCGGCAACGTTACGCTGGCCAACGCGTTCGGCACCGGCGTGGCCGATGACAAAGCCATCTACGCTTTTGTTCCGGACATCATCAAGTACTATCTCGGCGAAGATCCCCTCCTGAACAACGTCAAAACGTACCTGTGCTACATCGACAAGGAGCGGGACTACGTTCTCGCCAACCTCGAAACGCTGGTGATAAAAGCCGTGGGCGAGTCCGGTGGGTATGGCATGCTGATCGGCCCGCAATCGACCGCGCAGGAGCGCACCGAGTTCGCTGAAAAGATCAAGGCCAACCCGCGCAACTACATCGCGCAGCCCACGATCAGTTTTAGCCGCGCGCCCTGCCTGGTCGCCGATGATCTCGAGCCCCGGCATGTGGATCTGCGCCCCTATGTGCTCTACGGCGACAAGGTTACGATCGTGCC
>CAXUIF010000006.1:14153-16895 GCA_964250995.1 uncultured Acidobacteriaceae bacterium
AGCCTCGCCCCACAGACGAGCGATCCCGAGTACGCGACGCATCCGCGCCACGAGTTCAACTTCTGGTTCGACCCGGAGGCCGCGCACATCGTTCTGCGTGCCGCATGGCCGCGCATCGATTTGACCCCCGTCGACATCTCGTTGAAAACGCGATTCAGCAAGGACCTGCTGCAGCAGATTGCCGCATCGCCGCAACCTGCCGCGCAGTACCTGGCCCGCTACACGGGCGACGAGTTCTACTACATGTGGGACGAACTCGCCGCCTGCGCCTGGATCGACCCGACCATTGTCACTAAAGAGCAGATCGTGTATCTCGACGTGGACCTCGCGCACGGGCCCAACTATGGCGACACCCTCACCTGGGATGCCGCACGGAGGCCGGCGCGTTCCGACCTGCGCGCTGTGCATGTCCATCAGGATCTCGACACCGCTCGCTTTTACAAGCTGTTCGTAGAGCTCATGCAGGCGCCACCGCATCGCCCTTGACTCAAGGGAGCCCTGACGCATGCTATTTTGGGACATCAGCGGCCGACTTCGGACGCAGTTCGCTCTCGCGCAAGGAACCTTGCCGGTCGGTTCGTGTCAGACCGAAGTTACAGACGTCCCGGAGGCCTTCTGCTTTCACGCGTTGCCGATTCCTTGTACTGGATGTCGCGCTATCTTGAGCGCGCCGAGCACACCACGCGCCTACTCGATGTAAATCTCAACCTGATGCTGGATGAAACTGCGGCCAGCGCCGATCATCGCTGGCTGCGGCTGCTGCAGTCACTCGCGCACCCCAAGCGCCTGCGCTGGGAGGGCAATCCCTATGCGCTGGCCAATACCTTGATCTTTGACACGGAGCTGCGGTCGTCTGTGCTTGCGTGCATCACCTCAGCGCGTGAGAACGCCCGCCATGTGCGCGAACAGATCTCCACCGAGCAGTGGCAGCGCCTCAACTCGCTCTACCTGGACGTGATTCGTCCGGAACACCGGAACCTGCTCGGAACAGGGTCGCCCGAGATCTCCAGCGAAGCTCCCTCAAATTTCCTGCTGCAGATTCTTGAATCCGTTCACGAATTTCAGGGCATTAGCGATTCCACCATGAGCCACGGCGAGGGTTGGCATTTCATCCAGGTCGGACGCTTTCTGGAACGCGCCACCGCCACAGCCAAACTGCTCGAGGCCTACCACGAAGATCTTTGGGCCCAGCCCGAACGCGCCCCGGAAAGCAACCAGTTCCTTGCCTTAATGGGGCTTCTGCGCAGTGCAACCGCGTTCGAGGCGTACTGCAAGGTCTACACCGCCGACCTTTCGCCGGAACGCATTCTCGAGTTCCTGCTGCTCGACGCGGAGTTCCCGCATTCCCTGCGCTTTTCGATTGAAAGCGTCGAGCGCGCGCTCGACGCCATCGACGCAAAGATCGGACCAAAGGGAAAGGGGCGCGGGGAACAGCTGCACCGGCTCGCGGGCCGGCTCAGCGCACAGCTCGGGTTCATCAGCATCGACGAATTGCTGGCCGGCAACGTCATCGCGTTTCTCCATTCCATCCAGCGCCAGTGTCACGAAATTCACCTGAGCCTATATGAGCTATATGTGGACTATCCCCTTCAGTTGGCCTTGGCAGGATAAGCGGAGGGAGTAAAGGGGCAGAAAGCAAGAGTACCTGCAGCACGGTTCGTCGCCGGCCCCTCACCATTCACCGATAACCCGAGAGCCTCCATCTCTCTTCCAGAGATCAAGCTATGCACTTCTTTATTCGCCACCTCACGAAGTTCGTCTACAAGAGCGCGGTGTCTGAAAGCATCATGGAGACGCGCATGCACCCGCGCTCCGATGCCAGCCAGCGCTGCCTTACGTTTCAGCTGTCGGTGACGCCGCGCTGCCGCGTCTTCAGCTACCGTGACCACTTGGCGAATCATGTTCATCACTTCGACATCCCCGGCCAGCACAGCCAGCTGGTGATCGTCGCCGAGTCGCTGGTCGAGATGCAGCCACAGGCACCCGTTCCCGCATCGCTACCCACAACTGCCTGGGAGGAGCTCGATCATGATGTGCGCGAGGGCGACTTTTGGGAGATGCTCTTGCCCAGCGAGTTTGCCGCGCCCACGCCGGCGCTCGAAGAGCTCGCCGCCCACTTCCAGTTGCAACGAGGCGACGATCCCTTGAGCGTGCTTCACCGCCTGAACGAGCAGATCTACCGGCACTTCGACTACAAGCCCAAGTCCACGCGCGCGGACTCGCCCATCGATCACGCGTTGACCACCCGGGCCGGTGTTTGCCAGGACTTCGCCCACATCGCTATCGCGCTGATTCGCACAAAGCTGCGGATTCCGTGTCGCTACGTCAGCGGCTATCTGTTTCACGGCGGCGATGCGAACGATCCCAAGGACCGCTCCGAGGCCTCCGCGACCCATGCCTGGATCGAGGCTTACCTGCCGGAGCTCGGCTGGGTCGGCTTCGATCCAACCAACAACCTGCTCACCGGCGAGCGTCACATCCGGACCGCGATCGGTCGCGACTACGCCGACGTGCCCCCGACGCACGGCATGTTTCGCGGCCGCACCAAAAGCGAACTCACCGTCGCCGTGCGCGTGACACGCAGCGAAGGCACACCTCCACTCGACCGCGAACTTCCCGTCCCGGAGGACTGGTCGATCCTGGTAGAAAAAGCGCAGGCGCTTCCGGAACAGCCGCCCCCACCCCGGCGTCAGCACCAGCAAGCACAGCAGCAGTAGGAGCTACGAAACACAGCGAAGGGGA
>CAXUIF010000006.1:16995-34653 GCA_964250995.1 uncultured Acidobacteriaceae bacterium
TATTGTTGATGGCCCTTTCCGACAAGGAGCGTCCGAAGGTGCTGGAGGTGAGCGTGTTGCTGAGCGTCTGGAAGTTTGCGTGATTAAGGACGTTAAAGGCATCCATGCTGAACCGCAGGTTGCTTTCGTGGTGACGGGTTCACTGAAATTAGCTGACGACGGAGGTCGCACTTCTGAAGCTCTTCTGGAAGCCTGTGGGCCGTTGTCTGCTACAGGTCCAGCTTCTTGAAGCGTCCTTCAGGGATCGCGCGGATGACGGCCATGAGGATGCGCCAGATCCCCGGGACGTAGAGGATGTCGGGACCTTTTAGGCCTTTGTCGATGGCGTTCACGATGGTTGCGGCGACTTTGTCCGGGTTGGCAAACTTGGACTCGCCCTTCATGCCTTCCGTCATCGCGGTCTTCACTGGGCCGGGCTTGATCGTGATGACCTTTACGCTCTCGCGGTCGACACGATTGCGCAGGCCGTCGACAAACGCGGTCAGTCCGGCTTTGGACGAGCCGTAGACATAGTTGGACTTGCGGCCACGTTCGCCGGCTACGGAACTGAGCACGGCGAGCGTGCCCGCATGGCGCTGCGCGCAGTAGTTCGCCAGCCAGGTCAGCAGGCTTGCCGGGGCCACGAAGTTGGTGTGAAGGATCTGCCCCGCTTCGGCGAAGTTCCGTTCGGCTTTGGGCTGCTCGCCGAGCGTGCCGACCGCGACGTACGCTACATCCAACCCGCCCAAGGCGTTGATCGCGTGCGCCAGCAGTTCGGGGTGTTGAGGCACGTGGTCCAGGTCCGTGACAACGGTTCCTACGAAGCCTGCGCCGCGCACCCGTGCGTCTGCCGCGACAGCCGCGAGCCGGTCTTGGTTGCGGCCCACCAGATAGAGCTCTTCCCCGCGCGCGGCCCAGATCCGGATGCTCGCCTCCGCGATGCCAGAGGTGGCCCCCAGGACCAGGATGCGCAGCGGGGCGCCGGTTCGGGCTGCCCCGGCCCCACCCGCAGCGCGATTGCGTTTCATGGTCAGCGGGAGATCGGCGGTAGCGTTGTGCCCGGGCAGCGTGGGGATCGGGTTGGGACTCAACGGCGAAGCCCCTTTTCGCCAACGACACGCTCCCAGAAGCTCGACGTGATGGCAGGGTCCTTGTAGCGCGCAAAGCGCTCCCACTGCGGGTAGAAGCCCTGGTATTGCCCGGCGGTCATACGCGCATCTTTGGCCGGGTAAAGCCGTCCGCCGAACTCATAGGTCATCTCGGCGAGACGATCAAAGAGCGCAAAGCTGACGTCAGGTCTGATTGGGAAATCGAGCGCCAGCGTGATGCCCGGTTTCGGAAAGCTCATCATGCCCGGCGAGGGCACGTCGCCAAACGCCTTCAGCACGGCGAGGAAGCTTGCCAGGCCGGACTTCGCCACCTCACGCAGGATGGCCACGGTGCCCTGGCGCGCGTGCTCCCAAGGGATGGCGTACTGGAATTGCAGCAGACCGCGCTTGCCATACATCTTGTTCCACTTGAGCACGGCATCGAGCGGGTAAAAGAAGGGCTCGTAATCCTGCAGCGTTTCTACGCGCTTCTTAATCTGCTTGTTGAAAAAGAGCGTGTTGAACAGCCCCACCGTGGTGCCGTTGAGCACCCAGCCGGGCAGCTCCAGGGGGAACACCAGCTTCGGTTCCTTCGACGGCTTGAGGGGTGCAGGCACCTGCGAGTGATCGCCCTGCATGAAAATGCCGCGGCAGAAATTCTTACCTGTCGAGGTCACGTCGACCCAGCTCACGGTGTACTCGATGTGCTGTGATCTTTCCGTCAGGTCGAGGAACTCATCGATGCCGTGAAACTGGATGCCCTGGTAGTCCACCTTGCGGCTGACGATCGGCTTCAGGCGCAGTTGCGCCCAGCTGATCAGCCCCGTGAGGCCCATGCCGCCGATCGTCGCGGAATAGAAGTCGGGGTTCTCCATAGGGCTGCAGTGCAGCCGTGTGCCGTCGGAACGGATGAGCTCGAATTGCGTGACATGGTTGCCGAAGGTGCCGGCCAGATGATGGTTCTTCCCGTGGATGTCGTTGGCGATTGCGCCGCCCAGCGTTACATACTTTGTGCCCGGCGTAACTGGAAGGAAAAAGCCCCGTGGCACGGCGAAGTCCAGGATCTGCGCCAGCGTGATGCCGGTTTCCGCCGTCAGCAGCCCCGTTTCCGGATCAAACGCAAGCAGCCGGTTCATGCCTGTGGTCTCCAGCAACGTGCCTTCTTTCAGCAAACATACGTCGCCATAGCTGCGCCCCATGCCTACGGGCAGAGCGCCGTTATGCACGCCCTCCATCACACGCGGAAAGTCGCTTTGCCAGTGGAGATGGCGAAGATCGGCCGGATACAGCGGGTATCTGCCCCATGGCTCAAACGGCACCCGGCCCTTGTCCGTGGGGTTGGCAGCGCTCGGCACGGGGTTGGCGAGCCTGGGTTCAGCAGTGGCGGGCATACGTCCAGTTTAGCCGATGCCTCGGACGCTACAGGGTGTCGGTGGCGCTCCGGTTTCCACCCGGCCATCACGCGCCAGGCTTGCCCACACGACCCCGGCCCTGTGCAGATAAGCTAGCTTTGGCGTTCGGCTTGAGCGCCTTGCGCGACACCGAGGATGAGCCCACGCCCGAAGCTTCCCAAGCCGTCCCGAGTTCGCCGACAGAAGCCTACCGCGCCCGTATCAGGACGCTGCAGGTGGACGAGCGGCGTCTTCAACAAAAGCACATCCGCCTGGGGTATCTCCGCCTCGCGTTCGGTGTAGCCGCCGTCGTTCTGCTCCTGCCGCCTCGCGTGTACTTTCTGCTGCCGCTGGCAGCGTTTGCGCTCGCCGCGCAGGTGCACGGGAGCGCCCTGCGCAGACTCGCTGAGACCCGCCGCGCCCTCGCTTTCCATGAGGGCGCGCTGGCTCGTGCTGAGGATCGCTGGTCGGAACGCGAGCCCGCTTCCACACGGGTCGATGTGACACAAAGCCTGTATGCGGCCGACCTGGACCTCTTCGGCCCGGGCAGCGTCTTCGCTCTGCTGTGCGAGGCACGCACATCGCTCGGTCAGGATGAGTTGGCCGGCTGGCTGCTGCAACCAGGCGCCGTGGCGACCGTGCAGCAACGTCAAGGCGCCGTAGCGGAACTACGCTCGCGCCTCCGTTTGCGCGAGGCTTTTGCGGCGGCTCCGGGGCCAGCCCACCCTGTAGTCGACCGGGACGCGCTGAGGGCATGGGCTCAGGCCCCCGCGGCGCCGCTGCCGACTGCTTTTCGCTGGCTCGCGCCGCTTCTGGTCAGCCTCACCTTCGTTGCCGCATGGCGCTACGCGGCCGTTCACTCGCCCTTGGCTCTGCTTGCCATGCTAGTCCTCGATGCCAGCCTGACCTTTCGCTACCAGCGCGTGTTCAAGCCGCTCTTTGCGCAAGCCGAGCAGGCCCGGGAAGCCCTGCGAGCAATCCCCACGTTACTGGGGCACATGGAGCGCGAGTCTTTCGCGACGCCCCTCCTTCAGTCGTTGCAAGCTGGTCTGCGCGCCGACGATGCCCGTGCCTCAGACGGTCTTGGGCGACTCGCCCGCCTGGCACAATGGGCCGAAGCGCGCAACAACTATGTTGTGCGTCTTCTGGATGCACCGGTTCTGTATTCGCTCCAGCTGGCCTTGCAGCTTGAACGTTGGCGCCGCCGGTTTGGTGCGCAGCTCGACAGCTGGTTGCGCGCCCTGGCTGCCTTTGAGACTCTTCTCTCGCTGGCGGGCTACAGCTTCGACCATCCGGAGGATCCGTTTCCAGAGTTCTCGGAGGGTGCGAGCCTTTTCCGGGCCACGGGCCTGGGTCATCCGCTGCTGCCCAGCTCACGTTGTGTGCGCAACGATGTTTCGCTCGGGGGCGCAACCCAGCTCTTGCTGGTGAGCGGCTCCAACATGAGCGGCAAAAGTACGCTGCTGCGATCCGTCGGCGTAAACGCCGTGCTGGCATTCGCGGGAGCCCCCGTCCGGGCGCAGTCACTGGTGCTTTCGCCGTTGACTCTTGGCGCCAGCATTCAGGTGAACGACTCCCTGCAGGCCGGCCGATCGCGTTTCTATGCAGAGATTCTGCGCCTGCGCGCCCTGGCCGAAGCCGCGCGCGCGCATCCGCCTACGCTGTTCCTGATCGACGAGGTGCTCGCCGGCACCAACTCCAGCGATCGGCTGGCCGGGGCGCGCGGCCTTGTGCGGGAGCTGCTGCGCAGTGGTGCGATCGGGATACTGAGCACGCATGATCTCGCCTTGACCTCACTGGCGGCAGAGGCTTCTGCCCACAACGTGCATTTCCAGGACGAGGTCGTCGAGGGCCAGCTCCGCTTCGACTACACGCTGCGGGATGGCCCGGTGCAGCGCAGTAACGGCCTGGCGCTTATGCGCTTAATCGGACTGGACGTCTAGGCTCATCGTGGCTCGGCTGGCTCCTCTGATGAGCGAGGCGCGAAAACAGAATCCCGGCATCCCCCAGGACGTTAGCCGTTCGGGGGATGCCGGAATCTTTGCCGTGCTCAGGATGCAGTTGGAACGAACAACATTACGAGATGTAGATATTGCCGTTGAAGCCGCTCGGGAAGAACCCGCCTTTGGTGGAACCGGTTGCGCCAGGGGTGTTGTACACAATCTGCAACACCTGTGAGATGGTTCGGACCGGAACCAGCCCGGTTGTCGTGCTGGTGTTGAAGATGATCCTGCTGGTCGGTGGCATGTCCAACGCGTCGGCAGCAGGTGAGGTCACAGAACCACCGCCCGCGCCCGGGTAGTAGATGCAAGCTTGTCGCAAACATCCCTCGTGTTGCGCTTCAACGTCGAGGATCTGCGCCGCGTAGTTCAGAGCAGGCACGCTGGAGGCGAGATACTGCGCGCCACCCGCATACGCAGTCACGCCCACGCCTTCCACCGTGCGTGCCAGGGCGATGAACGACTTGTCGTCCGTTGGCGCACCCAGGGCAGCAAGGTTCAAGCTCGGCATGGACACCGGCGTTCCCCCGATGGCGTAGATCGTCGAACGCAGGAACTGCACATGCTGGACCTCCTCTGTCATGAGGTTCATGGCGATGTTTTGGATTGCGGTAGTGGCAAAGGTGACCTTCGCGCCACCCGACGCTGTGCCGGCGCCCGCACCCATGTCGCTCGCGGCCAGGCCGGAACCGGTGACGACGTAGGAGTAAAAGCTGGCCTCGAAGTATTCAAGGTTAAGCGCGAAGTTCAGCACGTCCAGCACGGAGGGCGTCGTCGTCGGGCTGGCGATCGGGATGGTGCCGTTGTCGCTGCAACCGGCCACACCCAGCATGCCGGCTGCACCTGCGGCAAGGCCCAAATGGGTCATCAGCCGGCGGCGGTCCAACCCCACGGGGGAGCGCTCACCAGCCAGCGATTCGCCTTCCTGCATGAGTTGTCCTTCGGACATGGGTGCCGCTTCCAGCACATGAGTATCTGCAAATTTCAACACGGGTATCTCCTCCTGGAGCACTGCTGAGAGAATGGTTGGGCAAGCACGGCTGCATGGGCGCGCGCTCGCGTCACGCGCCCTTACGACTGGATGGTGCCGTTGACCCCTGCCGGAAAGAAGCCGCCCTTGACCGGCGCCGGAGGCGTGGTGGTTGCCTGGGTGGTCTGCCCATAGACAACGGCCAGATCCTGCGTGGTCGAGCGCGCGGGGGCGAGTCCCGCATCGCTGCCCGTTGCATTGCCGCTCAAAAAGACAGTGAAGTACTGGGTCGGCGAAGGGGGCTGATCGTAGGCATCGAGATACGCTGCCGGGCTCGAGCTGAACGCGGTCGCGACCCCTTGGACGATGCACTGGTAGTTCACCGCGCCAAGGTGTTCGCCTTCCGCTCCCAAAATTTGGGAAGCCACTGTGAGCACACCCGGGTTGCTGACCAGAAACTGTGCCGCACCGGCGTAGGCGCTGTTGCCGAGCGCTGTGAACTGCCGCGCCGTGGCTAGCAGCTGCGCCTGTGTGGTGATGGCGCCTTTGGCGCCATAGTTGATGGCGGGCATGCTGATCGGGGTAGCGCCCAAGCTGGTGATTGCGGAGCGCAGATCGTTGATGTGATTGACCTCATCGATCGCCAAAGCCGAAAACAGCGCCAGGGTGGTCGCGTCCAGGTTTAACTTGCCGGGCGAGTTCGTGATGGCGCCCGGCGCTGAACCCTGCAGGCTCGCCGCGATCGGATTGCCGGAGGTCACGATCGCATAGAGGTTGGCTTCCAGGTACTCCAGGTTGAGCGCAAAGTTGAGTACATCGGCGATCGCGGGGGTGGCGCCGGTCTGCGCAGCAATCCTTGGTTCGCCGAGAAAGCCTGCTGTCACGGCCAAAGCCGTTGCGCCCGAAAGACCGCCGAGAAACTTGCGCCGGCTGAGTCCGTCGACCGCGCGCTGGAAAGCAAGGATGCCGCGATCGGTAGCCAACTGCTCCGCCGTGACCTGTTCACTCGGAGCCAGTGGAGATGAATACTTCGCTTGAGACATAAAGGGGCCTTTCCTCACAAAAGGGGGACTGCAGAAAGTGGTTGCTCATTAAGGTGGAACACGGGGGAGTGTTACCGCCGCCCCCAGGGATGCCGAGCGCGTAGGGACGCTTCAGGCCGGAGATCGGAACGCCAGACTGTTCACGCGCGCAGCCGGCATAAGCTCTTGCAATACATGGTCTGATGCGGCCTTCGATGACTCGGGATGCTCTTCGCAAGCAGGGCAACCAAGGAAGGCAAGACGCGCGCGTAGACACGGTCAAGCCGCGCTGCCGTATGTACCGGCGTATCAACACGGGTGATGGCGAAGTGAGTACCGGGCGACCGCCACTTCGCCCCGGATGCACCAATCAGCGGCACAAGTGCTGCAACATCGCCTCCGGCTCTTGCGCATCCGGTACGTTGGCCTTGCGCTCCGTGGCGACCATCTCATTGAAGGTGGCCCCACCGGGTGTCGGGACCGCCGGGTCTGCGCGATACACCGGATCCGCCATCGCCTGGTCCAATGTGGTGAAGGCAAAACCCCGCACGCGGAAGAGAGCGATCAGCTCGGGCAGCATCCGTGCATCGAACGCGCCGGCGTGCATCAGCAAAACGTAAGGAATGTCCCGTCCGTAGAGCTCCTGCGCGAGCTCGCGAAAGACGCGGATGTATTGATCGGCGGTAGCCAGATAGCTGTCATGCAGCGTGCGGATGGCCTGCTCGTTGCCTTGGGCGGCACACCGCGCGTAGGGCTCGTTCCAGAGGTAATCCTGGAAGTCGATGGACACTTCCGCGATGCGGTAGTGGTGCGCCGCCAACCAGGCGCGCACCTCTTCCCGCTTGTGAACCGTGTCACCCTCTTCCAGAAATGGGTAGCGAAACCAGTGCCAGTTCCCGTGCGGCTCCAACTGGGCCAGCAGGGGTTCGTCCCTGGCGATGTTCGCTTCGTATTGTGCCGCGCTCGATTTGTCGAGCTCCGGATGCGACCAGGTGTGGTTGCCCAGGGGATTGCCGGCGTCATGCCACGCTTGCAGGATGTGGACCTGATATGGATACTGCGCCACACGGAAGCCGTTCACAAAGCCGTAGACGGGCGACATGTGCTCGGCGTGCAAGGTCGCCAGAATGCTGGCCACCACAGCCGGCCGCGCCATGCCGGGCGGCAACGGTCCATGGGCAGGCAGGTCGTCGAAGGTGAACGCGACCTCGGGCTGCCCCGTGTTCTGGGGCGGTCCGCTTGCCATGGCTGTGGAGGTCCCCAGGCCAGGCACCAGCGCTGCCGCGGTCAACAAAGTGAGCCCTGCCCTGGGCAGTTTGCCCCCTCGGAGAGCCTTCGCTTCTGGAGGTCGGGGGCTGATGTTCTGCCCTGCCCGGCACCCATCACGCGCTTGCCGCGCGGCAACGCCTGTCCTGAAGAGCCCTCGACGATTTGCCTTAACCTTCACGCCGTTGTAATCATATGCTTGACCTCTACAACCTGAAACAGCCGGCGAGCCTTCTCGAACCGGCGTACACCGCTACGCGCCTGCTGTCCGCGCCACCGTAACTGCTTCTCTGAAGGAGTTTCCATGGGACGTTCTCGCTCGCTTGCTGCCCTTCTGCTTTTTCCCTCGACGTACATGTGCCTGGCGCAGACCGCCAACACCTCTGTGCGCGGCGTCATTCAGGACCCGACCGGTGCCGTCATTCCCGGCGCCACACTGACCCTGGTCAACGCCAGCGCCGGCCAAACCCTGCACGTCACAGCCAATCAGCAGGGCGAGTACCAGCTGCAGCAGATCACGCCCGCCCGCTACGTCATCACCGCCCAGGCACAGGGCTTCGGCAGCCAGAAGAAAGAGGCGGAGCTGCTGGTGAACCAGCCGGCCACCATCAACTTTTCTTTAGGCGCGGCCAGCAGCGGCACCGTCGTGGAGGTCAATGAGGCCGCCCAAACGCTGAACAACACCGACGCCACCATCGGTAACGCCTTCGACAATGCCACCATTCAGGCGCTTCCCACCGAAACGCGCAACGTTCCGGATCTGCTGGCGCTGCAACCCGGCGTCTTCTACGTGCCACCCCCGCAAGACGTAGGCACCGAGGACAGCCGCACCGGCGCGGTGAACGGCGAGCGCTCCGACCAGAGCAACGTCACGCTGGACGGTGTGGACGACAACGACCAACTCCGCGGGCTTGCCTTCTTCGGCGTGCTGCGTGAGACGCAGGACTCCATTCAGGAGTTCCGCGTGGTGACCAGCAACGCCAACGCCGACGAGGGCCGCTCCTCCGGCGCACAGGTCACGATGGTCACCAAGTCCGGCACAAACAAGTATCACGGTGCCGCCTACGAGTACTACCGCCCCACCAACACCGTCGCCAACGACTACTTCAACAAGCAGGGTCAGCTTGCCTCGGGCTTACCCAACCGGCCTCCGAAGCTCGTACGCAATATCTTCGGCGGCGACCTTGGTGGGTTCCTGATCAAGGACAAGCTCTTCTTTTTCGGCAACTACGAGGGTCAGCGGCTTGCCGAAAACCAGGTGGTCGCAGAGATCGCGCCCACCGCGCTCTACAAGCAGGGGGTGCTCCAATACACGGGGAATGGCTCCACAGTTGCGCTCACCCCCGCTCAGGTCACGCAACTCGATGCCGGCTGCCAGGTCTGTGGAACCACCGCCTACGCACCCGGCCCCGGCCCCAATCCGTTCGCGCTCGCTTACTTCAACTCCGAGCCAACAGCCAACGGGACCAACCTGGGCGACGGCCTCAACACAGGGTCCTACACGTTCTCCTCGCCGGCGCCCCAATCGCTGAACACCAGCATCGCGCGTCTTGACTGGACCCCGTCCAGCAAACACCATCTCTTCGCACGCGGAGGTTTCCAGAAGGACACGCTCGCCGGCACACAACAGTTTCCCGGCCAGCCAGCCGCCTCCGTGCTGATCGACAACTCTAAAGGCATGATCTTTGGCGATACCTGGACGCTCACGCCCAGGCTGGTCAACGACCTGCGCTACGGCTACATCCGGCAGGGCTATGGGCAATCCGGCCTGGGAACGGGCGACTATGTCAGCTTCCGCTTTCTCGCCAATGCTTCGGCACAAACGCGCAACACCATCGTAAGCGTGCCCACCAACAACATCGTCGACAACCTGACCTATGCGAAGGGCCGGCACACGCTTGGCTTCGGCGGCAACTGGCGGTTGATCCACATCAATCGCTCCTCCGACAACGTGTCCTACAACAGTGCCACCTCGAACCCGTACTGGCTGGGCGGCAATGTGCCGAGTCCGGCTGCGCTTGGGCTGCCTGGCGTGGATGGCAACTTCGGCAACTCCTACCTGGTCGCGTATGCCAATCTGGTCGGCACAGTGCCAGAGGTGACCGATGTGTCCAACTACAACGTCACCAGCCCGTCCAGCGGGTCCCTGCTGCCGGACGGCGCGTTCGTGAAGCGCCACTACAAAACGAATGAGTTCGAGTACTACCTCCAGGACGCGTGGCAGATCCGACCGAACCTGACCGTCACCTTCGGCATGCGCCACACGCTACTGCAAACGCCCTATGAAACCAGCGGGCAGCAGGTGACGCCGACGATCGACACGCACGCCTGGTTTACCCAGCGCGAAGCCGCAGCGTTGCAGGGGCAGGTGTATGAGCCCAATCTGAGCTTCTCGCCAAGCGGTCCGGCCTACGGCACACCGGGCTTCTGGCCGAAGTCGAAGACCAATATTGCGCCGCGGTTCGCCATCGCCTACGCACCCGACACGAAGACCTCCATCCGGGCCGGGGCAGGCATCTACTACGACCACTACGGGGAAGGCCTGATCAACACCTTCGATCAGAACGGGTCCTTCGGCCTCGGTTCGCAGGTCAGCAACCCCGCGGGCACCTACACCTACGCCACCTCACCCCGCTTTACAGGGCCCCACGCGATTCCGTTTAACAACGGGACCCCTGCGGCGACGGCAGCCTACCCCTACACCCCCAACCTGACGGGCTCCAGCCAGTTCGCCATCACCTGGGGGCTCGACAACCGGCTGAAGACGCCCTACACCGAGTCCTTCGACTTTTCCGTGCAGCGCCTGCTTCCAGGCGGTCTCACCCTCGATGTGGCCTATGTTGGTCGTATGGGAAGGCACCTGCTGCAGAGTCTCGATCTGACCCAACCAGTTGACTTTGTCGACCCCCAGGGTGGCGGCGACTACTACAGCGCCGGCACCGCGCTTTCTAAAGCCGTTGACGCCAACAACGGCAACGCCAACGCGGCCGTAGCGGCGATCCCCTACTTCGAACACCTCTTCCCGTTCATGGCGAATCGCCAGTTCATCGACGGCAACGGCAACGTCGTTTACGACGGCACCGGCCAGTCCGCAACCCAGAACATCTACAACCTGGAGTGGGCACCGCAGCGCTCCTATCTGGGGGCGACCACCTCATTGGCCAACATCGATTTCTTTTGCGGCAATTACGGCGTCAACTACTGCCCTGCCGGCTACCAGTCGAAGTTCTGGCAGCAGCAGTTTTCTTCGCTCTACGCGTTGTCCACCATTGGCATGAGCTACTACAACGCCGCGCAGATCTCGCTGCGGCATGCCATGGCGCACGGTCTGCAGTTCGACATCAACTACACCTTCTCGAAGACGATCGACATGGGCTCGGATTCGGAGCGAACCTCGGAGTTTTCGGCTACCGGGACAGCCCTGGCCCAGAGCGCCATCCAGAACACGTGGAACCCGGGCCTGAACCGTGCCGTTGCCGACTTCGACACGCGCCACATCGTCACCATGGACGCCGTGTACGCGCTCCCCTTCGGCAAGGGCAAGGCCTTTCTCGCACAAAGCGGCTCCTTCGTGAACGAGGTGCTCGGCGGTTGGCAGTATTCGGGCATCTTCCGCACGACCAGTGGCCTGCCGTTCTCCTTGACGGAGCCCGGCTATACCACCGATTGGCAGCAGCCCGGCTACGCCGTCGTCACGGACCCCACGCTGAAAGCGCACAAGCACAGGGACGCGCAGGGCAACGTCACCTTCTTCGATAACCCTAAAGCCATCAACAACGGGGTTACGAGCGGAACGCCGGTGCGGCTGCCTTATCCGGGCGAAGCGGGCGAGCGCAATTTCTTTCGCGGCGACGGCTATCTGGACCTCGATAGCAGCTTGAGTAAGATCTTCAAAATTCGGGAGTACGGCGCGCTCAACTTCACCTGGTCCGTCTACAACGTGACCAACAGTGTTCGCTTCGACCCGTTCTCTGTTACCGGGCAGTTGACCAACGGCAGCCTGGGCGTTGCCAGCGCGGTGCTGGGTGGTAACCAGGCTCCGCGTCGCATGCAGTTTGCGCTGCGCTACGACTTCTAACCTCGCCCACCCAAAGCGGCGTGGATCTCTCCCAGAAGATCCTGCCGCTCCATCGTAGAATCGGATCTTCATGAACCTTCGCAGCCTTTGGAACGCAGCTTGCCTCGCGCCCTTTCTGCTTCCTGTTTTCGTCCGCGCGCAAAGCCCCGACGACAGCCTTTACGCGCGCGACCCGAAGCAGGCGGTAGACGACGCCTACGCCGCGAAGATCAAGCAATACACCACCGATCCGTCTTTCGGCTCGCCGCTGGTCAACTACCTGCCCGCGTCCCAAACCGTGCCGACCCCTGCCAAGGTGCTGGGCGATGTGGCGGGCGCGCCAGACATGCTGCCCTACGCCGAGGACGTCTACGAGTACTTCCGCCTGCTGGCCGCCAGTTCGCCGCGCGTGCGGGTCTTCACGATCGGGCATACCGAAGAAGGCCGCGAGATGATCGCCGTGGCCATCGCGGACGCGGCTCTGCTGAAAGATGCGAAGGCTAACAGTGCACGACTGGCGCAACTGGCCGATCCGCGCACGCTCGGCATGGACGACAGCAAGGCCCACGAGCTCATCGCGCAATCGTATCCGGTGTACTACATCACGGGGACCATCCACTCGCCCGAAACCGGCGCGCCTACCGCACTGATGGAGCTCGCGTATCGTCTTGCGGTCGATGACGCGCCCTATATCCGGCACATTCGCTCGCACATGATCACGCTCATCACGCCCGTGGTCGAGGTCGATGGCCGCGACCGCATGGTGGACGTGTACAAGTGGCACAAGGCGCACCCTGGGCAGCAATATCCGCGACTCGTGTACTGGGGCCACTACGTCGCGCACGACAACAACCGCGATGCGATGGCGATGACGCTGGACCTCACGCGCAACGTGCTCGATACCTACCTCGACTGGCACGCGCAGGTGCTGCACGACCTCCATGAGTCCGTACCGTTTCTCTATGACAACACGGTCGGGGACGGCCCCTACAACGCCTGGATCGACCCGACGCTCGCAGATGAGTGGGCGGAGCTCGGGTGGAACAACGTCGCGCAAATGCAGCGCTTCGGCATGCCCGGCGTCTTCACGCACGGCGACTTCGACACCTGGTCGCCCGGCTATCTGATGTTCCTCGCAGGGATGCACAACGGCATCTCGCGCCTCTATGAGACGTTCGGCAACGGCGGTGCGGACACGGAAAAGCGCATCCTGCAGCCCGAGGATTACTCCCGCACCTGGTACCGCCAGAACCCACCGCTGCCGCAGGTCGTCTGGTCGCAACGGGACAACAACAACTACGAGCAGACTGCGCTTCTGACCACACTCTCGTACTTCAGCAACCACGGCCCACACTTTCTGGAGAACTTTTACGCCAAGAGCAAACGGAGCGTTCTGAAGCCCACACAAGAGGGCCCGGCGGCGTATGTGTTTCCGGCGAACCCAGCTGAACTGAACCGGCAAGTACAGCTGCTCGAAATCCTGAAGCGCCAGCATGTCGAGGTGCAACGGCTGACCGAGGCGCAGACGGTTCCGCTTCCTCCCAAGAAGGGCTCCGGCGACGGCGAGGACAAGACCGCAGAGGCCGCAACGAAACCCGCAGACGAGAAAGCTGCGGACAAGCCAACCACACTGAATCTGCCGGTGGGGAGCTTTGTGGTCCGCATGGACCAGCCCTACTCGCGCATTGCGGACGCGCTGCTGGATCGCCAGTTCTGGGCTGCCGATGATCCGCAAAAACATCCCTACGACGACACCGGCTGGAGCTTCCCCGCGCTCTTCAACCTCCATGTCGATCGCATCACGGAAGCGAAGTTCCTGGCGGCCAGGATGGAGCCGATCTCCGATCTCGCCGCCCTCCGTATGCACACCAGCGGCAACGGCAGCACGTGGATGGTGCCCAACACAGGGCAAAGCACCCTGCTCGCTCTGATCTACAAGCTGGGCGCGGCTCATGTGGCTGTGACGGAAAAGGCGTTTGACGCCGAGGGGCAGCATCTGGCGGCCGGCTCCCTGCTGGTGCATGACGCCGATGCAGCCACGCTGGAGCCGCTGCTGCAATCGCTTTCGCTCAGCGCGGTCCGCGTGAACACGACGCCGTCCGTGGCCACCCATCCTGCCGCCGCTCCACGCATCGCGTTTATGCACTCCTGGCTGGCCACGCAGACCGAAGGCTGGTGGCGCTACGCGTTCGATCAGGCCGGGGTTCCCTATGACTACATGAGCGTGCAAACCGCTGCATCCATGCCGGACCTGCGCAGCAAGTACGACGTGATCGTCTTCGCGCCGGTCGGACATGCCACCTCCGACGGGATCCTCAACGGGCTGCCGATGTACAGCAATGCCCTTCCCTGGCAGAAGACTGAGCTCACACCCAACCTCGGACGGCTGGACCAGACAGCAGACATGCGGCCCGGCCTGGGCTACGAAGGTCTGGCGCACCTGAAGGACTTCGTGAGCAAAGGCGGACTGCTGATCACCTGCGAAGACACCGCGCAGTTTGCCATCGACATGGGTCTCGCGCCCGGGGTCAGTGTGGCCCCGCACGCGGACGCGCGGGTGGTCGGCTCCATCCTGCACACGGCGTTTGTGCAGAAGGACAGCCCTTTCGCCTGGGGCTACACCGACGCGCCCCCTGTGATCAGCGCGGAAGGAATGGTCTTCAACCTGAGCAACACGGTAGGCCGTACCGGCAATCGCGTGCTCATGGATCCCTATGAACAGCGCCCCACCGGCCGCGGCAGCGTGGGCGACGCCGACGTTCCGCAAGGCCGCAAGATCACCGAACCCGATCCGCTGCCCAAGCCCAGGCCCTGGCAGGCCAAGCCGCTGAACGAAGAGCAAGTGCGCAACAACCCTAACGTGATCCCGTCGCAGTTTCGTCCCGAAGTCATCCTGCGTCTCGCGGAGGCAAAGGGCCTGCTGCTCTCCGGTCTGCTCGATAAGCCCGCTTCCATCGCCGAACACGCCATTGTGGTGGACGCGCACCTTGGTGACGGTAACGTGCTGCTCTTTGGCAACAACCCGGTCTATCGCGGCGAAACGATCGGCAGCTATCCGCTCGTCTTCAATGCGCTGATGAACTTCGGACATCTGAACCGCGCTCCCGAAGCTGCCAGCAAGTAGCCTGAACGGTATTGCCCCTGAACCCTGGAGGATCTGTGAGTCTGTCCTTTGCTTGTGTGTCATCGTCTCGCCGCATGAAGTGGACATCAATGCTGCTCCTCGGCTCGGCGCTCACCGCGCTCGGCCAAACGCCCGTGCCCGCACCCGCGCGGCCAGCGCCAGCGGCCAAGCACGGCATGACTGTGGACGATCTCGCGAAGCTCGTCCGGGTGAGTTCGCCGCAGGTCTCGCCGGACGGCAACTGGGTCGCTTACACACTCGCCCACATCGATACGGCCGAAGACAAGAGCATCACCGACCTCTGGATGGTCAGCTGGGATGGCAAGCAGGACCTTCAGCTCACACGCGGCAAGGAGTCCGCCGGCAGCCCGCGCTGGAGCCCCGATGGTCGCTACCTTGCCTTCACCTCCGGGCGCGAGGGCGAGGCCAAAGGATCGCAGGTGTGGATGCTCGACCGACGGGGCGGGGAGGCGCAACAGCTCACAGACGTCAAGAACAACCTCGATGATTTCCGCTGGTCTCCCGACAGCAAACAGCTGCTGCTCACCATTACCGAGCGCGACGAGCCCGAGCCGGAGAAGGGCGCCAAGCCCAAACCGCCTAAGCCGATCGTGATGGACCGTTACCATTTCAAGCAGGACCGCCAGGGCTACCTCACAGACAAGCGTGCGCACCTCTTTGTCTTCGACATCGGGACGAAGAAGCTCAACAAGCTCACCAGCAATCCCGCTGCAGGGGACAAGGCCTACGCCGAAGAGGGTGCCGAATGGAGCCCCGATGGCAAGAAGATTGCTTTTGTAAGCAACCAGACGGCGCCCGATCCGGACCGCTTCAACAACCCGGATATCTTTGTGACAGCGGCTGTGCCGAACTCCGCGCCGCGCAAGCTGACGACGTTCTCCGGCGCAGATGAGCCGCCGCTCTTCTGGACTCCGGACTCGCAGCGCATCGTCTACCGCCAGGGCTTAACGCCGCACTACGCGATCTATGACATGACGCAGCTGGCCGCGGTCTCCGTTGCAGACGGGAGGAGCAAACTGCTCGCTCCCAAGCTCGATCAGTGGGTGGGCGCGCCGGTGCTGAGCAGCAGCGGCAAGCACGCGCTTACCGAGGTGCAGGACGACCGCGTGCAGTATGTGGCCGAGATTTCGCTCGATGGCAAAGGCAGTGTGCGCCGCCTCACCGAAGGGCAGGGCGAAGCCATGGCGCTGGACCAGGCAGCGGGCCACACGGCGCTGCTGTGGACGAGGGACAGTGCCCCTGCCGAGGTGTACGCGCTGGAAGGCAAGGAGCTCCGCCGACTGACACACCACAACGATGCCGTGATGGCGTCTCTGCAACTCGCGCCCACGCAGGATCTTTCTGCGAAGACCCCGGACGCGAGCGAGGTGCATGGCCTGCTCACCCTGCCGGTGGGCTACACGCCGGGCACCAAGGTGCCCATGCTGCTCTTCATCCACGGCGGCCCCACAGCGCAGGACGCGCACGGCTTCGACCCGGCACGGCAGCTCTTCGCCGCGCATGGCTATGCGATGCTGAACGTGAACTACCGCGGTAGCACCGGCCGCGGCCATGCGTATAGCGAAGCCATCAGCGGCGACTGGGGCCACAAGGAGGTTGTCGATCTGCTGGCGGCGGTAGACGCCGCAGTCGCGACCGGCACCATAGACCCCGACAAGCTCGTCGTGGGCGGCTGGAGCTACGGCGGCATCCTTACCGACTACACCATTGCCAGCACAACGCGCTTCAAAGCCGCGTCCAGCGGCGCGGGCATGGGCAATCTGCTCGGCTTCTACGGCATCGACCAATACATCCTGCAGTACGAGAACGAGCTCGGCCCACCGTGGAAGAACCCCGATCTGTATGTGAAACTCTCGTACCCATTCTTCCACGCCGACCGCATCAAGACCCCCACGCTCTTTATGGGTGGCGACAAGGATTTCAACGTACCCATCCAGGGTGGCGAGCAGATGTACGAAGCCCTCAAGAGCCTCGACATTCCTGCAGAGCTGATCGTCTACCCGGGGGAGTTTCATGGCTTTGTGCGGCCAAGCTTTATTGTCGATCGCTACCATCGCTGGTTCGATTGGTACGATCAGTACGCGCTGGGCAAGGCAGCGGCGCCGAACACCGCCAAGTAAAGAGTGAACTGTGCAGGTCATTCTCAACGCAGCGAAGGGCCTCGGTTTTTCGCCCGAAGCGGCATCGACTCCGCATGAAAGACCCAGAGTTCCTTCCTGTGGCTTAGGCCGACGTCGACCCGGGGCCGCGACGCTAGCTGTGGGCGCCACGCGCACGCCAAAGGGCGCCTTGTAGCGGATCGACCACGCCCTCGAGAGCCTGGACGGCTGTAAACTCGCGACGCACTTCGTCGAGCAGGGCCGAACGCACCACCGGCACGTTCTCCATGACGGAACCCGCAAAGGCGATCGCCGGCAGAGCACCTTGGCCATCAGCGGCCACAATGCGGCGCAGCACGAGCTGCACCAGGTACCCAAGCTCCTGCCCTTCGCGCTGCAGCACCTCCGCGGCCACGGCATCGCCGCGTTGCGCGCAGCGGCTTACGACTTCCGCCAGCCGAGAAAAGTCGGGTGCGGGCACGCTGTTGGCGAACGCAATCAGATCGTGCTCAGACCCCAGCGCCCAGAAGCGCATGGCTTCCGCGAACAAAGTGGTAGACCGGCCTTCGTCCTTGGCCAAAAAGCCTGCCCGCAACCCACTCAGCCCGATGCGGTTCGCCGAGCCCTGATCGGCCATCAAC
>CAXUIF010000007.1:0-6646 GCA_964250995.1 uncultured Acidobacteriaceae bacterium
CCCTCTCAATAGAGAGTTTTTGGTCGGGACGAAGCCGTATGTCGATCCGTTGGCGTGTCTGGTCGATTCCCTTCGGAGCCCTTACAACAGCCATAGGGAGATTGTACGTGTGGTGTCCGTACATAGCAAGTTATATGTGTTCCATCCTCCTCCCTCCGCCCCCCCCCGTTGGGGGGAGGTAACTGATTAGGCACGTAGGCGCTTAAGCGCGTAACCGGCCCAGCGATGAGCAATTAGTATCCGGCCATGATCATTACGATGGCCTCGTTCAAAGGCGGCGTCGGTAAGAGCACGTCAGCGGTGCATGTAGCGGCTGAACTTGCGAAGTCTGGCAAGACGCTTTTAGTCGACGGCGATCCGAACCGGAGCGTAACGCGATGGGCTTCGCAAGGACGACTCCCTTTTACCGTTGTGAGTGAAGCACAGGCGACTATGCACGCCCGCCACCATGAGCACATCGTGATCGACACCAAGGCCAGACCAGATCACGACGACCTGCGTGAAATTGCCATGGGATGTCACCTCCTTGTTCTTCCATGTACTCCAGATCCACTCTCAGTCGATGCTTTGCTAGCTACGGTCAAAGAACTTCAAGGTTTAGGGACGGATCGCTTCCGGGTGTTGCTGACAATTGTTCCGCCACGACCGAATCGGGATGGTCCTAAAGCACGGGAGGCCCTCGTTGAGGCAGGTCTCCCCCTTTTCACTGCGCAAATTCCGCGCATTGTGTCGTTTCAACGGTGCATCGTGGAGGGTCAAACGGTGTACTCGCCCGAGTACAGCGAGGTCACCGAGGAGATTGAGTCATCGATTACCCAGCAAACCATGTGAGCGGTTAGCCGGAGAGCTGCTTAGCCAAATCAGCAAATAATTGTGTAACCGAATACCCGAGGAGCCATGATAACTAAGCCGAACCAGTTCCGGTCCTTAATTGCTGCGAGTGGGCAAGCACCTGTTGCTAAGCCGAACGCGCCAGGAGCTCATCTCGAACGTTCCGAAAGAACCCGGAGATTAGGGAAACGGACCGCTCCTGATTACGTTCAGGTAGGCGTCTATATCCCGAAGAAGCTCCATAACGAGGCAAAAGTCCTGCTGATCCGAGATGGAGCCGACCGAGACTTCAGTCAGCTCGTCGGAGATCTGTTGAATGATTACGTGGATAAGCGGACCGTCGGTGCATCGAGTAGCTGATTGAGCGGTGGGGCGAATAGGCATTGCTGAATGGTTAACAGCATCAGGCGAGCTGAGAGACAGGAAGAACGATGAGCAAGACCCATGTTGCAAGCAACACCCAAGCGGAGCAGGAAGCTGCCGAATGGACAGCGATCGTTCCACAGGAGACCGAGGACGCCCACAAGTTCCCGAAACCCCTTAAGCCCGAGCTTGAGAATCGGCAACTCGGGCTGTTCCAAACGTTCCTTTGCAACACGGATGAGCAACGCGAACAACTGTCCAACGCCATTGATCTGTGGGATTGTGTCCCTCGTTACTCTGTCAGTCGACAAGCAATGACGAAGGCGCGGATAGCTGCCAGATTCCTAGAAAAACATGAGACGGAGTTCCAACACCGAGGACGAAGCTACAAGTGCGTGATCTCGCCCGCTCGCGTCGCAGACTTGGATGGCCAAGATCGCGACTTCTACCCTAGTGCGACGGAGGAGCTGGTCGAAGACGCGTTACGCAAATTGGCAATTGAGCAGCAAGCTGGATATTTCGACAAGCCAAACTACCGTAGTGGCGTAGTCTTTACGCTTTACGCGCTAAGAGAAGAGATGAAACGACGAGGGCACGCCCGGTCCTACCAAGAGATCGTGCAATCACTAAACATCCTCTCGCATTGTGTGATCGACATCATCCCGCAGGGCAGGGGAGAGTCCCGCTTTACATCGGCCTGCCTCCCTATGCTGGCGGCCGTGTCGCGTACCAAGCTGCAAGAAGATCCGCAGGCAAAGTGGGCCGTACAGTTTCATCCGTTGGTGACCGGGAGCATCGATCAGGTGACGTACCGTCAGTACAACTATCACCTGATGATGAGTCACAGTACTCAGCTGGCGCGCTGGCTGCACAAACAGCTGGTACTGAAGTACACGTTTGCGGACCACCTTAAGCCCTTCGATATGCGCTACAGCACGATTCGGCGAGACAGCGGACTACTTGACGGGTATGCCCGGGAACGCGACGGAATGAGGAGCCTAGAAGTCGCTTTCGACGAGTTGAAGGAGCGTGGGATCATCTCAGGTTTTAGCCGTGAGGATGAAACAGGCGCTCGCAAGAAGCTGCTCGATATTGTGTTCACCATCCATCCTTCAACCGCCTTCGTTCGTGAAGCAAAAGCCTCCAACAAGCGCCACTCAACCGATCATGGGCAAGTGGTAAAGCCAGTAGGTTTAGGTCGCGGGTCAACGCCTGCGTTCCGGTAGGCATAGGTCGCGGGTAGTTCATTTCTTCGGTAGGAATAGATCGCAGGATACGGTAGGGATAGGTCGCACAAGAGGTGTTTTCCACAGGCTAAATGGACATCCACGGTAGGTATAGGTCGCGAAAGCGACCAGAATCGGTAGGTATAGGTCGCGGTGGGACGTCTACCGAACTCTAAATGCGAAGAGAGGCGGTAGGCATAGGTCGCGCTGTCGTCCCGACACGGTAGGTATAGGTCGCGGGTCTGTGGATTCAAGTAGGTATAGGTCGCGCTAACGTGTTGCAAGCTACCGAGAATCAATACATTACGAACCTCTATCCTTTTATCCTTATTTCACCCTTCTTAATTAACCGTGCCAAAGAGACGAAAAACAGAAACAGCGCAGGGACGTAAAACCAATACACGAACAGCACGACACCACCACCCAACTACAAGAAACAGCGAGCGGGGGCGGGGCTTGCACAACCGAACAACTCCGACGCATTGGAGCGTAGAGACAAGATGAGCAGAAAGGATCCACCTGTATTGCCCACGGACCACCCTGCGCACCAAATGGTCGATGCCTTTGCCAGTGTGGGTGTGACCACCTTCGATATCTCGTTCACCGATGCCTATGAAGAGTCCACCGGCTTTCGACCAGGCCAGACCGCGGCGCAGCTGCATGATTCTTTGCGGCACTTGATCGCCAGGGCCGAGCAGGATCGCAATGTGATCCTCCGGCCCAGCCTGCCAGCGGTCTGTGGCGTACTGGTGCAGCTAGACGACGTGAAGGACCAAGCCATACGGCAGCAGCTGGCGCGGTTCGCGTTTCTTTCCCTCGAAACCAGTCCTGGCAATCACCAGTTCTGGGTCGCAGTCCCCGATCCGGTGCCCGATACACGCCGCCGCTTGAAGAAGGGAACCGGCGCTGATGCCCACGCCTCCGGTGCCGTCCGGCTGGCTGGTACCGCTAACCGCAAGCCCAAATATGCGCCGCACTATCCCCTCGTGAGGCTTACTGGCGTGCAATCCGGCCGCACCGTGACACGGGCCGAGCTCGAGGCCTCCGGACTTTTGCCGGCGATCCCGGAAACACCCCTGCCGGTACTCAGCTCTCGCCGCCTGCCGCGGCGTTGGCCGAGCTACGAGAAGGTGCTGCAGGGCGCGCCCCGCGGCGGCGACCTCGGCGAACAACGCTATGCCGCCGACTTCACCTTCGCCATGATCGCCATCGACTGGGGATGGAGCCCCGAAGACACCGCCCTCCGCCTCCTGCAAGAGTCAACCAAGGCTCAGGAGAACGGGCAAGAGTACGCTCGCCGCACCGCCAATAGTGCCGCCGCCGCGGTCGCACGACGCGCCAATCAACAAACGGGGCAAGGGCAACCGAAGCGCTAGGCCGATTTTGCTCCTCTCGCAATCGCTGTTGCACCTATTTCTACCGCCCGAGAGCCTTGTTGAGATCTCCGCTTTTGGGTCTGAATGCACCCGGAGCGATTCGAGGGGACCGGCCGAATCGTTAGGCCAATGGAAACGCCTGAACTTTAAAGTTTTGTAAAGACCCAAGGTGGTCAAGTAAAGAGGTTGCGTGAAGATCTTTCTTAGCTCGACGTTTCTTGATCTCGCTGAGGACCGGCAAGCCGTCTTGGAGGCACTTCGGCGTCGGCGCGCTTCCACGCTTGCGATGGAGGACTTCCTTGCCACGCCCACGACACCGGCTGAGACTGCTTTAGAAAACCTTCGAAACTCCGACGTGATGATTCTGGTGATCGGGTTCAAGGCTGGCAGCCTGTTGTCCGATGGCACGGGCCGAACCTACACATGGGCTGAGTATGAAGAGCTGCTGCGGTTAGGAAAAGAAGCGCTGGTCTTCGTGAAAAAGGAGCGAGGGTGGTTTCAGAAGAAAGCGGAGTGGAAGAACAAGGAAAAGAGTCCCGAGAAGAGGAAGGCGCTCAAAGCTTTTCTCGACCGCGTCGGAAAGAAGTACACGTATGACACCTACGAAACTCCGGATCAACTCGCCTTACACGTAATCCAATCGCTCGATCGCTGGGAAGCAAAAGGTCGTCCCGGCGCAAGAAAGACGTTCGCCTCGATAGAGGACTACTTCGCCGGCAAGAACCCTGCCGGCCACTTCCAGTTGCTTGACTTCGGCACGACACTCTTGGGTCGTGACAAGGAGCTCGAGGCACTCGACGGATTTCTTGCCAATGCGGGTAAACGCGTAGCCATTGTCAGTGGTCGCGGCGGGATCGGAAAGAGCAAGCTGCTTCACGACTGGGCTCGACATCATGAAGCGGAGTGTCTGTTTCTCAAAGACCAGCCTTTCTGGCACGAGGATTCCGAGAAAGAAATCCCCGTCGATTGCAAGGTATTGATCGTGGATGATGCGCACCGGCTTGAATCGCTCGGAAGCGTTCTGCAGCTTTTCCGCGATACAGCCAAGCATCGTTCGCTGACATTGCTGCTTTCGACACGGCCCGGCAGCAGCACGCGATTGGCACAATCGCTGTATCCGCATCTGGACTCGGCGCTCATCGTTCAATTTCCTGAGCTGAAGGAGTTGTCTAGGGATGAGAGCCGCGCGCTGGCGGAACAGGTGCTCGGAACTGAGTTTCAGACGTATGCCGCTCATCTTGCGGAGATCGGCAGCAACAGTCCCTTAGTGATCGTTGCCGGGGGAAGGCTTATCGCGACTCGGCGTATCAACCCCGCATCATTGACCACGCTGGACGAGTTCCGCGCGGCCATTTTCCATCGCTTGCTGGACGAGATGGATTTGAGGGGACCGCGTTTCGCGATCAATCCGCCTCAGCCGGTTCTTGAGTTGATAGCAATTCTCGGGCCTGTGGATGTGGAGCGACCGGACTTTCAAGAGTCAGCACGGCAAATGCTGCAACGCCCTGTGGACGAGATCCTTTCCACCATTGATGAGTTAGCAACTACAGGAATCGTCACTCCGCGTCCGAAACCCGTGCGCGTCATTCCGGACGTGCTCTCGGACTGGCTCGTGGAAGATCGCTGCATTGGATCAGGTGGACGGACGACCCATTATGCGGACCGTGTCTACGATGCGTTTGGGGCGCACTCGCTCAAAAGCTTGATGCGAAACCTCGCAGAACTTGATTGGCGGAAGGGACAGGCCGGAGAAACGGGGCTCAATCTTCTCGATAGCATCTGGGCCGACTTACACACTCGCTTCCACAATGGTGACGAATATGCGAGACACAGCATTCTGGGCGAACTTGAGCCCGCGGCGATATATCAGCCGGTTCAGGTGCTGGTACTCATCAGGACGGCGATTGATAGACCGGTGGTCCTGGCGGAAGGAGGAGAAGGTAGCAGCTACCGATTAGGGCAGTCCTATGTCGTTACTGCGTTACCCGGGCTGCTGGAAGGAACGGCATACCACCCTGAATATATTCGCGAGTCCGTCGGACTGCTGTGGAGACTAGCGAAAAACGAAGCCGACCGGAACAGTACCGGAAGCAGCGCAAGGGCGGTGTTGAAGCGGCTGGCCTCTTGGCGGCGTTACACCGATGCGGCCTTTAATTTCGCCATGCTCCTCCAAGCCGTTCGCCTCATGTCGCGGCCTGATGCCTTCACAGAGGAATACACGCCGTTTGACATCATCCGTCAGCTGTTGGAAAACGATGGAGAGTTCACAGAGTGGCAGGACGAGACGACCATGTCGTTCGGGGGCTTTGGCCTCAACTATGCAGCGGTGGGTCCGGTGCGAAGGAGCGCGCTGGATTACCTCGACTCCGCGTTAGCTGGCGATGGGTTTCCAGCGATTCAGGTTATTGAGATCATGGAGCGGCTCTTGCACAACTATCTCAACCGTATGGGACGAGCCTCATCGCCGGAAGAGAAAATCTGGCAGGACGCGGAACGGGCGCGTTGCATCGACTCGCTCTTAAGCCGTTATCAGGAGCCAGCTAGCTATGTTCTTAGGGCGAGGATTATCGACGCTCTACGGTCGGCAACGGCAATCAGCTGTCCAGACTGGGTTCGAGAGCGTACGTCGGCAGCACTTGAAGGCCTCGACGTACCGGACGCGGTCGTGGTCGTTGATGCTATTTGCACGGCGGATCATGATCTCCCGCTTCTATCAACTGAATTCTCGGAACCACGGTGGGAGCGTGCGATCACAGATGTGATGGTGAAAGGGCGCTCCAGCCTGGACCGACTGGTCGAAAGCTCCGAGAACCAGGCTCGTTTCACCTTGGAGAAGACGAAGGCGTGCCT
>CAXUIF010000007.1:6656-31869 GCA_964250995.1 uncultured Acidobacteriaceae bacterium
GGCGTGCCTTGCCGTCAGAGTGGCGACCGGAGGGTTCCATCGGTTCATGCTCACCTTCGTGGATCGGCCAGATTTCCTGGAAGTGATGGCGGACGACATCATTCGCGATGAAGAAATCAAGCAGCTGTCCGGCCAACTTGCCTCCGTGCTAAACGCTATCCACACGAGCAGACCGGAAATCTTCCGACAGCGAGCACTCGCCGCTATCGACGCAGGCGCCAGCGAAGTGATTCGTGCTGCCGCAAATAATTTGAGGGTCTTCTCAGGGGCAACCGAGGAGGACATTGCCGTGATTCAGGCCTATGCCGGATACGCCGACCCGGTGGCGAAGCTGGGAGCCATTTTCGCGATCACCTACATGGGCAAGTTCACCGATCTACTGCCCGCACTCAAAGAAGCTGTACTGAGCGTCCGTACGGAAGGCGACAGTCGTGTCGCAGCGGAACTAGCAGACGCGTTTGGCTCTTACGGCGTTCCGTTGACCAATCTGACTCGGGACGAAGCAGCAGGGCTGGTGAAGGAGTTTGCCCTGGTACGTGACTGGCATTACGACCAAGGGGCAATACCTCGCTTCCTCAATCATTTCGTAAGCTTGTTTCCTGATGAGATGTTTGACGTTCTCACAGAGCGCATCGGCCGTAATTCGGCGGCCCGGGCGGCCAACCTGCCAGGATTACGTACCTTCGGAATTGTCCATGGGGACGTTTCGTTCAGCAATGTTCCGACGGAAAAGCGAATGGAGCTCGCAGCGAAAGTGCTTTGCCAAGCCCTCATGCCGGGGGCGGGCGAGGAGGCTTCTGATCTCTTCTGGGATGTTGCAGGAATCGACGACAGGGCGTTTGATCTCATCCTACGCGACGCACACGGAATGTCAGAGGACTCGGTAACACAGCTCGTAGCATTGCTCGATAAGGCACCGCCCCGTCTCGCGTTCAGCAAGCTGCAGTTTGTAAAAGACCTCGTGAGGTCTTTCCATGGCGGGGCGCGGCAAAAGTTAATCGACATCATTGCCTATCAGAGTTATCGGCGCGGAGGCGGCGTTTTCGCCGGTGATCCGAAGGAAATGATGGCTAGGGAGCAGCAGAGCTTTCGAGACGCGGTAGACGCGCTGGCAGCGGGCCCGGAACTGGATGACCTCTTGTTGGCGATGCGCCGCTTTCTTTAAGCGCTAGACTGCCCTCTTGCCTAGCGGAGCAATGTTCTCTGAGTGAATCGCTGGTCCTCATGTGCGCTTGTACACGTCAGTTAACATTCGTTCGACGCTTTGTACTCCTAAAACGGACGTTTCAGATGAATAGGCCTAGTCAGCCCAGCTGGATAACAGCACACGGATGCTGGAACAGTCCCCTCAGAAGCTTAGTGAGCTGGTCGTATTCCAACCCGAAGTGAGCGGCCGACGATATCAGTTCACGTGCGAACCACCCCAATTCCTTTGTTCTCCTCTGTTCCGCAGTACCCTCTTCTTCGGACAGCACCGCTGGAATGCTTGCCACCCTCCCATCTCGCGCCACATCGACGTAAAACGCGTTCTGCTTGCGCTGATCGAGCTCCCCTTCACCAATTTTCTGAGCAGCCGGATCGTATTCCATATCCTCATCCAGATATCCCCAGCGATCCCGCCATTTGCCTACTTTGGCATGCCGGAAATAGTTCATTGCTGTAACCACCCCCGGAGACAGCCGCTTCTCCGGGTAGAAGATCATCTCGCCAGCTTCGCGAGCCCGTCTACTCCGCTCTAGGTACAGGTCCCACTCTTCATCTGACATCCTCACAAAGTCGATCAGGATGCCCATAAGATGTTTGCAATGGTGATCTGTAAGCGCCCTTTTGATGAACTGATCCCACGGCAACACTCCGACATGAACCAGGTGCAGGATGAAAGCCTTGCCGAACTCCTCCTGAGCGAGAACGTAAAGCGCCAACGCTGTGGGCGTCTTCGTTGCTCCTCCCAAGAAATCCGCATCATCCAGGAGATGAAAGCCGTTCTCTACTGCAGCGGTGATTGCCGGGGTCAGCTCTGGACCTTACGCCATCAGGAGCCATCATTGCTACCACTCCAGTCCCACTGCGAGACGTTTCTAAGACGGTTGTTCGTCACTCAAGAGCTGGGATGCTCCCCTCTAATTATTGCCTCTTACGTACTCTGTGGAACCTCTAGGGAAGCTCTGCGCAAGGAGTTGATTTTGCGATGTACGCTGAAGCTGGGTTGAGTTGGGTTCGAAGAAGTTAGCTGGGAGCCCGTTGTTAGGGTTTTGGAGACTCGGACTTGCCGGTACCGCCGGCATTACCGAGCAGCATCGCAGCGAACGTATCAACGCGTTTCCGCAATGGAGTGAATCAGAATCCTCCCTCCCGGACTAGGCGAGGATCGTTGCGGCCCGCTCCGCGTCAAGGCTGCCTTCGGCCCCGCTTTGCCAAGCGGCGCTGCGCGGCCCTGACCTGGAGCTTGGAGCCGCAACGGAGGGCGCCTGTTATTCCGGGAATGTAGGGGAAAGGAGAATCAAACACTGCGACCTTCATTCCCATGGCCAGAGCACGGGGAACGCCGCCATCCGGAGGGTCCGGTCAAGAAGGGGTCCCATCAGAAACGGACGATAGAGCTATCTGGCATATGGGTGCTTATGGGTGTACATATGGTAGATGTTCTCGTTCGACACTCTCCAGATCACACCCGAGATTCTCGGCCTCATCGCGGGGATCGATGAGTTTAAGGGTGCCTGGAGAGCTTTAGGGACGCTTGCCCCGGAGCGCCTCCGCGCTCTCCGTCATGTGGCTACCATCGAGAGCATAGGCTCCTCCACCCGGATCGAAGGCAGCAAGCTGTCGGATCGCGAGGTCGAGCGGCTATTGTCCAACCTCGAAATTGGATCGTTTGCCAGCCGCGACGAGCAAGAAGTTGCAGGTTACGCCGAGGTCATGGAGACCGTGTTTCGGGCGTGGGAAGATCTTCCCTTCACCGAGAACTACATCAAGCAATTCCACCGGGATCTCCTACGCCACAGCGGGAAAGATACCCGGCATCGTGGTGAGTACAAGAAGCTGTCGAACAGCGTTGCAGCCATCGATGAGCAGGGAAGGCAGATCGGCATCGTCTTCGAGACTGCCTCGCCATTCGACACGCCGCAGTTGATGACCGAGTTGGTTGATTGGTTCAACCGAGCACGTGAAGACGGGCAGCTCCATCCCCTGCTGCTGATCGCCGTCTTCACTGTCGTCTTTCTCGAAATCCATCCCTTCCAGGATGGCAACGGCCGCTTGAGCCGGGTACTGACCACGCTGCTGCTGTTGCAGGCGGGATATGCCTACGTGCCCTACAGCTCGCTCGAAAGCATCATCGAGAACAGCAAGGAAGGCTATTACCTTGCGCTCCGGCAAACACAAGCGACGATCCGCGGACCTGCTCCGAACTGGCATCCTTGGCTACTCTTCTTCTTGCGTTCTCTGGAGCAGCAGAAGCGCCGGCTTGCCATCAAGATCGAGCGCGAGAAGTTGATCGTCGCTGCGCTGCCCAGCCTCTCCGCCGAGATCGTCGAATACGTCCGGCAGCATGGCCGCGCCACCATGGGAGAGATCATCCGGCTCACCGGAGCCAGCCGCAACACCCTCAAGGAGCATCTCGCTCAATTGGTGGACAAGCGGCATCTCGCCAAGCATGGAACAGGGAAGGGAAGCTGGTATGCGCTGCCCTAGTCAATAGGGCGACGAAACAAGATCGCACTCGGCAGAGCTAAGACCGAGGTCTCTCGCGTTGTATTCACGTGGCGTGGCGAAAACCTGAGTTGCATCATCAGCGCCTAGAAGGCGAACCGAGATGAACGAAATCTACTACTGCGCGGTACTCTCTTAGACAGATCAGAGCGATGCGGGAACGGGGCGAACAAGACCAGTCTGGCTGTTCCGGAGGCCGAGTCTCTCCGTGCTGATTTCTGGAGGAGTGCCCGCGTTGTAAGCCCGGCGTCTACCGAGGGCTGATCGTCTACTTGAGGCCGCAGCGTTCCAATAATTTTCTGATGTAGTGCGTTGCGAGGATCGATGAGACAAAACCAACGCCCCCATAAAGAATAAGCAGCAAGCTGCTGCCGATCCACAACCGCGAATGCAACAAAACGTGAGTTCCAACCGCGTTCGTTGTCTGAAAGTAGTTCGGCACCTGAGTGCCCGCCAGCAAACCAAGCACGGTTAGAAGTAAACAGACAATAGAGATCGAGACCAGTTCCCAAATAGTAGGTTCTTTCACGTTCATCCCTCCGTGGGAAAGGTAATGTCTTTAAATGTGGGCACGTTGCTTGAGCAGGCGGAGGGTACTGGCGACGCTCGAAGGCGGATAGAAGCACGCTAAGGTCCACGATGAGGCAGACAACAAAGTGCATCTGGCATGCTCAGGTCAGCGCTTTGCGCATGACATAAACCAGGCCATTGGATTTGCCGGTAGCCATGGAGAGCTTGGAGGCATTGTACATCTCGAAGCGTGTGACCGGAGCCCAGCGAACCTTGTGGCCGGCTTGGATGCCGAGTTGCCGGAGGAACTCTCTTTGGGTGCGGCCGTTGCCATCGCGAGTGCACCGTCGTCACAGCCCGGGCTGTATTGAACACGGCCATCAATTCACCTTGCGCATACTGATCCGCCAGTTAACGTACAGCCGGGCCAGGATCGAGCGACTTGATAGCCAACGATTGCCACGCATCGGCCACCGCTTCTGAACGCGTAAAGGACACGCTGTACGCTTCTGATTTTATGACCACCCTCCTTCTCCATGCCATCACACCCAGCAACGGAACGGCGTGGGGTGCAATGCCGGCAAGCCGTGGAAATGACGCGCTAGAAAACTCGCTTGGAAGCCGTGATAGAACACGGCTCCCAGATTGCCCACCGCTTCGACGCCGACGGGTCTTTCCATCGCACTTCCATCCACCATGCCTTCAGCACCAACAAGCACGAATCGCTAATTGCTCTGAAGAGCTGGAACCATAGCGGTTCACCGATCTCGCCGCGATTTAGCTTGAAGTGACAGGCGGGTCGACGCGGGCTTCAGGATGATGGTCGTAAATGACATTGTCCAACCGGGAGCCGACTTGCTCCATGTTGAGTTCCCCTTGCACCCAGCGCTGCCATAAGCGAAGAGAAGCGGCATCCAGCACCAAGCCTTCGAGGTACATCGACCCCAAGGTACTCCTGAGAGCGTCGGCACGTTCAGCCGTGGTCTCGAGCGATCTCGAAGATAGAAACATTGGTACACCTCCACGATCATGATGTTTGGGGCGGCAATCTCCGGCTAAGGTGAGCCGGTTGTTCCATCTTCCATGTGCAGTTCGATTCTGCAACAGTCAACCACCAACGCGTCTTCATTATCCTGGGTTGAGTTCCGACGAACGCACGCAGGCCGTGGAAATGACGCGCTGAGAATCGCGCTTGGAAGTCGCTGGGGAACGTGACTTCCACATTGCCCACCGCCCGGCGACGGCGAGGATGTATTTCAGGTGCTTAAACCACCACGCCTTGAATACAGGCGAGCACACAACACCCTCCGCTTTACTGCACTTTCATCCACCATGCCTTTAGCACGAACAAGCACGAACCGCTGATTGTTCTGATACGCTCTATTTAAGCATAGACTACAGGGGCAAGATGGGACGTATCCGTACAAATCTGCACATGGCAGATTTCTTCGGCTATCGTTTCTCCCTCAATCCGCCGTTGGCTCCTCGATGGCGGAACTCGTCAACTTGCTCAGGGGTGGCGCCCCGAGACCCCGGTGAAAGGAGCAGGGCCTGTGGCGGTAAGAACGTACACCAAGGACCGCACCTGCCGGGTCGAAGTCCGGCTCACTCCGGAGGAGCGGACGAACCTCGAAGAGCAGGCAGGCAAGGCCAAGCTCACCCTGAGTGAACTGGTGCGACGGCGCGTGACCGGCAGAGCCGTGGTGTCTCGTTATGACGACGATCTGATCAATGAAATGCGTCGGCAGGGCGGTCTTCTGAAGCATCTACTGACGCAACATCCGGCCGAGCGCAGCGCATTGCAGCACGCTCTCGACGAGCTCACGGCGACGTTCCGGCGGGTGCCATGATTCCGAAGATCATGGCACCGAGGCGCGACGGTCGCAGCAGCTTCGAGCGGCTCGAAGAATACCTCACGGTGGAGCGCAAGCCGGGCTCGACGAGGGAGGTCATTGAACGCGGTCCGGTCGTGCTGTCCGACAACATCTTCAGCCTCGAAACGGCGGCGCGAGAGATGCGCGCGGCGGCGGCACAAAATCCGCTGGTCGAGCATCCGGTGATGCACTTCATGGCGGCGTGGGAGCCAGGGGAAAGGCCGACCGAAACGGAGTGGAAGCAGAGCGCGGAACGCATGATTCAGGCGCTCGGTTTCGGAGAGCATCAGTACCTTATCGCGGCGCACGACGACAAGGAGCACTTCCACGTGCACGTGATGCTGAACCGTGTCCATCCGGAGACGGCGAAGGCGCACAATCCGCGACTCACCCAGCTGACGCTTCACAGGCTCGCGCGCGCGCTGGAGCACGAGTTCGAATGGGCGGAAGCGGACGGCCTTTATCGCTGGGACAGACAACGGAACGAACCGGTACGGAACACGAAAGCGGAGCTGTCACAGATCCGCGACAAGCGTGAGCAGAGCCCGGGCAAGAAGCCGGCACAGATGGCGAAACAGGACCACTTCCGCGATGAGCCGAGTCTGAAGGCGTTCGCCTCCAAACAGCCTGCCGCGACCCTGCGTGAGCTCCTTGCGGGGGAGGCGAACTGGCAGAAGGTTCACCTTGCGCTGGCGCGGCACGGGTTGATGATCCACAAGGCGGAAAAGGGCGGCTACACCGTCGGGGTCGAGGGAACGGAAGTGCGGGTGAAAGCCTCCGATGTTTTCCGCTTCGCGTTCTCGGGCAAGGAGGCCAGAGCGAGAACGGAAGCCCGGCTGGGAGCGTTCGAACCTGCGAGGTTCGGCAGGGCATTTGAGCCGCCGGTGATCGACTACAACCGCAAGCTGACGCCCTCAGAAGCAGGCCGGAATGCGAGAGCGTTTCCGGCTCACAATGCTTCGCTTCGGGAAAGGGCTTGGGGCCGGAAACCCGGTCCGCCCCGGAGTATCGACGAGCTGCCGCGCCTCAGCGATTTGCGACCGATCGCCTCAATCGAAATCGACCGTATCGCCAACCAGGAGATCACGCAGGGCACGCCCGGGTACCGCGCTGGAGTGCGGCTCGTGGTGCAGCCGGGGAACCAGCCACAAACCCGGCAGGAAACTGCACAGACAGCCGGAGAGCGAAGGCAACAGTGGCTCGACAAGGAGGCCGAGGTTGGGCGGCAACGGCGTCAGCTGCGCACCGAACAACGGGCGGCGGAACGGCTGGAACTGAAGCGGGAATTCGCAGCCGTCAGGTCGGAACAGAGAGCAGCTCTGCACACGCACACACTGTCGGCTAGAGCGCGCCGTGCGCAGCTCTTGGGCGACTGCAGACGAAACAAGCTGGAGATCCGGTCGCTCGATGTCCCTTGGCAGGGGAAGAAAGCCATGCGCAGTGTGGCGGTGGCGGAGTTGGTCGTCGCCAAACAGAAGCTCAGGCGGGATATTGCAGAAGAGCGAGCTGCCGTCCCAACGCCGACCTATCAACAATGGGTAGAGCAGCAGGCCGAAGCCGGCGACCGGCGCGCCGCCGCCCAGATGCGGGGCTGGCGCTATCAGGACAGCCGCAACCTTCGCAAGATCGATCCAGAGACAGCAAAGGCAGCCGGCGAGCTCCAGGCGAGGCGGCTGCCTGAACCCATACGGCAAAGTGCCGTCGACTGGCAGGAGCTGGCGAATGAGCGTGTAGAACAGCTGAAGGAGCAGCCCGCGTTTCGGGAGGCGGTCGAGGGACTGCGCTGGAAGGCGGACAGCAAGACCGGAGATGTTGTCTATGACGTCCAAGGAGTGGATGCTTTGATCGACCAGGGAAAGAAGATTACCGTCCTCAACGCCGAACGGAACACCACCCGCGTCGCCTTGCAGATGGCGATTTACAAATACGGTGCTGTGATCGACGCCAAAGGCACCACGGCCTGGCAGGATCAGCTCATCGCAGCGGCCGTTCAGGACAACGTCCAGGTCATCTTCACCGATCCGAAGCTCCAGCAACGGCTGCGCGATGCGCGCCAAGCCGTTAGCGATCAGGCGAAGCAGGTTGGGCCAGACCTCACCCAAGCCAGGCAGCGCTTCCAGCATTTCGACGAGGAGTTGATGAAGCGTTACGGGTACGGCCTCGATCCGGCTAAGGCGGACCGCCTCATCGCCGAGCGCATGGTTATGGCAGGGTCGTCGGAGGCGGAGATCGACGGTGCACTGCGAGAACTCTCCCGGCAAGGACGGGAAACCGGTCAGACAGTGGCGGCATACTGCAGGGAAGTGGCCGCAGCAGCCGTCAGACGGATCAAGCAGAGAACGGGAGAACAGAGAGGCGTCGAGCGATAAACGCAGGCCTCACTTCACCGAGGAGGATCCCGTTCGAGAAGCTTAGGGTACAAAGGATGGCTTTGGCTCGGGGGATTGGTGAAGTTTCTCCACGTCGATAGTCACGGCGCGTACAGTGAGCAGACTGCCGCCGCGCTGCGAGCCTTGGGCGGATATATCGAGAGGCTGAGCGGTGGTCGTCAAAAAGGTTAAGAACCCGCGCAAGTCGGCTTCGAAGGCCCTGCGCATCCGCAAACTGGCCGACTACATTCGCAATCCGGAAACAGAGAACCGGCGCGAGAAATGTGTCCAGCACGGAGCGCGGGGGTTCCTGACCGCAACCGCCGAGGGTCAGAAGGCCGAGATGCTGGCGCTCTCCGAGGAGGCGGTGCGCAGCCGCGATACCGTCAACCACTATGTGCTGAGCTGGCAGGAGGGCGAAGTGCCCACTCCCGCGCAGATCGAAGAGGCGGTCGATGTCTTCCTGGAGGAGCTGGGCTTGCGCGAGCATCAGGCGATCTTCGGGGTCCATGTCGACACCGACAACCGGCATCTCCACATTGCGGTAAACCGGGTCCACCCCGACACGCTGAAGGTGATCAAGCCGAACAAGGGATTCGACATCGAAGCCGCGCACCAAGCCATCGCGCGGATCGAGCACCTCCAGGGTTGGAAGCGGGAGGAACGTGGCCGCTACCAGGTCGAGGCCGGGGGCGAGCTCACTCGTGACGAGGCCTCGAAGGCCAAGCCCCGGCAGCCAGCGCAGCCCAAGCGTGACATGGAGCAGCGCACCGGCGAGAAGTCGGCCGAGCGGATCGCGCTCGAGAACGTGCCACCGATCGTACAGAGCGCCCGCAGCTGGCAGGAAGTCCATGATCGATTCTCCATGGCCGGCATGCGCTATGAGAAGACCGGCAGTGGCGCCACGATCTTCGTCGGCGAGGTGGGCGTGAAGGCTAGCAGCGCGGACCGCGGCGCCAGCCTCGCGCAGCTGCAAAAGCGGTTCGGACCGTATGAGCCGCCCGGGATCGGGCATCGAGTGGCCGAGCGAAAGCCCGAGCCGATGAAGGGCGCTGTGCCGGGGTGGGAAACCTACATCGCCGGTCGGAAGGCTCATGCTGCCGCCCGGGAGGCGGCGACTCTCGAGTTGCGACAGAGACACCTGGCCGAGCGCAAACGTTTGGTGGGGGAGCAGAGAGCGCACCGGGTGGAGGTGTTGGGTGGGGATTGGCGAAGTAAAGGAGACTTGCGCAACGCGCTACAAAGCGTGCTGGCAGCCGAGCAGGCCGCTGCTAAGGCTGTCTTCGCCGAGCGGCAGGCCAAGGAACGCTATGAGCTGCGGCAGCGGTTTCGGCCCTATCCCGATCTAGAACAATGGCACCGCCAGCGCAAGGCCCCGCATCTTGCCGAGCAGTGGCGCTTCCGTGCCCATGACCCGCAGGGCTTGGAAGGCGAAGGCGACGAGATTCCGCGGCGGCGGGACATCCGGGACTATGCCGCGATCGTGAAGGGCAGAGAAGTGCTCTATGCCCGCAGTTCGGCTTCCTACGACATGGGCGTCGCCTTCGTCGATCGTGGCCGGCGTATCGACATCCACGACTGGCGCAATCGCAAAAGCGTCCTCGCTGCCCTCCAGCTCAGCCAGCAGAAGTGGGGCGCGATCATAGTTTCCGGCAATGAGCAGTACAAGGCCATGTGCGCTGAACTCGCCGCGGAATACGGCTTCCGGGTTGTTAACCCGGAACTGCAAGTCCGCATCGCCGCGCAGCGGCAGAGCTTACCTCCTGAAAAACAACGGCAGGGACGGGAACTAGAACTTGTCCCACGTCTGCCAGCGACGAAGTCCAGAGAACGGGAGGGGTTCAGCAGATGAGACGCGCTAAGGGCTACGGCCCTCCTACGTTGTTGGTGTGCGATGGAGTGACCTAAGATTAGGACGCCAAGTCTGTCATGTAGAGAATTACCGAGATTGGATAATGGGATTCTTATTACGACCTAGAACGTTCGCCGCCATCGCGTCGATCACTTTAACGGCCACTGCATACGCCTCCGACTACCGAGGCCGCATCAATTTCGGCGGCGTGCCCATCCCCGGCGCTACGGTAACGGTCACGCAAGGCACGAACTCTCTGAGTGCCGTCACAGATGCGCAAGGCTTCTACTATTTCAAGGACTTGCCTGATGGCGCGTGGAAGCTGAAGGTGCAGCTCTTCGGCTTCGCGCCTCTCGAGCAGGACATCACGGTCGCGGCTAGCACGACATCGGCAACGGTCGAGCTCAGCATGTTGCCGCTGGACCAGATGCTGGCCCAGGCAAAAACTGTGCAGACCCTGCCAACAGCGTCGCCGCTGCAGGCGCGTAGCACGGAGCCCGAGAAGATCGCCAAACCTGAGGTTGAAGCACCACCGCCGGAGCCCCATCATGCCGAGGATGCCAACGACGGTTTGCTGATCAACGGCAGTCAAAGCAATGCGGCTACCTCGAAGTTCTCACTCGACCCCGCCTTTGGCAATCGCCGCGCGGGTAGTAAATCACTCTACACCGGCGGGCTCGCCGCGCATGAAGAGAACGCCGCACTTGATGCGCGGCCCTACTCGCTCACCGGCCTCAACACCCCCAAGGAGCAGTTCAATCGCTTCACCGGTGTCGCGACGCTGGGCGGTCCGCTCAACATTCCGCACCTGATGCCGCACGGCCCGTACCTCAACCTCGCCTACCAATGGACTCGCGACAGCGACCAGAGCACACTGAGCAGCCTTGTGCCCACAATCGCCGAACGCGCCGGCGACCTGTCCGGCCTGCTCACGCCGCAAGGTCAGCCGCTCACGATCATCAACCCAGCCACGGGACGGCCCTTCACCGGTCCTGTCCCGCTTAGCCCGCAAGCACAGGCCCTGCTCAGTCTGTATCCGCTGCCTAACATAGAAGGCAGTACCAGCTACAACTATCAGACAGCCGTTCTGAACCATACGCACGGTGATGCGCTGCAGTCACGCCTCGACAAAGGCATCGGCCGCCGCGATCAGCTGTATGGTGCTTTCAACTTCGAAAGTGTGCGCAGCGACACCAACAACCTGTTCCACTTCCTGGACACGACTGACACACTGGGCGTCAACTCCAACGTCCACTGGTCGCACCTGTGGCATCACGAGTTCTACGTCGATATCGGCTTTGAGTTCAGCCGCCTGCGTACCGAGATCCGCCCCAACTTTGCCAATAAGCAAAACATCTCCGGCGAAGCCGGCATCACCGGCAATAATCAGGACGCGCCCGACTGGGGTCCGCCCACCTTGGCCTTTTCGAGCGGAATCGCCTCGCTCACCGACGCCATTCGCGCCTTCAACCGCAATCGCACCGACGGCCTGAACGTTTCCACCACCTGGACGCGCGGCCGTCACAACCTAACCTTTGGTGGCGACTTCCGTCGGCAGGAGTACAACATCCTGTCGCAGCAAAACCCGCGCGGCACCTTCACCTTTACCGGCGCGGCCACCTCCGGCACGCCGAATAGCACGGGCCCTACGCAGACCATCGGCTCCGACATCGCCGACTTCCTTCTGGGCACACCCGACACCAGCGCCCTCGCCTTCGGCAATGCCGACAAGTACCTCCGCGAGACCGTCTCCGATCTCTTTTTCACCGACGATTGGCGCGTTCGGCCGGAGCTCACGGTCAACGCCGGCATGCGTTACGAGTACGGCGCACCCATTACCGAGCTCTACGGCCGGCTCGTTAATCTCGACTTTGCCGGTGGTTTTGCGTCTGCGGCGCCCGTGCTCGCTTCCGCGCCGAAGGGCTCGCTCACCGGCCAGGGCTATCCCAACTCGCTGGTGCGGCCCGACAAGGGTGGCTTTGAGCCGCGCATCGGCTTCTCTTGGCGGCCCATCCCTGCCTCCACCCTCGTCATCCGCGCGGGCTACGGCATCTATCGCGACACCTCCATCTACCTCACCAGCGCGCAGCTGATGGCGCAGCAGGCGCCGCTCTCCAAAAGCCTCAGCATGCAGAACAGCACAGCATGCCCGCTGACGCTCGCCAACGGCTTCGCCCCCTGCGGCACCACCACGGTCGACCCCTTCGCCATCGACCCCAACCTGCGCGTCGGCTACGCGCAGACCTGGCAGCTCTCCGCGCAGCGTGATCTGCCCGGCGCCCTTGTCGTCATCGCCAGCTATCTCGGCACCAAGGGCACACACGGCGAACAGGAGTTCCTGCCCAACACCTATCCCATCGGCGCGGACGACCCCACGCCCGCAGCGCCGACAGGCACCGTGTATCGCACCTCCGGCGGCAACTCCATCCGCAACGCCGGCACGCTGCAACTGCGCCGACGCCTGCGCAGCGGTTTCACCGCGACCGTGCAGTACACCTACGCCAAGTCCATCGACAACGACGCCGAACTCGGCGGCCAGGGCCACGTGACCACCTCCGCCTTCGGCGAAACGCCCCCGACCGCCACACCCACGGTGGCGCAAAACTGGCTGGACCTCCGCGCCGAGCGCAGCCGGTCCACCTTCGACCAGCGCCATCTGCTCACGTTGAACATGCAGTACTCCAGCGGCGTAGGCATGCACGGCGGCACGTTGTTCGGCGGCTGGCGCGGCCGCGCGCTCAAGGACTGGACCATCACCAACCAGCTCAACGTCGGCACGGGACTGCCGGAGACACCCGTCTACCTCGCCGCCGTGCCCGGCACCGGCGTCACCGGCACCATCCGCCCCAACCTCACCGGCGCAGGCATCTACCGCAACGACGGCGGCTACTTCCTCAACGCCACGGCCTACACGGCGCCGCTGCCGGGCTTCTGGGGCAACGCGGGCCGCGACTCCATCACCGGCCCCGGCCAGCTCACGTTGAACACCTCACTCGCCCGCACCCTCCGCCTGCGCGACCCCTACAACCTCGATCTGCGCATCGATTCGAACAATGTCTTGAACCACGTCGTCTTCACCACCTGGAATAGCACGGTCAACAGCGCCACCTTCGGCCTGCCCACCTCCGCAAACGCCATGCGCACCCTCCAAACCACGCTCAGGCTGAGGTTCTAACCATGCACCTTACCCTTACCGTTCCTTCTTTGTGTCATCACCGCGGAAGAGGTGTACTTCATCATTGGCGCCACCTTACATTCGCGCTGGCCGCATGCCTTACTGTCGCCGAGGCGCCAGCGCAACAAGTCGGTACCAACACCAACACCGACAAAGCCGACACCTATACGCTCCAGGTCAAGTCGCAGCTCGTCGTTGAAACCGTCGTCGTCAAAGACAAGCAGGGCAAGTCCATCGATGGCCTCACCGCCAAGGACTTCACACTCACCGAAGACGGCGTCCCGCAGAAGGTCCGCTACCTCGAGCAGCAAACGCTACCCACCGACGCCACGCCTCTGCCCGCCTCCAAAAGTGAGGAGGAACAGATTAAGATCTACAAGCGCCTCAACCGCACTCAGCTCAGCACCGAGTCGAACGGGGGGGGTCGCTTCAAGGATCGCCGCCTGCTCGCTTTCTACTTCGACATGAGCGCCATGCGCCCAGAGGACCAGCAACGTGCCCTGTTTGCCGCCGAAAAGTTCATCCGCACCCAGATGACCCCGGTCGACCTTGTGGCCATCATGCGCTACTCCGGAGGCTCGGTAGACGTGCTGCAGGACTTCAGTGCCGATCGCAACAAGCTGCTCAGCATCCTTGAAACCTTCGTGATCGGCGAAGGCCAGGGCAACGCCGAAGCGGTCGACAACGGCGCCAGTGCCGACACCGGGGCCGCCTTCGGCCAGGATGACAGCGAGTTCAACATTTTCAACACCGACCGCCAACTTTCAGCCCTGCAAACCGCCGCCCACATGCTCGGTCAGCTTAACGAAAAGAAGTCGCTGCTCTACTTTTCGAGCGGCCTGCAACTGAACGGCATTGACAACCAGGCGCAGCTGCGCGCCACAGTTGACGCGGCCATCCGTGCCGGTGTTTCCTTCTGGCCGATCGACTCACGTGGTCTAGTCGCCTCGGCTCCGATCGGCGACGCCACGCAGGGCTCGCCCGGCGGGGAGAGCATGTACTCCGGCGCCGCTGCACAGTCCTTCAGCGACGCCTTTGAGCGCTCGCAGGACACGCTCTTCGCCCTCGCCGGCGACACCGGCGGCAAAGCGCTCTTCGACAACAACGACCTCACCCAGGGCATACGCAACGCGCAGAAGGCCGTCGGCAACTACTACGTACTCGAGTACTACACCTCTAACACGGCGCAGGACGGCCATTTCCGCAAGGTCAAGGTCACGCTCAAGGACAGGGAGGAAGCTAAGCTCGACTACCGCGAGGGCTACTACGCCGAGAAGAACTTCAGCAAGTTCAATGCAACCGACAAAGAGCGTCAGCTCGAATACGCACTCATGCTCGAAGATCCGGTCACTGAGCTGACCATCGCCATGGAGGTCGACTACTTCCAGCTCAATCGCGCCGAATATTTCGTGCCCATTATCGTGAAGATCCCCGGCCGCGAGCTCGCCCTAGCCAAGCGCGGCGGCGCCGAACATACCCTCATCGACTTCCTGTGCGAGATCAAGGACGACTTCGGCAACACCACCGTCTCCAACCTGCGCGATAACGTCAATATCAAGCTTACCGACGCCAGCGCCGCCGAGCTGGCTAAACGCCCCATCGAATACGACACCGGCTTTACCCTGCTGCCCGGCAAGTACACCGTCAAGTTCCTCGCCCGCGACGATGAAACGGGCCGCATCGGCACCTTCCAAACCCGCTTCACCATCCCCAACCTGAATAAGATACGCGAGGACGCGACCGGTACGCGCCTTGCCATCAGCTCTGTTGTGCTGGGCAGCCAACGCGTTGACCAAAAAGATGTCCTTTTCGACGCGGAAAAGAATAAGGACAAAGCCAAAAACGCCGCCGCGAATCCACTTGTAGAAAACGGCAGCAAGCTCATCCCCAGCGTCACTCGCGTCTTCCGCACCGACCACCAACTGTACGTCTACCTGCAGGCCTATCAGGGCGCGGGATCCACAGAAGCCACGCCTGGCACTCCTTTAATCGCCTACGTCAACCTGTACCGCGGCGGCAAACAGGCCTTCACCACTACACCGATCGCCGTAAGGGCCCAACCCAACAGCCGCCTCGGCGCAGTGCCCATTAGCTTCGAGATCGCCTTAGGCCAGCTCACCTCCGGCGAGTACAACTGTCAGATCAACGTGCTTGACCCACAAGGACAGAAGGTTGCTTTCTGGTCCGGACCGATCGTGCTGGTGCAATGATGACCCAGATACTCGATACCAGCTATACCCTGAAGCGTGGCCTACAACGCTCGTTTTGCCTGCAATCTCCATCGCTGTCCTCGGTATGGCAAGTCCCTCAGGGGCGCAAACAACTGCTCGCTTTTAGCGGTTCGACAGGTGATTTCACCGTCGTCTCAATTAAGAGCAGCGCGCCAGACCATCTCAAAGTTCTTCTCAGAGGACGTAGTGACGGTGTTTTGTCCTTTGGAGATTTGCAGTTGGCGCCCACAGATTTAAAGAGAACAAGGGATTAACGATCCGGGCCTTGCCTGCAACGGCGGTTTTCGACGATGCGCCTCTGACCTCGACAACACGATTCGCTACTACGATACATATATCCACACCTCCAATGAATGCCACTCGCCCTTCTCGCCACCTTAGACTTGATTACCTGCTAACCCTATGCCTCTTCCTAAGTGTCTTTGTATTAAGCTTGTATTACGGTAGTGGTCGGCAGTTCTGGTCAGATGAGTTGTTTGGTTGGGTGCTTATCAGCGACCCACATTTCAACCACATGCTAAAGTCCTGGAACGGTGGGGCTGACGCCGGCGGACTAGGCTTTTACATTCTGGCTAGATTGTGGATTCACGTCTTCCCGCCTACAGAGCTGGGCTTGCGATCTCTAACCGCATTCTGCATGAGCAGCGCTATCGCTGTTATTCATCGACTTTTGAGGTTGTCCTGTACCATTCCGACTGCTGTCTTTAGCGTACTCATAGCCTGGTTTGGTTCCACAACTGTTCTGCTGCAGTCGATGCAAGCCCGTCCTTACGGTCTTTTCCTTTTAGCCATCTCTCTGTGCGGGTATCTCTTTGTACGTTTCTGTATGGGGATGCCTTTGACGCTACGCACAATTGCATTCGCATTTCTCGCTCATTCACTACTTGTCGGAAGTCACCCGTTTGGACTCTTGTACTCCCTTTCAATCTTAGCTGCCTATTGGAGCCGCTCACGCACCTGCCCGCTGCAGTGGCGTCCTCTGCTACCAACGATAGCAGCTGCTCAGTGGCCTGCCATTGTCTCTGTCCACTCGTATATAGCTTCTGCTCGCATCGGAAGCCCCCACTTCTGGACACAACGTCCCACCTTCACGAGTCTTGGTTATATGGCAGTTGCTTACAACGTTTTCGTCGTGCTGATGCTCGTTGGCTTCATCCCATTGCTGGTTATGGACCGCCACACCAATCGAACAAAGAGGCTCTCGATTTCCTGGCAGGCCACACTCTTGCTAGCGGCCTGCCTAAGCGTCACAGTCGTAGTTACCTTCTTCGTGTCGCTCGGACCTATGTCTATTTTCGTAGAGCGATACCTGATTGGGCAGGTTATTGCGGTGGCAGTGTATACCGCCTATGTCTTGCAGGCTGTTTCCATACGACTGCAAGAGAAGCTCCCTCTTACTTTGCTGCTCCTTGCCTATGAGGCAGCTTTTGTTCTGGCTGTAGTACATTACGATCTGGCAACCATTCCAACTCTACATGGGAGATACATTCCTGATAAGCCAAACGATCATGCGCTGTTAGAGCTCCTACCTCACAATCAGCCGATAATTGTGGAACGCTTCGATCATTTCGATAAGCTAGTACATTATTACCCCACTTATCCTTGGGTCTACGTGTTAGATTGGCAGGCGGCCCTAGATTCACGAAGCAACCGAAACGAGGTCACCGGCTTCCACATGATGGAGAAATGGCGTGATAACTCGTTCTATACCGCAGCGATCCGAGATGTAGATAGTGCGCTGAGGGCAAGGTCGTTTATCGTGGTCGACGAGCCTGGTAGCATCTGGTTTGATACGCGGGTAGTCGCGAACCGATCCTTCTCAGTCGTCCGGCTTGGTCAGGTCTCTGACGACACTACTCATACGGAAGAGATGACGCTTTGGGAGGTCACTAGGCTTAAGTGATCGCAAGGTCTGTTGAAACGACAGCGCGGCCATGGTACATCGCGGTAACCCATTCGGTAAAGCGAGCTGCAGCTCGTCTTGCATCGAGGCTCTCTACCGCAAACGTTCGACCAGCACGGCCGAGTTCGACAGCCCTGTCGGTGTTTGTGAGTAGCCAAACGATCTTGTTGGCGATGCTTGCTGCATCTCCTGAAGGTACAACCAGGCCACCGCTGGTACCGTCATGTACGACCTCATGGGTTCCCCCGGACGAGGTCACTACCACAGGCAACTCCATCGACAGTGCCTCTACGACACACCTTCCGAGAGCCTCCCCATCAGAGCAAAGGACAAGACAGTCCGCCGCACACATAAGAGGACGAACGTCGTGAGTGAAACCACGCACGTCTACATTTTCCGCCAGTCCTAGGGTCGCCACCAAATCGTTGATCCTCCCGCTGAGAGGATTATCTGCATAAGAATCACAAACCATCAGCAAACGGACGGACGGAAAGGTTCTTTTTACGATTGCGAGTGCATTCAGCATAAGATCGTGACGCTTGTATTCCACAAGGCGCGCCACCATAAGGATTATGGGACGTGCGTCTTCGATGCCGACCTCGGCGCGACATATTGAACGGCTGAAATGCGCCGGGTCGAATCTGCGAGTATTTACCTCATCGTAAAGAATATGAACCTTGCTAGGATCGACGCCTTTCGCAACCACGGACTCGGCGACATACTCGGAGACGGCGACGACCATCGATGCTATCTCAAGAGCGGCGGAGTACTCTCGCAGCCCTCCATTACGTGCGTGCTGAATAATAGGAAGCGTACTGTTATAGACGGCCGCCAGAACCATGGTACTCTCAAATCCATTTAGATGAATGACATGAGGCATCTCCCGCGAGATCACATCAGCAACGAAACTGTAGGTTGCCAGAGTTGAGTCCGACATGGACATAGCGGCACAGGTGACATTCACTCCTGCACCGCGCAGCCTGTCTGTGAAGATACCCTCAAGGGTTACAAGCGCCGAGAGTCTCAATGTAGAATGATCGAGCGCCTCTACCAAAGTACACAAGCTCTCCTCCGCTCCAGAGAAGGCGGACGCGTTAGAGATAAAGAGAACCTTGATAGGCCTCGTACAGTTCTCATCAGGGAGCGTAAAGGTCGACGGTCCGAGGGCGAGTAACGAGTTTCTGTCTTGGGTGTGAGCAAACCGCAATGCCCGTAGGAGATCTCCCGCTCTTTCTTTCTCAAGAGTAAGCGGCCGTAGGGTCTTAAGTGATCGAACGAGACACTCGACTTCCCTCGGCCAGAGATACTCCATTCGATCCGGGAAGTCTCTCGCTTTGAGCTTATAAGTACCTCTGACGTCAACGTAGTCGGTTCGGAGCGAGATCGGGCTCTGTTGTCCTGTTACTCTGGTCCAGGCGAGAACTTTCTCGACGGCTGGCTCCAAGTCGATGTACCCGCTTAAGGCCGAGAACTCCGCAATATTGCCTATAAAGCCGGCACTGACGGCCGATAAGCGCGGCCCGTCGATTGTAGAAATAGCAGATGTGAAGTCATTACCCGTTATGATGTGTCGATCGAGCAGAACTGAGCTAAGATCCGCAGGAAACAGGAGCCCTTCAAAGTTCGCGAGGACCGCAACCGCCGTGTTTGTTGACTGCAGATAAGCACTTACGGACTGCAGCCTGTCTTTGTAGAGTGCCCGAACAGGAGTTACTCCTGCCACCTCTAGGCTTGCAGCAAAGCGCCTATCGATTCGTTCTTCATCGTAGTGGTGTAATACGATGATCCTCTCGATCTGTGAAGCCACGCGAATTCGTGAACAAAGGAAGGGAAACAGAAACTCGTCTTCCAGAGACTGGAAGAATGGGCGATAGTGAATAGAAGACGAGAAAGGCTCGTCGTATATGACCAGCACCCTCTCGTCTTCCGCTTTGACATCACTCATCAGCAAACTCTTCCTCGCCTACAAATACGTTTGCAGTTGAAACAACTGGCGGGTAGGAGTTTTGAGTCGCCTTCACTCAGCGCCACTGGCCATCATTATGGCAGGTGACGTTGTACCCTGCTTGGTTCATTGTTGTTCCAGGTGGATAAGCTACAGAATTATATGTACAACTTGTTCCACCGGAACCACTACTGGAGGAGGATTGCGCTGCGAGCTTGGCTGGAGTACCGGAGACTACAATGGCTAAGGCAGTGAGGGAAAGGCCTGCTGCTGCAAAAAGGCCCCTCTGGAAGCCTGGTTGAGAGATCTGCGAGTTCGTATCTACTGACATCTTTGACACTCCGGCATCAGGATCGTTGTGTCCCTCGCAAATGTTCCTAAACCTGGACATTTGTTAGGGCGGATGAACGGTGAGTATATGCGTCTCGCACAAGGCACGTCAAGCCGCAGGCGCGAGGAGCGACTAGTTAAGTCGGTACAGCTGGACTACTCCTTTCTCATACTCGAGGGTGAAATGCTGTGCGAGTTGCTCCTTCAAAAAGCGGGCAGAGCTGGAGTCGGAGACAGACTTCGAGAACCCCCAGAAGACCAGATACTTCGCCTCCTGAGGTGTTTGTGCGATGAGGTTTGAGTAATTTATCGCTAGAGGAGCGGTTTCTAAGACTCCTCTTGGCGCTATCGTAAGATAAGGGTCCGACATACGACTGTAACGCATGGGAAAGTACCCAAGGTCAGCTTCGAAGTTGTCGAGGTCGGTGCCCTTGCTCGCAGCGGCGAGATACCCCCCTACATGAAGACCTGGCTCGAACAGCAAGCTCACGTGGGGGAGTGAGGAACTAACGCGGTTGTCGAAGCTGACGGAGTACAGCGACGCACCGAAAGGGATATGTTCCTTTGCAGTCATATACTGCGCGGTTGAAGCACTGATTATCTGCTCTTGCCGGTAATGGAGGGAGAGGAACGCCACGATATACAGGGTGCTGGCAGCCGCACTAGACCACTCTTGAGCTGGTCTAAGGTCTCGCTCGCAAAGCCAGAAGATAGCCAGAATATAGATGAAACAGACGATGCGGGACCATACTCTACCGCCCCCGTTTGATTCGTTAGACGAGACCGCAAGCACGCAGGTAAGCATCGTAATGCTTGCAGCTACCATAGAACGCCGGTGACGTGACGCGGGAAGCACAAAGAGAGCTACAGAGCTAAGGGTCACGATGAAGAGCATCCATGCAGCTGCTAGATACGCGTCCTCAACAGAGAAGCTCCATAAGGGACTCAACCAGATCAGGTTCATAAGTGCGTCCTTCGGGGAAGTTGGGCCCGGTCGGACTGAGACGTGATGAAAGAAACTCAGAAAGGCTATAGCTGGGAGGGAGAGCGCTGCAATCACGGATAGCAGGCGCCATGCCAACACCTTCGCGTTCGCTCTTTGCACATAGGCGTGAGAACCCAGTAGAGTCACAATCGTCAACATCAACATTGCGAACGACGCAGGATGGCAGAGCTCAACGATAACTCCCGCCAGACTTGTCACCGCCAAGAACCATCGGCCGCCGCGCTCTAGAAACCGGACGCACGCCGATACCCCAATCATGTAGAACGGTAGACTCAAGCAGAAATTAAAGAACCCCAGGTATACAAAGCTTACAAGGGTCAGGGGTAGTAACAAAAACGACAGCGCGGTCCTATTAGGAGTCAGTAAGTGTAGCGCGCAAGGGCTGGCTAAGGCGATTGCAAGTGTAATCAGCACTACCATTAGCTTGACAGCCCAAGCCCCCGACACGAATCCAGCTAGGAATCCAAGCAGCCAACTTGTCAAGGTGTTGGTCGCACGATCATGCGAAGCGGTGTATACGGAAGCCACCGCGGACTTCGCGTAAGCTGTCTTATGCAGCAGAATGTCACTGCAGTACAGATGGTCGGGGCCATCCTGACTAGGGAAATAGGGGAGGGACAATATGTGAATCACAAGAGTACACGTGAGCAGGATATATAAAGACAGCATCATAGCTTTCATAGCGAAAGGAGTACCTTGCGGAGGGCTTCTGAACTATAAACACTTGGCACGATACGAGAAACAGCTCGCTACCGATCTAAGATCCCCAACTTTGTGGGAGAGTCGTCCCACTCTCAGCTTGTGCAATTTGATAGAACGTTCTATTCTCATGCTTTGGAGGCTCCTTGTGATGGTGTGTGCGCCTACTATAAACCTTCTGGTGCTTGGGGCAATAATGCTGGCGCAACCGAGGCCCGTATACTTGCAAGGCAACGTAAGTGCTCTCGGGACATCTTTTGCAGATATTTCTACCGTCAAGCCAAGCGATCCTAAGAGTGACGGCTGGAAAATGCAGTATTTGCCCAGAGGGTTTACAGCACGGGGGGTGACCCTTTGGCAGTTAGTGCAAGAGGCGTACGGCGTCTATGAAGAACATCGGATTGAAGGGCTTGCAAAGTGGGAGATGACTCAACGATTTGACGTAGAGGCGCGACTAGAATCTGGCTCACCCGTAAACGTAGATAAGCTGCCGACTAACCAAAAGAGGGCCCTACTGCAAAAGCTACTTGAAAAGAGATTCGCCCTGAAGGTGCATGAGGAGCAGCGTGAGATGTCAATACTCTCGCTTGAGAAGACGAAGACCCAACCCAAGATGCATCCTTCGGATGAAGCGTCTATGGCTGGCGCAAGCGAGAGAGGGGTGGACGCAGTCGTTACTCGAAGCACGTTGGGTGACCTCGAAGGAAATCATTTCTCTATGCAAGCACTAGCGTTCCAGCTAACGATGGATACGGGGAGAATGGTCCAGGATCACACAGGACTAAGTGGTTACTACGATGTCCAATTGCATTGGACCCCGGAGCAACTCGCGATGAGTACTACCACCACGGATCAACACGGAGTTTTGGATAACCAGGAAGCCGGGCCTTCGATTTACACGGCGGTCAAAGAGCAGTTAGGACTTGAACTGCTACCGAAGAAAGGTCGGGTAAGTGTAGTTGTGGTGGATCATGCCGATCCACCACAGGGAAACTAAGGAGTAGCGATTCACCTCGTCAACGTTAGGGAACGATAACCCAAGTGCCATATTGAGAACACTGTTCTCTGCGGCCCTTGACCCTGGGTGAGTAGATCATCGATCCGACTGAGTATGCAGCATGACGATCGTCATAACAGTATACCTTCCCGTCGGGCCCCTTCTGGATTGAGGTGGTCTGCACAGGTTTGGTCCGGCAACCGCAGGCAGCCACAGCGGAAAGGCAAAGACAATATAACTGTGGCCTCAAAAAAAGTCTGCTCAAGTCTATAATCCATTGTGCTGGTCGGAACTAAGGCAGGAGAGAGCCCCGATGTGCTAGGTCGGGGCCAAACGTGAGAGCTAGTATTTGGCCCAACTCCCATTGGTTTGGCACTGCATTACTACGCCGGCTTGGTTCGTCAGAGACCCGGGGCTATAACTACCGCTGTTATATGTACACATGGAGCCCCCAGACCCTGATGAAGATGAGGACTGCGCGGCTAAACGCGATGGAAGCCCGGTCATGACAACACCCAAAGCGATTAAGGGTAAACCCGCGGATGCGAATACAGCTGCCTTGCTCGATCTCTTATCCACTACACACCTCGACATTATTGCGGATTTTAGGAGCGGCCTAGATCCGGGTGCGGTCTAGACGTTTTCTAAGGTTGCGAGGATTAGATCCGAAACCATCACGGCTGTCAAGAACAACTGTATAGCGACTTGTATGGTTTAATGTGGCTCGGAAGGTCGTTGCTTATAGGCAACGACTACTGACCCAATCTTCCTCTCCTCGACAGCGGAGAGCGTGGATAAGTCTCGCGAGATCACAACAAGGCTCGGATAGCCGTTGTGTATGAGCAACACTTATCAGCTCCGCAAAATCACCGAGGAAGCTTGCAAGGGGGGCATGGCGAGAGTCCGCGCTTCCCGCACATGTTGCGAGACCGTCTTCCCTGGGCTGTAGCCAGTCTGCAGCTTGACATCGCCAAGAGTTGGCCCCACGCTTCCCTGACGCGAGCTTTGAAGATTAGTGTCTTTCGTTCAGGAATTGCACTCTGGTTCGCTGGCAGGCTGCGTCGCTTCTGATGGTCCCCAGTAAGTCAAGCGGGCCTCAAACGAGCTGCCATCGATCCGCTCAGGGTGACGCTCCCCCGAGAGCGATCAATATGGGTCGTGTGCACTGGAAGCCCTGGAAGAAACTCGCCGGGGTCGTTTGGATCGTCATAGCCCAAATTTAGGGTTTGCCAGTACACGGTTCAATACCTAGTAGGTGGTACCGTGCCCACCACGGCGACACACGTTCCTAAGTCCCCGTAGCTTCCACATGGCTTCGGACTCGCCGTCCACCACTTTGGCGCCGTGAGATCCTCAAAGTTCCAGCTTACTGGCAGGTGCATCACGAAAGATCTGCGCTTCCCGGACGTAGCGGGAGACGGTCTGGACGGAACGGTGGCCGGTCTGGCGCATGATGTCGAGGCGGAGGCTCCGTTTTTGGCGGCTTGCGTGGCGAAGCCTGCGCGGAGCGAGTGACCCCCAAATCTCCACCTCAAACCCCGCCCGCCCGAGCGCTCGCCCGACGATGGCGCCTACCGCATCGGGGTACAGTCTGCCCTTGCGCAGCGTGCCGTGCCGGTCCACCGGCCGAAACAGCGGGCCTTCTGTGATCTGAGCCGCTTCGATCCAGTGCCGTAAGGCACCCACCGGACAGGTGGCCGCGTACGCTCCCCGCGGAATGGCTACTTTCCTCCACTGCCCTTCCTGGTCCGTCTTGGAGCGACCGAGGGTCAGTACGGCGCCTTCTTCCACCCAGGCCAGGTCCTCGACACTGAACCCGGCCAGCTCGGAGCGGCGGAAGGCGCCGGCATAGCCCACCAGCAGCAGTGCCATGTCCCGTTTGCCAGCCAGGTCCGGGGTGAGGTGGGCGAGCACCTGCAGCAGATCGGCGGTGAGCAGCGGAGCTTTCCCCTTTTGGGCGGTCCCGAGGGCACGGCGGATGCCTTTCAGCGTCTCTCCTACGGCTAGTTCGGAGACGGTGGCGGGTGAAGCCAGCCCCCGGGCCTGGTGGGCCTTGCTGATCGCGGTCAGGCGCCGGGTGATCGTGGCGATGGGTCGCAGCCAACGCCGTGAGATAGAGGGCCACGGTCTCGGGGCGTGGCCGGCAGCGCGGAGACTTCGCGGTCTTCACACTAGGCAACGAAGTGCCGCCAATCGGCCGCGTAGGCGCGGAGGGAAGAGGGAGCTTTGGCGGCGCGGGCGAAGGCGGCAGCCTGCAAGGCGAGGGGACAGGGATCAGGGATTAGGGAACAGGAAGGATTCCAAGGGCCTGTGAGCGCCAGTTCCGGCCCGCTGTTTCTCTGTTCCCTGATCCCTGCTTCTCCCTGTTCCCTGCTCCCTGGACTCTGCATCTGCCATTTTCCCACCATACCACCCCTCAACCCCTGAGAATGCCTTCTTCTCAGGAGTTAGGAGTAGCCCGCGCCCTCTCTGAAGAGGACTGCGGGACAGCCAAATGCGTCAAAGCCCTAAACTATCGTTCACCGCCACAGCGATCTCCTGCTCCGACCCTAAATACCTTTCAGTGGTCTGAATCGACGAGTGGCCGAGCAGGAACTTGATCTGTTCGAGATCC